>JBJOMZ010000006.1:0-43255 GCA_046052105.1 Verrucomicrobiota bacterium | reverse complement strand
CAAATTCCCCATCCGGCCACGGGGGAGAAAAGCATCAATCTCCGAGCCGCCAAGTCCGTTCTCGATTGCCTCGAAATGTTGGAAGTCAAAACGCAAGACAATCTCACCGCGCATGAGGTCAAGTTGCTCCAAGCTGCTCTTGCCAACATTCGTAGCCTTTACCAAAAACACCTCTGATGTCACTCGCACCCGTTCCTCATCCATTCACGTTTGGTTCCATTCAGGCCGGAACTGGAATTCCTTTTTTCATCTTGGGACCTTGCGCTCTCGAAACAGAGGAATTTGCTTGGGAAATGGCCAGGGCCCTCAAGGAAATCACCGACCTCACCGGCGCGCCTTTTGTTTTCAAAGCATCCTTCGATAAGGCCAATCGCACTTCCGTGTCTTCTTTCCGCGGTCCCGGTCCTCAGGAAGGTTGTCGCATTCTCGGTGAAATCGCCAAAGAATTGGGAGTGCCCGTCACCACTGACATCCATACCGCCGAGCAGGCGGAAATTGCGGCGGAGCATATCGATATCCTGCAAATCCCTGCGTTTCTGTGCCGCCAGACTGATTTGTTAGAAGCCGCCGCTAAAACCGGTCGTGTGGTGAATGTGAAAAAAGGGCAGTTCCTTGCACCTTGGGACACCGTCAACATCGCCGATAAAATGCGCAGTTTCGGTTGTGAGAAATTTTTCCTCACCGAACGCGGCACCACCTTCGGCTACAACAATCTCGTTGCGGACATGCGGTCACTCTACTGGATGCGCAAGGAGGGTATTCCGGTGATTTTCGACGCCACCCACTCGGTGCAGCGCCCGGGCGGCAATGGAGGTTCCACGGGGGGCGATGGCGAACTGGCTCCGGTCCTCGCGCGGGCGGCGATCGCCACCGGGATCGACGGCTTGTTCATGGAAACTCACTCGAATCCGGCCGCGGCTCTCTCGGATGGACCGAACCAGATTCCTCTTGCTGATATGGAACCGCTGCTGATCAAACTTCAAGCATTGCATCTTGCCGCCCATGCATGAGCTCTGGACGCGATCACGCAACAGCATGCGATTGCTCCGCGGGGGCATCGTCCTGCCGCTGATGGTATGGACCTGTCATGTTGCGCGCGCCAACGATTTGAACGCCCTCTTGGAACGCATGGAGCCAGGATCCATCATCAAGGATCTCCTGATTCCCCGCTACGATGAAAACAAAAAAGCTTCGATGGTGCTGAGGGCGGACCGCATGGTCGTCGAGTCGCTGAAAAGCATGACAGCGGAAAACATCACGTTGCACCTGATCTCCTCACGAAGCAACAAAGCTCTCAATCGCTCTTGGTTTTCCATGACGCAGTGTCGGTATGATCTGGCCACCAGCACCTTGCGAAGCGATTCCGCGGTGGATGCGCTTTCCGCCAATTTTCTGCTTCACAGCCAAGGGCTGATCACTAAAATCGAAAAAAACCAATCGGAACACACGGCTTTTTTGCTGCCTCCCGTGCATGGTTTTATCAACCCGCAATCCGATGAAACCATCGCCATGAACCGTACCCGACAATCCCTGATGCTTGCCACGGCCCTCACGGCTCAAGCGGCAGCCCAAGGCGTGACACCAGCCTCTTCCCCCGCGCCGGATGCATTCTACTCTGTGACACCTCGCACTCGCGAGATCGACGCCCAGTTGCAGGAATTTGCTAAAAGAAACAGCGTCACCATTGCTCCAGTTCTGCTGCCTCCAGCACCCGATGCGGTGGTTAATCCCGTGGATCCCGTGCAGCAGATTCCGCAGTTTCTGCCCGCCGCGGATGCGCTCGGTTTCGCCTGCAAAGGCGGCGTATTTTACGATAGCAAAACGGCCTCGCTCACGCTGCTCAAGGACATCACTGTACGAAATCCACAGTATGCCATGACGGTGAAGGGCGAAGTGAAAATCCTGTTTGACGATAGCTCAGGAAAAAAACCTGATTCTTCCCAAAAAACGATTGATGAAAAAAAGAACTCGGATGTTTCTCCAACGAATTCGCTGGGTGACATCAGGCAGTTGTTCGGCAGCGGCGGCGTCGCCTTGGAAGCCATGGACAAAGATGGCGTGAAAAATTTCGCCTCGGGTGACGAGGTGGTGTATGAAATGGTGAAGGAAGAGCTTCATCTCAAGGGCCGCAAATTGGTCTTTCAACAGGGCGTCAACAGTCGCTTCGAGTCGGCGTCGCCCAATGCCTGGCTGCGCTTCAACCTTAAAACGAAAGATTTCACCATGTCCGAGGGTTGGAACGCGAGACTTACTATGCCTTCTAACAAAAATCCGCGATAGCCCATGCCTCTTCTCACCGCCACTCATCTCAGCAAATCATACAACAAACGCAAGGTTGTGAATGATGTGTCACTGACGGTCAACGCCGGTGAGATCGTGGGGCTTTTGGGTCCGAACGGAGCAGGGAAGACCACATCGTTCTACATGATCGCTGGATTGATCCATCCCGATCAGGGCTCCGTAGTGCTCGATGAGAAGAATGTCACCCGCATGCCCATGTATCGCCGCGCGCGTCTTGGTCTCGGCTATCTGCCGCAGGAGGATTCGATCTTTCGCAATCTTTCCTCGGTGGACAACCTGCTTGCGATTCTCGAAACCCGCGCTGATCTCAATCGCAGGCAACGTCTCGATACGGCCGATCATCTGCTCCATCGCTTCGGCATTGAAAAACTCCGCCATTCCCTTGCGATCACTCTCTCTGGCGGGGAAAAGCGCCGTCTCGCCATCGCCCGCTCGCTGTGCTCGAACCCCAAGGTATTGATGCTCGACGAGCCCTTCGCTGGTGTGGATCCGCTGGCCGTGGAAGACATCCAGCGCATCGTCAAGGAGCTCCGCGATCAGGACGGACTGGCAATTCTGATCACTGATCATTCTGTGCGCGAGACGCTCACCATCGTCGATCGCGCCTTTCTCATCCACGACGGCCATGTGATCCTTCAAGGAACCTCGGAGGAAATTGTCAACGATCCCGTCGCGCGCAAAAACTACTTGGGAGAAAATTTCCGGTTCTAACAGATGGCCGTGGCTTTACCCATTGATGACATTCGCGAATCGCTAATCCGTGCCGCTCAGACGGGGAGCAGGATTCTGTTGAAGGCTCCGACCGGATCCGGAAAATCCACCAGTGTGCCGTCGTTTTTAACGCCTCCGGGGTCGGAAGATATGACCTTGGTGATCGAGCCACGACGCATGGCGGCACGTTTGTTGGCGACATGGGTGGCAAAACAGCGGGGCGGCGAAGTTGGGCAGAATGTTGGATACGCAGTGCGTTATGACACCCGCTATGGTAAGGCGACGCGGATCATTTATCTCACGGATGGTGTGTTCCAACGCTGGATTCAGGAGGATCCGGAGCTGCGAGGGGTGGGCACGGTAATTTTTGATGAATTCCATGAAAGGCGCCTAGCAGTGGATGTGGCATTAGCGCGTTGTTTGAATCTGCAGGATGGGGCGCGTAAAGATTTGCGGGTGGTGGTGATGAGCGCCACGCTGGAAACGGCGGGACTGGCGGATTATCTCGGGCCGAACATGACAGCGCTGGAAACCGGCGGGCGCACCTATCCGGTTAGCATCCACTACCGCCCCGAGCGCCCTGCCGCCGTGCAGCGAACGGGCGGGCCGCCGCGCGAGACGCCATTGTGGGAGCGCATCGCGTCAGTGGTGAAGGAGGCGATCGCGACACCAGAACCGGGACATATCTTGGTATTTTGTCCAGGAACGTATGAAATCCGCAAGACTTGCGAGCTGTTAGAAAATGCGTCATTTGCGCGAGGGTGGAACGTCTATCCGCTCTACAGTGCTCTACCTCCGCGTGCGCAAGAACTCGCCATCGAGCCTTCCAGCACGCCTAAGATCATTGTTGCCACCAATGTCGCCGAAACATCTCTCACCATCGATAGCGTGCGCACCGTGATCGATTCGGGACTAGCTCGCATTTCCTCGTTCGATGCCCGGCGCGGCATTGATACCCTGCACATTCATAAAATTTCACGTGCTTCTGCCGAGCAGCGTGCAGGTCGTGCTGGGCGCACGGCACCGGGGCAGTGTTACCGATTGTGGAGCGAGAGTGGTCACGCCCATCGCGCCGCTTTTGATGCGCCGGAGATCCATCGAGTTGATCTCGCGGAGACGATGCTATTGCTGAAAGCGGCAGGGGTGGAGGACTTGGCTGGATTTCGTTGGCTGGATGCACCTATCGAAAAATCCCTGCACCGTGCCACTATTTTGTTAGAACAACTGGATGCACTCGATCTGCAAGGCCGATTGACCGAGCACGGGAAAGCGATGGCTGCCATTCCGGTAGCACCGCGTTTTTCCCGATTGATGATCGCTGGTCTGGAACAAGGCTGTGTGGCTGAGGCCTGTTTCATCGCGGCTGCAGTGCAGGGCGAGCTGATTTTCACGGGCAGAGGAAATGTGTCGCGCAAGGATTTCCATTTTCCCGGTGCGGGCAGTGATTTCGCCGCCGAGTATCAGGCGATGCAATCCGCGCAGAACCTGCATTTCGATCCCAAAGCATGCGGTGCGGCGGGCATTTCCGGCAGAGCCGCGCGCGAGCTCGTGCAAGGCTTCGAGCGATTGCTCACTCTGGCAAAAAAACAGCACTGGCCGGTGGAGCGAGTCGACTTCGTGGCGCACGCGACGGCGATCGGTCATGCGATGCTCGCGGCATTCAGCGATCAGTTGGCAGTGCGTCTGAGTGCCGGAACCTTGGCATGTAGGGTCAGTGGGCAGCGACGTGGCAAGCTGGATGATCAATCGATCGCCAAAAACGCCGCTGCCTTCATTGCCGTGGAAATGACCGAGGTCGAGGGGCGTGAAGTCACCGTGCACCTACGCCGCGCGACGGCGATCGAACTGGACTGGCTCAAGGAATTTTTTCCCTCTGACATGCACACCAGTGATGGTGTGGCGTGGGATGACATGCGCAAAAGGGTCGTAGCGCGCAAGGAGAATCGCTTCCGCGATCTTACGTTAGAGAGTAAAGAGTCCGATCAAGGTGTGAATTTATCGCTGGCGGCCGAAATGCTGGCCGAGCGGGTGATCAGCGGCGAGCTGACATTGAAACATTGGGATGATGCGGTGGAGCAGTGGACCTCGCGATTGAATTTGGTATCGCGTGTCATGCCCGAACTTGGTTTGCCATCGTGGACGCATGACGACCGCATTGCTGCGATCGCGCAAATTTGCCACGGCTCCGTAGCCTATAAAGATATCAAGGAAGCACCGGTCTGGCCTGTTCTGCGAGAGTGGCTCAGTTACCAACAACAACAATTGTTAGATCAGCACGCGCCCGAGTGGCTCAAGTTGAGTGCAGAACGTCGCGCGAAAATCACCTATCCATCCGAGGGTGATCCGTTTATTGCCGTCAAGGTGCAACACCTTTTCGGCACCAAGGAAACGCCGCGCATTTGTGGCGGTAAAGTTCCACTGCTGGTGCACATCTGCGCGCCGAACCAGCGGCCTTGGCAAATGACGAAGGACCTGTCCAGCTTCTGGAATTCAGGTTACAAGCAAATGAAAAAAGACCTAGCTGGGCGTTATCCGAAACACGATTGGCCGGATCTTTGAGGATTTGCCCGACTCCAATCGGGGACAAACAAAACGGCTTCCTGTTGCCAGGAAGCCGATTGCAAAAACATTGAAAAACAAAAACAAATCAGTTGAAACACCCAAACGAATGGCGGAGCGGACGGGACTTGAACCCGCGGCCTCCAACGTGACAGGCTGGCGCTCTAACCAACTGAGCTACCGCTCCCCGTTCACTCGGGCGCGCGGAAACTAGGGGCTCGATGAAGTTTTGGCAATAAGAAAATGAGAAAAAATGAACTTTTTTTATTTTCTTTGCGTTAACCCCACATTTCCACGGCTGCTTCTAGGCTGGCGAGGTCTTCGATGCACAGAATCTGTGCCTCCTTATCGGTCTTCCCTACCAGTCCGCTGATGACCTTGCCGGGGCCAAATTCAATGAAGCGTGTGTGACCCATAGCGCGCAGGCATTGGATCGACTCGGTCCAGCGCACCGAACCTGTGACCTGTTTTTCCAACATCGTGCGGATCTCGGCCACATCGTGCACTACCGAGGCACCAAAATTGCAGATCACCGGCACACGCGGAGATTGCATGGGCACATCCTGCAGCTCGGTCGCCAATTGATTTTGTGCGGACTGCATCAGACGTGAGTGATAGGCGCCGGCCACATTGAGAGGTATGGCGCGACGTATGCCAAAGTCCTTCGCTTTTTCCACGGCCATTGCGATGCCAGCGACGGAGCCTGATAGCACGATTTGCCCCGGTGCGTTGAAATTGGCGACGTCTACATCGCACTCCGCTGCCAATGCGCGAATCTGATCCACTTCGCCCCCGAGCAGCGCAGCCATCGAGCCCTCGGTGCTCTCGCAGGCCTCCTCCATGAGTGCACCACGTTTGGCTACAATACGCATGCCATCGGCAAAAGAAAACGTGCCGGCTGCGGCGTGTGCGGTGAATTCTCCTAACGAAAGTCCTGCCGCGGCATCAATGTTCAATCGCGAAACGCGCTCGGCCAGCAGGGTCATGGCGACCAAACCATGAAGATAGAGCGCGGGCTGGCAGCGCGATGTGCGAGTGAGTTCTTCTTCAGGTCCCTCGAACATGATTTTTGTCAGAGAAAATCCCAAGACCTGATCGGCCTCGTCCATCATGGCGCGTGCGGTGGCGGATGTCTCGTAAAAGTCCTTGCCCATGCCCACTTTCTGAGCGCCTTGTCCGGAAAATAATGCGACGATGTTCATGTGGCGCGCAGATTAGGGGCGAGGACCTGATATCGGCAATGCAAAAACAACAACACGGTCCCTGAAAATTGCGGATTTGCCCTTGCGACAAGCGCCGCAGAAGCGCATGGTTGGCGCTGTGTCGGAGGAAATGGAATTGGAGGATTTGGACAAGCTGCGGCTCGCGATCGAGGCGCGAGACCCCTCCGCTTTGCTGGCCGTGGCGATCGAGATCCACTATGCCGACTTGGCTCACGAGTATGAGAATCTGTCCGATGAAGAACGTGATTTTCTACTCCAGACCATAGGGCCGGAAGTAGCCACGGATGTCATCGGTGAACTGCCATGGACTCTGATCGAGGAGGCCTTGTTGCATTTCAAACCGGCGCAGCTCCGCATCATTTTGGGCAATTTGTCCGACGACGATCGCGTGGACATTTTTCAAATCGTCTCTCCGGAAAATCAGCGTCGCTTCTTTTCCCTACTGGGGCCTGCGGACGAGCAACTGACGAGGAATCTGCTCAAGTATGACGAGGAAACTGCCGGTGGCCGCATGACCACCGCCATCGGTCGTATCACAGCGGACATGACTGTGAAGCAGGCCATCACGGTGTTGCGCCGGCATCAGGATTCCGCAGAGACACTCTCGCGCATTTTTGTCGTCGATGAAGAAGGTCGACTTGTCGGCAAGGTCCGCTTGCGTGATCTCGCATTTCACCCCTGGGCGACGATGATCCATGACATCATGGAGGATGCTGATGAGCGCGTGTTGGCCACGACCGACCAGGAAGCGGCGGCCCGCATGCTTTCCAAATATGACCTGATCGTGCTTCCGGTGGTCGATGAGTTTGATCATCTGTTAGGTGTCATCACCTACGACGATGCCATGGAAATTCTCCAGGAAGAGTCCACCGAGGACCTCGAAAAACTCGCCGCCATCGGTGGGGAGCAGTCGGAGTTGAGCTACCTCAACACTTCCGCGCAAAGTCATTTCCGTCGCCGAGTGATCTGGTTGGTGGTTCTTGCCTTCGTGTCCATCTGTTCGGGATATGTGATGTATCGGTTCAGCTCCGTGCTCGACCGGGCCTTCGTGCTCAGTTTGTTTCTTCCCATGGTGGTGGCTGCAGGAGGAAATTCAGGCGGTCAGGCTGCAACCATGGTGATTCGAGCCATGTCGCTGGGTGAGGTCAATCCCGGCACAGCTCTGCGCATCGCATGGAAAGAAATGCAAACCGGCCTTCTCCTCGGCGCCACACTTGGTTTGGCTATGGGCCTGTTCATCTACTTTCTGCTTCCTCTGATGCAGGAACAGCACGAGGTAACCTACACGCGTCTGGCATTCACGGTCAGCGGTGCTTTGCTTCTTCAGGTCTTTTCCTCGACCTTGCTTGGGGCCTTGCTTCCATTAGGCGCTCGTGCGATCCGACTCGACCCCGCTGTGGTATCGTCACCCTCCTTGGCTTCCACGGTTGATGTGACAGGCATGCTGATTTACTTTACTGCCGCACGATTCATTCTCTCACTCTAACGAAACCATCATGCGCAATCTGAAAGATGGCATTCGAGCCCATGTTCGCATCGACTGGAACGGTCGGGTTCATAAGCGTTTCCGCGGCACCGATGCCGCCCAGCGCTACGCTAACGAAGTCGCCGTTCTCAAGTTGCTGGAACAGCGCGGTTGCCCCTACACGCCACATCTGCTCGAGCAATATCCGGAGGAGTTGTATTTTGTCAGCACCAACTGTGGCAGCCCAGTGCCCAATCTCACTAGGGAAAAAGCGCAGCAAATTTTTGCCGAATTGGAGCGGGATTTCGGTGTGCGTCATGGCGACGCAGAGCCACGCAATATCACTTACTCGCCACAACTCGGCAGATTCTGTGTGATTGATTTTGAAATTGCGGAAATCCTTCCCATGCCCAATCTGGATTCCTGATTTTCAATCGCAAATCCATACGAGTTGTGAAATGCCACGCCAGCATTGCCTTGTCGCTGTGCCATCGTGTGGCTTTTTGCGCAGTCGATCCCTGATCTTTGGCAAAGATGTCGGATTCGAATGTGATCCGAGTCCTCACAATATGAGGTCAAACGAGAAAACCGCTAGGCTCAAGTTTGCTGTGGTTGGCTGCAATCATGCCACGAAGGAATTGGCATCCCAAGCAGAGGTGAGCGGTTCGATCGCTTTGTGCGGCAGATCAAGATGCACAGTCGCGTCAGGAATACGAGGATTCCACGCGCTGAGCGACATCACGGTAGCCGTAGTCGACCTCGTAGATCTGCTTGAAGCAGTCGAGCGCGGACTCCTTGTCGCCCATTTCCTCATGGATAAGGCCTTTGTCGTAGAGCACTTCCTTTTTGATGTTGTCCATACCGTGAAGATCGGCGATGGCATCGGTCAACTGCTTGAGGGAGAGGTCGAACATCGATTTGGCCTTGAAGGTGCGCCCCAGTAGCAGCAGCACCTTGGTGCGGATGTGTGGATTGCTCTTCGCTTGTTGCAGATGCGGAATGGCGGCACTGTAATCTCCGGCATTGTAGAGGGCGCTGCCGAGCTCGAAACGCAATTGCGGGTCGGTGGGGTTTTCATCCACGCGCTGTTTGGCATTCGCCACCATTTCTGCGGAACGGGCCTTGAGCACTTCGTCGAGCTGCGCGCGCAGTTCGGCGTTGTCAGGATCCGCCTCCACGGCGGCTTGCAGGGAAGCCATTTGCTGGGCGATAAACTTATCCGACATCTGACGCCCCTTGGTTTTTAGCGCGGCATCGCCATTGCTGAGGCTGAAAGCCCAGTCATAAAAAGTGGTCGCGTTTTCCCAATCTTCGAGCTGTTCGAAAATGTGAGCCAGTTCTTTCGCATTGCCGAGGTTGTTCGGAGCCTCATTGTAGCGCGCGATCAGACGATCACGTTTTTCATACATCTGATCCTTCGTCATGCCGGCGCGTGAGGCAGCTTCCAGTTCTTGGAATTCGCTCTGGTCCTTCATCAGATCCTTGACACTAGAATTTTCTGTCCAATTCTGGCGCTGCATCGAATACTGCGCAGCACAGTCTTTGGCCCCCTTGACGGCCTTGCCATCGGTGGGGTCGGTTTTCAGGATGTCATTGTAGACGTCACCAGCGAGATCGGCGCGACCACGCAGGAGGTAAAACATCGCCAACTTGTGCATGTTTTTGGTGTTGTCAGGGTGGCCTTTGCGCACGGTTTCCAAGGCGAAGGCGGCGCTATCGAACAACTCCATTTTGGCGAGGCAGTCGTGCAGGAGATCGTTCAATCCATCATTGAACGGATCCTTTTCCAGTTCTTTTTCGATGAGAGTCACGGCGGAAACTGGATCTTTTTTGGCGGCTCCCTGGAGTTTCATCCCGGGACCGCCGGATTCGAGACCAAAAATTTTCTGCTTCTTCTTCGGACCACCGGTCAGAACACCTTCGCATTTGCGCACCAGTTCGCGGCCGGGTAAAAAGCCGGGATTGTCCTTGAGAATCGCTTGCAGCAGGGTGACCGCGTAGCCGTGGTTTTTCACTTCCACCGCAGCGAGAGCCTTGAGCCAGTAGGCACGAGCGGATTGAGGCAGTTCTTTGTCGGTAATTTCAGGCATGGTGATTGGTGTTTTTTACAGTCGTGGGAAAATCTCAGGCGGATTGTGCAAATCCCATCGGCACTTGGCAAGCCTGTGGAAAAAAAAATCCCCTGCCACGGTCAAAAGGCGTTCTCCACCCCGTGCACCTGGGGCTTTTCTCCCTCTTCGAGGATGATTTCGATGACATCAAAACGCCAGGGAATGCGTCGGGTCTTGAGCAATTTGAGCCAAGAATTCGCACCACGCTCGATGAGTTCCTGCTTGCTACGATCCACCGCATCCAATGGTCGGCCCACGCCGCCAGCGCGTCGGGTCTTGACTTCGATAAAGAGCAGCAGTTTGTCACGACGTGCGACGATATCCACCTCGCCACCCTGAGGAGCGCGGTAGTTTCGATAGAGAACCTTCGCACCCCGCGCCCGAAGCCACTGGCAGGCCACACGTTCGCCGAAGTCTCCGACTTCCTGCGGTGTCCAAGCGCGTCCGTCCTTATGCGTCAAGCGACAAGGCGAGTTGAGCAACCGGCTGAAACGAGCGACGATGTATGCGACAAGGCCCGTGAAGATGGAGTGCATGGAGGTGATGCTTTGTACCATAGCCGCTGTGGCGTTCAAAGCCATATTGCGGAAATTCCTTCGCGTATGCGGCCATGAGGCGATCGCGGCTGACCTTGGCAATGATGCTGGCGGCTGCGATGGAGAGCGACTTGCTGTCACCCTTGACGATGCCCTGATGCGGGAAGGGAAAGTGTTTCACTGGTAGGCCATCAATGAGGCAGTGATCGATGGTGATCCGGTATTTTTCCTGCAAGCACAGGGCTGCGGCAGCCATTCCGTGGTGAGTGGCGCGGAGGATGTTGAGTGCATCAATGGTGGCGGCATCGACTTCTACCTGCGCCCAGAGAACAGTGGCATCAGTGGTCAATTGTTCATACAGCTCATCGCGTTTTTTGGCGCTAAGTTTTTTCGAGTCGTTGAGGCCGGGCAATGAAAAGTCGGGCGGTAGGACCACGGCTGCCACGGATACAGGCCCAGCGAGTGGACCGCGCCCGGCTTCATCGATGCCACACACCGTGGTGAATCCCTGTAAGTGTGCCGAGTTTTCGTATTCGAGATGAGGCATGGATTCCTCGTTGATTTAAAGGTAACGTTTGTGCGGAGGGGGGAGACTCAGGACTTAGCCCACAAGCGATTGATCACGCGAAGCAAAACGATACCGCTGACAATGGTGGCAGCGAGGAGGACGTATCCTTCCGTCGTCTGACCGTAGAGAAATTTACCGATGCAGAACAACGACGCCCAAATGACCACACAACCGGAGATCCAGCCGAGGAAGGCCATCGGCATGTTGTCTTTTTCGTTTTCGGGCTGCGGCTCCACGGCTTCCACCTCCGCGCGGATGCTACCCCAGCCAGGACCAGAGGGGCGGACTTTTTTATAGAAGCTGATCAGCACCGAGCGATCCGTCTGCGGTCCTAGGAAAGCAGCAGCCAGCCAGCAGACGCTGGTGAAACCCACGGTCATCAGAGTGGTGTTCGCGAAGCCGAGATCGACATCGTTTTTCGATAGAATGAAAAACACAATCGTCGCGATGAAGGAGGAGATCATTGCCACCACTTCGCACCAGGCATTCACGCGCCACCAGAACCAACGCAGGATGTAGATCAATCCCGTACCCGCTCCGATGCCGATCAGAATCTGGAACGCCTCCTGAGCAGAGTTGATAAAATAGCTGATGACCGCGGCGACTACGTAGAGCAGCAAGGTGCACAGACGCCCCACTTGCACGCAGTGGCGCTCGGTCGCATCAGGTTTCACAAAGCGGCGATAGAAGTCGTGCACAAGGTAGGAAGCGCCCCAGTTCAGGTGGGTGAGGATGGTGGAGGAGTTCGCGGCGATCAGGCCACCGACCATTAGGCCCATGAAGCCGACGGGCAGGAACTGCAGCATCGCGGGGAAGGCGCTGTCGTGGCCGATCATGTCCGGATTGGCATTGGGGAAAGCGGCACGGATGGAGTCGAGATTCGGGAAAATGATGATGGAGCAAAGCCCTGTGATGATCCATGGCCAGGGGCGCAGCACGTAGTGGGCCACGTTAAAAAACAAGGTGCCGCCGAGCGAGTCTTTCTCGGACTTGGAAGCGAGCATGCGCTGGGCGATGTAGGAGCCGCCTCCGGGTTCCGCACCGGGATACCAGTTCGCCCACCAACCGATCGCGATGGGGACGATGAAGATCATCAAGGCCAGCTCCGACATGCCGAAATTCGGCATGATGTCGAGAATGGGCTGACCGAGCCCGTCGGCTTTGTCGGACATCACGGGAACACCTTTTTTGTCGGTAATGACCTGTTGCGTGCTGAGGACCTCGACCATTTTATGAAGACCGGCGAGTGCCGATTCACCCACACCCGTTTTCACAGCGACGGCCTTGAGAGAGAAATAGGCGGCCGCGAAGACGGCGGTCATCTTGATGAAAAACTGGATCATATCGATGATCAGCACGCCCCACAATCCCGAGTGGGCGGCGAAGACCACGTTCAGCACGCCGCAGATGCAAATCGTCTGCCATGCCGGCATGCCGAACATGATATTGGCGATCTTGCAGGCGGCCAGCGTCACCATGCCCATGATGAAGCAGTTGAAAAACAAACCGAGATACACCGCGCGAAAGCCGCGCACCAGTGAGGCTGCTTTGCCGGAATAGCGGGCTTCATAGAACTCCAGATCGGTCATCACACCGGACCGACGCCACAGGCGCGCGAAGAAAAACACGGTGGACACACCCGTCAGCACGAAGGCCCACCACTGCCAGTTGCCGGCGACGCCGAACTTGCGCACCTGCTCGGTCACCCAGTTCGGCGTATCGGAGGAAAACGTCGTGGCTACCATCGATAGCCCCGCCAGCCACCATGGCACGTTTTGGCCGGATGCAAAAAACTCCGAGGTGCTCTCTGATGATTTCTTACCCACAAAAAGTGCAGGCACGAAACAAATGAGAATGGATGCAGCCACAATGATCCAGTCGATAAGAGCCAACTGGATCTGAGCAAAGGCAGGTGCGATCAAGTGCATGGGTGAGGAGACTAGTCAGTCCAAGAGAGCATGGCAATCATGAAAATTCGGATTTGATCTGAAAAATTGTACAGATTAAAGCAAATCGTTTTCTTCCGGGGGCCTCGACCTGAAGTGCCATGTCTTTGAGAATTGGCTATGGCTTTCCCGTCCTAACAGGACGACTCATACCAGCCCACGGTGAAGCCGTGGGTTTCGAATCCCTAACATATCATCATTGCGTCCCAACGGGACGCCTCATCGGGGAGTTCATCAACTGTGGGGAGACAAGGACAACATCGAGGATCATGCCGGTTGAGAGCACGGCAGCGCGTCGCACCATGAAGCGTCCCGTTGGGACGAAAGGCGAATGAATTCATCGTCATCCTGAAGCCTGAAAGGCAGCGGACTTCCTACTTCCTACTTCCTACTTCCTACTTCCTACTTCCTACTTCGCTGAAGCTACGAAGGACTTCGAAAGTCCGCGCTCCGTTTGTTGATTATTTCCCAGCTTCCGGATGGGCCTTGCGGTAGGCCTCCACATCCTTAGTGACGATCAATTCACCGCGCATGACGGACCAGTGGCCGGGGAAGGTACAGACGAATTGATAGGTGCCTTCGGCAGTGGGGGCGGTGAGCTTGAGTGTCTCGCTCTTGCCTGCCTCGATCATTTTGGTCGCGGCGAGCACGCGGTTGTCGTTGGCGGGAATATAGGCGCGGCCTTGAGAGTCGAGCTTGTCCGGAGCCTGGGTTTGCACGGATTCGGCCACGGCTTGCAGGGTGCCCGGTTGCACGAAGACGACGTTGTGCGGGATGAGGTCGGGGTTCTCGAACTTGACCTCGAAGTCCTTTCCAGCGGCGACGATGATTTGTTTGGTATCGTAGCGCAGTTCATCTTTCACGGCCTTGATCACAAACACGGGCACGTTCAGATCGGCGAGGGCCTGATTGGCTTTGGTTGCCTCCTCCGGTGTGAGCAGGGCGATGAGTTTCTGCGTGACCGCAATGCTGTCGAGGTATTGTTTCGCGGTGCGGCCTTCACTCGACTGGGTGCGGGCCCACTGGATCACACCGGCCACGGCGCGGGCGGCATCTGCTTGTTGCCAAGCACTGGTCGGCAATTGCGCTATGGTCTGCACGGCAGTGGCGGGCTCGGTTTGTTTCTGAATCAGATCGGTGAGCAGCGTGAAGGCCTTGGCGGGATCGGCGCTGACCTTGGGCAGCGCGCGGATGGCTTCGCGATGAATGTCGCCCATGGGATCACCGGCAAACTTGTGGCTGCTGCTGGGCGCGGGGGCGGGTTGGTTGGTGAGGGAGTCGATCACGCCGCGTTGTCCATCGAGCACGCTGATGGTATAACCTTGCAAACGAGAGCCTAACGAATCCTCGTTGCGGTTCCAGACGATCACTTCATCGATGCTGGCCTCGTTGCCCAGATCCACTTCCCACCAAGGGTTGTTGGTGTTTTCGATGCTGTGGGTGATGGTGCCGCTGCCATAAGCGCCGTTGGTATTGCCATCGATGGCGCGTTTTGCTTCGCCGTCGTTGCTGGTATCGTTCTGGCTGGCCTTGCCGGAGAGGGCGATGTTGTTGCCTCCGCTCATGACCTGCACCTCGGCGAGGGAAAGGGTGCCGTTGCGTGGAAGTTCGATGCGGATGAAGCGTCCGCGTGTGCCTTGACGCCCATCGAGAGCCTTGGCGATGGCGGGAGGCAGTTCGCCGAGCACCGAGCGGATCCGGTCGAAGGCACCGTGGCGCATGGCTTCGGGCAGCAGCGTCACGGAGCGCAGGAACAATTGCAAGGCGGCAGGCGTTTGTTGGGCGGCTGTCCATTGTTTGTCCAAGGAGCCATCGCAGATCATCAGTGCTGCCAACGCGTGGGGTGCGATACCCGAGCTGTAGCTACTCGTGGCCAGTTTTTCCAAGGAGGAACGCACGGCGGAAAGTTCGGCGGCGGGCAGACCGACAAGCATATGGGCTAGCGCCACGGTGCCGGCATGCGATTCTCCGGCGATAGGTTCCAGCACGCCCAGCAAGGTCTGGGCGGGTGTGATTTTTCTCAGCGCGGAAAGTTCCGTAAGAGCGGTCTGACGTTGATCGGCGGCGACGTCTGGGCGCGTGAGCATGGCGGTGAAGACCACGGTGGATTTCGGCAATTTCGCGAGATCTGCACTGCGTACGGAATCTAACAAATAGGAGACGCCCGCCGGATTATCGACGGCGATTTCCTTGCCCTCGGCCACGGCGTTTTTCCACCAAGGCTGGAGCTGGCGCATGGTTTCCTTGAAGCAATAGTCGATGTAGTAATCCATCGGGCGCTTGAGCGCGGTGAGCGCGGCATCGGCGGCGGCGGTTTCGCGATAGAAACTGGCGACGCGCACGGCTTCGAGACGCACACGGGGATGTTCGTCATCGGCAGCGGTTTTCAGCCATTTCACGGAGTCGGGCAGGCGATCGCGCCAGTAGCCCATGACGCGCACGGCCTGGGCGCGGGCGCGGGGCTCGGGGGATTTCAGCATGCGGGTGAGCAAGGCCTCGTTGACGATGTCGTGCCACTGGTGCACCCACAGCGCTTCGAGCATGTTGTGCTCGAATTTCGGGTCCTTGGCATCGAGCACCTTGATCCATTCCATGACAGCATCGGTGACTTTTTTGCCATCGTGTTTGCCGAGCTCGATCTTCGCACGCAGGCGGACGTCGTTTTCGGGTTCTTTGAGTAACTCTAACAGTGCGGGGATGGGCTGACCGTCGATTTTTTTCGGCTCTAACAAGGGACGTCCCTCGTAGGTGATGCGATAGAGACGGCCGTGCTGGTGGTCGCGGTTCGGATCGCGCAGGTGATGCTGGAGGTGGCCGATGAGCATTTGCGACCAGTCCATGAAATACAGCGAGCCATCGGGCGCAACGGTGATGCCGGAGGGGCGGAAGTTCGGGTTCTTCGCGATGTCGGTGGTGACCAGATGCTCCAGCGTTTCGCCTTTCACGCCCGAGCCTTCTTCCGACATTTTCGCGCGGAAAATTCCCTGAATGCTGATGACGTTGGTGTTGAGGAAAATGCCTTGCCAGTCATCGGGGAAATGGCGGCTGCTGAGGATGGCGGTGCCGGGGCAGGGGCGCGACGGGCGATTCCAGAACTGATTCATGCCGGGGTGGCTGCCGCTATCGAGGTGGCCGCTGAAGGCCGGACCGAAGTAGTTTGAATTTCCGGTGGCATCGGTGATGAGGTCGTTGCCCCAGTAGTCGAACACACGACCGTGCGGATTGGCGAAACCGTAGGGCACGTGGCGCATGAATTTCCCGGTGTTCGGCTCGTAGCGGTAAATGGCACCATCCGTATTGCGCACGGGGCCGAGGTAGGTTTCCACATTGGTGCGGTGGAACACGCCATCGCTGAGGTAGACGGCACCGCCAGGCTCGAGGCACATTGAGTTCGTTTCGTGGTGGGAGTCCGCGGCATCGAGGCCGTGGAGCATGCGCTCCTTCGTGTCGGCCTTGCCGTCGCCATCGGTATCGCGCAGGAACCACAAATCCGGCGACTGCATCACGAGCACGCCGTCTTTGTAAAACTGGAATCCGGTCGGGCAATTGAGGCCATCGGCAAACACGGTGGACTTGATCGCCTTGCCGGTTTTGGGATCGAGATCGAAGACCAATAACTTATCGAAAACTTTGGTCGTGGGTGTGGTTTCTGGATAATTCGGCCATGCGGCGATCCACAGACGGCCCTTGGTGTCGAAGTTCATCTGCACCGGATTGATCAGATCGGGAAAGGTTTTTTCGCAAGCGACGAGCTCGATCTTGCAACCGGGCGCGAGCTGCAGATGCTGGATCGCTTCCTGTGGATCCATGTAGGGCACGGCCTCCTTGCGGTTTGGTGGGGTGAGATTGACAGGTGGGAGATTGTCGTCTTTGACGACGTAAGATTTCCCCTGTGCGGTGGCCCAGACCAGCTGGTCGCGGTTCGCGGTTTTGACATCGCGCTGTGCGAGTTCCTCGCCGAGAATGGTGGCATTCGTCACGCCTTCATACGCGATGCGTGAGCGTCCGCCGAAAATGTTGTATTGGTCCACGGTGCGGTAGCGGTGATGCCACTCGGTGTTTTTTTCGATGACCGCGGCGCGGATTTTTTCGAGTTGATTGCCTTTCGCGGCAGGAGGTTCCTTGCCGAAAACCGCGCGGTATTGCACGGCGGCGAGGGCCTTGTCGCCAGTTTCATTCAAATGGATGCCGTTGATGGTCAGCGGGGAATCGGCTTTCTGATAGAGCTCCTGCGAGGGGCGGAAGAGATTGACGAAGGGCACGTTTTTCGCCTTGGCCACCGCCGCCATGGCTTCTGTGTATAAAGAAAGATTCCTATTGTTTTCCGAACCATCGGAAAAGTGCGGGCTCTTGAGATTCTCGTGCGCGATGGGCGAAAACAATACTACGCGCGGCGCGCTCTCACCATTGTATTTGGCGGCGAGGAGCTTGCCGAGGTAGGCATCCAGATCTCGTTTGAAGGCCTCCACACTCTCGGGTCCTTTGAAGGATTCATTGAAGCCCCAGTAGGCAAAAATCACATCCGCGCCGAACTCCGTGCCGGCTTTGTATACAATGCCATCGTTGCCCGGCTTGGTGGTGTCGCCCTTTTTCATGCCGAGAAACCAATCGGTGGTGGGCACGTCATCAGAGCGACGTTGCACGGTAATTTCATCGGTGGCAAAGCCGAGATTGCGGATGGTGAGCTGGGCATCGGGATATGCAGCGTGGATCATGGCTTCGAACCAGGCGTGGTGCTGCTGGCGATCAGCGAGGCCGCTGCCGACGATAGCGACGTGGTCGTTTTGTTTAAGCGTGACAAGAGGTTCTGCTGCGTAGGATGGTGAGATGGTGGCCATGCACAAAGCAAAGAGACCGGACCAGGAGAAGCGTGGAGTTGGCATAGGGATTGGCGCCATTACGACATACCTGCTGTAATGTTTCAAGGAAATACGACATCTCCGGCACCATTCGGAATTCCCAAGCTTTACATTGTCTGGCAAACAGGGCAGTTTTCCGCTGCTCTCAGCAGATTTCACCATGTACCTCGTCACCATCGGCCTCGAAGTTCACTGCCAAGTCAATACCCGCACGAAAATGTTTTGTGCCTGTGCCACTTCGTTTGGCGACGAGCCGAACGTGAACATCTGCCCGACCTGCCTCGGTCTGCCGGGAGCTCTGCCCGTGCTGAATCAGGTGGCGATCGAAAAAACGATCCTCACCGGCATGTTGCTCGGTTGCTCTACACCGCCCATCTCGAAGTGGGACCGGAAGAATTATTTCTATCCGGACATGCCGAAAAACTATCAGACCACGCAGATGGATCTGCCGCTTTGCATCGGTGGGGCGGTGCCGCTCTACGATCATTGCTATCCGTCCGACGCTCAAAAATCGATCAAGCGCCCGAATCAGATCATCCGGCTCAATCGTATTCACCTTGAGGAGGACGTGGCGAAATCCACTCACCTAGGGAACGCGTCCCTCATCGATTTCAACCGCGCGGGCACACCGCTGATGGAGATCGTGAGCGAGCCCGATCTCGAATCCGCAGAAGAAGCCTTCGCCTATCTACGCAGCCTGCAGATGATTCTGGTTCAGGGAGGCGTGTCTGATGCCGATATGGAAAAAGGCCAGATGCGCTGCGACGTGAATATATCCCTGCGTCGCCATGCCAGCGATCCTCTTGGAGCAAAGATCGAACTGAAAAATCTCAACTCTACTTCCGCTGTGCGTCGCGCGATCCTGTTCGAGATCGAACGCCAGACCGAAGAGCTCAATGCGGGCATTCCACAGATCCAATCGACCCGCCGCTGGGACGACGACCGCGGTGAAACCCAGATGATGCGCACCAAGGAGGATGCGCACGATTACCGCTACTTCCCTTGCCCCGACCTGCTGCCGCTTGCTACTACGGATCTAGTAGAAAAAATGAAAGCCATCGTGCCCGAGTTGCCGCACGCCCGTGCCGCCCGCTATCAGGAAGATTTCTCTCTCACTCTGTATGATGCGAACGTGTTGTCGTCTGATCTTCACCTCGCGCGCTACTTTGAAGCTACCCTCGATGATGCGGTGCCCGCGAAAAAAACGGCGAACTTCCTCATCAACAATCTGTTAGGAACCATCAACGAACGCGATATCGCGATTCAAGATTGCGCCGTCACTCCGGAGCGCATGCGCGGACTGCTGGCACTTGTCGAAAACGGCACCCTGGCCGCAAACCAAGCGCGCGAGGTTTTGATCGCGATGCTAGAAGCGCCCGACAAATCCGCTGCTGCCATTGCCGATGAAATGGGCTACAAGCCGACCGATACCGGTGCTCTGCAGGAGATCTGCGAACAAATCATCGCCCAATTTCCCGATAAAGTTGCCGAGATCCAAGCCGGCAATGACCGAATTCTCAACTTCCTCACCGGTCAGGTGATGAAAGCCGCGCCCAGTAAACCGAACCCGAAAATGGTCACGGATGTCCTGCGTGCGAAGATTTTACCGGGCGGATAGAAGGCACATGCCTGAAGCTTCAAAGCAGGAAATTTTGCCAGCTAGCACGGTCGCGGAGCGGGTCATGCATTCTGCGCTTTTTCCTGTTCACTTCGCGGTGATTCCTGCGTAATGCATCCATGCAGCAGACATGGTTGGCTTTGGTTTCCTTCGCTCTTTTTTCCCAGTTACTGGCAGCCGAGCAGTCCATGCGCGTATCGTCATTGTTCTGCGATCACATGGTGCTCCAACGGGAACAGGAAGTGCCGGTGTGGGGCCATGCCAGCCCAGGGGATGAAATTTCCGTGGTGTTTGCCGATCAGAAGAAATCCACAATCTGCAACCCAGAAGGCCATTGGATGCTCCGATTGTCTGCGCTCATGGCGAGCCGCGAGAGCCGTGAATTGTCTGTTAGTTCAAAAAAGGAAAATCGAACAGTGAGGATCTCGGATGTGGTGGTAGGCGATGTCTGGTTATGCTCCGGTCAATCGAACATGCATTTCAGGATGGCGGGAGTCGAGAATGCGAAGGCGGAAATCGCCGCCGCGCATCAGCCGCTGCTGCGTTTTTTTACGGTCGGGGAGCAACTGGCGCAAGCACCAGCTCACGACGTGGCGGGTAAGTGGCAGGGCGCTACTGCCGACACCATTGCTTCATGCTCGGCCGTAGCCTACTACTTTGGCGCGGCCTTGCAGAAAAAGTCGGACCTGCCGATCGGATTGTTGGTGAGCTCCGTAGGAGGCACGCGCATCGAGTCATGGATGCGCCCAGAGACGATTGCCGCCACGGGCGAATCAAGATCGCTGGTAGATCAGTGGAAAAAGATCTCCGCTGATGAATTCCAGAAAATTGCAGCGGAATACCGGGCCTTCCAGTATCAGCGCGATCATGCACATCCCCATCAAGTTTCCGCGGCAAGAGCCAAGGGCGAACCGATCCCCCCCGCGCCGAAACAACCACGAACGAGATGTCATGACTGCCCCAGTTCTCTCCATCATGGAATGATTGCACCTCTCCAACCGTTTGCGATACGCGGAGTGATCTGGTATCAGGGAGAGTCGAATTCCTCACAACCGAAGTCCTATGAAAAACTTCTACCCGCGATGATTGCTGATTGGAGACAGGCATGGGGTAAGGAAATGCCCTTTCTGTTCGTTCAACTCGCCTCTTATCGCGATACCCATCCGGCATTCCGTCTTGCGCAGCAACGCATCTGGCAAAAGACGGCGCGCACCGCGATGGTGGTTACCACCGATGTTGGCGATGCCGCGAACATCCATCCGACGCGCAAGCGCCCGGTAGGCGAGCGTCTTGCTCTCGCCGCGCGTGCCATCGGTGAAGGGGAGTCCGTGGAATATTCCGGACCGCTGTTTGATAACATGAAAATCCAGGGTGATCGTGTGATCATTTCCTTTTCTCATTGCGGTAGCGGTTTGGTGGCAAAAGGCGGCGAGCTCACAGGATTTACTGTTGCGGGAAAGGAGCAAAAATTCTTTCCGGCAAAAGCGTCCATCGACGGGAATTCGGTGGTCGTGACCTGCGACAAAATCAGCAATCCTATCGCCGTGCGCTACAATTGGGCGAAGATGGCTGAAGGCAATCTCTACAATCGCGAGGGACTCCCCGCATGCACACTCAGCAGCGGCGATCCAACACAAGCACCATGATGTTTTGCGAGAAATCAGGGATCCGCTGGGGATTGCAAGACAAGTGGGTTTCTGACAAACGCTAGTGGGAACAAATACATGCCCCTATTCGCGATGATGTTGCATACCTTTTTCCGGCTTTCCATTCCTGCGATTGTCTGCGGCTCCTTGTTGTCATGTTCCATCACTCCCGTCACTCCGCCGCCGGTCAAGGCCAGTGATTTGCCCACCATACATCAGAGCGTCAAGGATTCCTATGTGCGCACGATTCAGAGCGGTTCGGATACCTTCGCGGTCCAGACGGGTAGCCGTTTGTTTCGCAAAGCGGGCGCCCCTGATGTCGATCTCGTGGGTGCCATGCATGCGGCAGAACCATCCTACTACCGAGAATTGCAGGCGATTCTCGGGATGTCCGATCTGGTCCTCTACGAGGGCGTGACCGATGGCACGCGCAAGGATCCACTGGCATGGCTCGGTGATGAAGATCAGCAGAAATCCGGTTACGGGCGTCTGGCGTCAGCTCTGGGATTGATCACTCAGCACAAGGGCATCGATTACCGGCGGAAGACTTTTCGCAACTGCGATCTAACAATTCAGGAGATGCAGGCGATCTTGCGGGAGGAAATGGAGCGAGACGATCCTGCCTCCGATCAGGCCAAATCCGCCAACAAGGAACTGCGGCAGGTGGGGCGCATGATAGGCGGCAAATCGTTGCTGGTCAATGGAGTGATCGGTTTGGTGGGCAGTAGTTCGATGTTGCGCGTGCGCGTGCGTTTCATGCTGGTGGCATCCGGGGTTGATTCGGATGCGGAAAACGCGCTCGATGCTCGCTTGCAACAGCTGATTTTGGAAGATCGGAACGCCCACGTGATGAAGGAACTGCGCGAAATCCTGCGCCGCGAGTCCCATCGAAGAATCGCAATCTTTTATGGCGCCGCGCATTTACCCGATATGCAAAAACGCCTTCTCGCATGGGGCTACCGGCCTGCAGGTGCCACGCGCTGGAACTCTGCCGTCACCAGCCATCCTTATTCGTCCGGCATGACCGAGGAAGAGGTGAGAGAGATGTTGCAAAAATAGGGCGACACTGGCGTTTGTTGAAAGCCGTATGACAGCAGGAGTAGCGAGGTATGGTTCACAGGAGCCGTGCGCATCGGTGAGCGTGCGCCTCGATGGCTCTCATTGTTGTGGTGTTTTCGCACCAGTTGTGATAGGTTGTATTCGCGTTGCGTCGCTATGATGAACCAAGCGGTTGTGTTAATCTGTGCCTTCAGTTGTCTGCTCAAGCCTTCGTCGGCTCAGGGCGACTGGCGGCTGGAGTTTCTGCGCGAGGCGAACATCGAGACCGATCCGCAGTCGCTGCGGAAATTGTATCAGTTTCATGAATCTACGGTCGATGATCTAGATCGCGCGATTTTGCGCTTGGGCGCTGATGGCCAGGAGAAAAGGAACGCTGCCTACGAGGAAATTCTGCGTATGGATCGTGATATGGTTCTCAAGCATTTGCAACAACTGCCTGAGAGCTCGGAGCC
Source organism: Verrucomicrobiota bacterium (assembly GCA_046052105.1). Taxonomy (GTDB): domain Bacteria; phylum Verrucomicrobiota; class Verrucomicrobiia; order Verrucomicrobiales; family Akkermansiaceae; genus UBA956. The sequence continues at coordinate 20,201 of JBJOMZ010000006.1, read as the reverse complement.
AGAGGTCCGCTTGCGTCTGGATATGGTTCGCAAGCGCATCGAGTGGATGGAACCATGGGACAGCCGAGATCTCTTGCGCGTGGCGGCGGAGGGTTTGCTTTACGAGCGAGAACACCCCGGCAAGACACATTCATCACGTCAAATGTTTGTGGAATTATTTCACCAATCGAGTGACTCGCTGCAACAAGGCTATCGCCGAATGATCTGGCGTGGCGATCAAGGATTGGATGGCAAGGTCGTCGATGGCTTGCTGCATCTCAGTGGCAAGCGCCCTAAGATCGAAGGGGATCAGCGTCTGGTTCTCACCGCGCAGAGTGCGACGGGAAAAGCCACTTTCCCTGATCGTTTCCGCATCGATGTGAAAATCGGTGCTAAGGACGGAGGCGAGGGCGGCTATCATGTGGGCATCGCGGTAGGCAAGGTGCGTGCCCTGTTTCATCCGGGGTATGATGGCGGCGGCTTTCGCTTCCAGCGGGCTCATGATCCCGGTGAGTTACCCAGCAATCAGGACATGGGCTTCACACCGAAGTCAGACAGCTTGTGCGATATGCGCGTCGATGTGCGACGCTTGGCAAAAAACCGCGTGCAGCTTGGCGTCGAGATCCGAGGAGAGCAAAAGACATTTCGTGCCACGCAAGAATTCGACGAGGGAGTCATTGGACCACTCGATCAAATCAGCATCGACCGCAGTGGTAGGGTCGGGGGAGATGCCTTGTTCCGCAATTTGATCGTTCAGTTCGCGCCGCCTTGAGAATCGCTTGCGTTTGTCGGCAGGATTTCTAAAGTGTCGGCATGTCAACCCACATCGCAAATGCCGATTACGAAGACAAGGACAGCGATCCGCTGTTTCTGCATCCTGGGGATGAGGTCACCACGGGCCTGTGCGATCCCACTTGGCCGGGTTGGGTGTGGGCGGAAAATCGCGATGGCAAAAAAGGCTACGTGCCAGAGGAGATTCTCGAACCTCTGGGCGAGGGACGTTTCAGTGCGATCGCTGCATTTGATCCTACAGTGCTGACATTGAAACGCGGGGACGTGTTAGATTCCCTGCGGCAAATCCACCGTTGGCACTGGTGTCGCAATCAGCACGGCCGCGAGGGCTGGGTGGCGGATTATTTGCTGAAGAAAGCAGATTGAGCGTTGCGGCGGCGCGAATCATGGATCATGTTTCGCGCATGCAAGACGATTTGATCGCTGCGAAAAGCCGGGGCACTTTGGAAAAAGCCCTGGCCATCAATCTGGATCCTCTTCGCTATGGCACGATTGCTGAAATTGGTGCGGGCCAAGAGATCGCCAATTGGTTTTTTCGTGCCGGTGGAGCGGCTGGCACTGTGGCTAAGACGATGTCTGCCTACGACATGACTTTCAGCGACGAAATTTACGGGCGCTGCGATCGTTATGTCTCGCAACAGCGGCTTAAGGCCATGCTCGATCACGAGTTCTGCATCTTGAGACAGCGCCTCGATGAAAAGCGCGGTGACAGCACCACGTTTTTTGCCTTGGCTGATACCGTTCGTGCCCGAGGCTTCCGCGACGTCGATAGCAGTGCCTGCCAGGGCTGGATGGGAGTGAGATTTCAGGCCGAACCACGTGGCTCCATCCAGCAGATCGTGCTGCATGTGCGATTGCTGGATGATACCAATGCCGAGCAGGCCTCGGCCCTCGGCATTCTCGGGGTGAATCTACTGACGGCCGCTTTTTATCGCCGTCACTCCTTGGCAGCGATGTTGCGCGAGTTGATGGAAGGGCTGGACCGAAGGCGTGTGGAGATCGATATGCTGCACACCGAAGGCGCTGCCTTCGCGAGAGCGGAGTTTGAAGACCGCGTGTGCGCTCTATCGCTCGTAGAACAGGGCTTGGCGGACGCCGCTTTGTTTTGTCCGGATGGCACGATCCAACAAGCGTCGGATGTGTTTTATGGCAAATCTGTGCTGCTGAAGCGTGGGAGCTTCGATCCGGTGACACGGTTGCACATGGATATGTTAGGGCGTGGAGCCATGGCTTTTCGGCACGATTTTCCCGAACAGACGGATGACTGTCTGGAAGTGATGGAATTGACCATGAACAACCTGTTGACGCACGAGGGCACGGTCAATAAGGAGGACTTTCTAGCGCGTGCCGATGTGCTTCAATCATTGGGCAAACATGTGCTGATTTCCAAATACGCGCGGTTTTTCCGGCTCAGTGAGTTTGTGACGCGCCACACCCGCAAGCCGGTGGGCATCGTGTTGGGAGTGCCGCTTTTTGAAGAGCTATTTCAGGAAAAATGGTATGAGGAAATTCCCGGCGGTCTCTTGGAGTCCTTCGGTCGCATGCTGCGCCATGGATTGCGCCTTTATGTTTATCCGATGATGCGATCCGACAATGGCGAAATTTCCACGGCGCGCACGGCGCGTGTGCCCGCGGAACAGAGAAAATTGCTCGAGTATTTGTTGGAAATCGGCCATGTGAGGGAGATCGCCGAGGGCGATGCCGAATTGATGCGCATCAGCAGCTTCGAGGTACGCGAGATGTGGCTGCGTGGAGATCCAGGCTGGGAACAACTGGTGCCCGCGGAGGTTCTGCGTCATGGCCGATGGAGAAAATCTTGAAAATTTCTGAGTGTTTTTTCTCTCTGTATCGTTCTAGCTTGGGAATCCCTTGCCCGTTGTATCCTATACCATTCACCCCATGAAATCTTCTTTCGCCCTTGTGGCTCTTGCCGTGCTGCCGTTTTTTGTGTCAGCGAAAGAAAAAGATGCTCCCGCCATGCCCGATGTGAGCGTGGACAAAGTCCAGTTTGGCACTCAGGTCAATGAGGTTGCTTTCGATGCCAAGGCGCTTGCGGGCAAAGTCTTGGTGGTTGAATCCTGGGGCGTCAACTGCCCACCCTGCATTGCTAGCCTGCCGGAAATGCAAAGCCTCGCGAGAACAGGCGAGAAAAAAGGCTTGGTGGTCGTGGGCCTCGAAGCGCAAAACAGCCCGAAGGAAGCCATTCTCAAAGTTCTCAAGTCCGCCCGCGTGTCCTATCCCGTCATGCAAGGTGGTGACATTGGAGTGCCTCACAATGGTATTCCTCATGTGGCCATCTACGGCGTGGACGGCAAGCTCGTGTGGCACGGCCACCCCGCTGCCGACGACTTCAAACGCAAAGTCAAAGAGGCTTTGAAAGGCGTGGAGAAATAACCATCCGTCACGCAATTGATCTGGATCAGGCAGCATCCCGTGGATGCTGCCTTTCTTCGATAAAATGAAGATGCTACTTTTGCATGCAGTGATTTTAGGGAACTTGTCACCATTGCCCGAATTTTTCGGTAGATCCTTGGGAGTATTATTCCCTTTCATTTTCGTCGGGATGTGGATTTTGTTCTGCTTCACCGGCTCCCGGCTGGGTTGGATGCGTTTTGCACGTGCTTATCCACCCCGCTGCAAGCCCTTAGGTCGCAGTGTTTCGGTTGCTGCGGTCACATTTGGAACTGTGGGATTGCGATACAATAGCGTTGTTCGTTCTGTCGCCACGGAACAAGGACTGCATCTCTCTGTCTGCATTTTCTTCAGGGCCTTTCATCCTCCATTCACACTACCTTGGAGCAGCATCGAGCGTGTTGAGCCATACTCCTACTGGTGGTCCCGCGGCTACATTTTCCATATCAGAGATGAGGTAGGCTCTTTTCAGATGCATGTTGGTCGAGAGCAGGCAGAAGAACTTGGCCAATTGATTCCACACCTTTTTTCACCCGAACAACGATGCATACCCAAATGAATCAGTGGAAAAAGGACCAAAAACCTACGAGGGCAAGATGGATAAGCATGGGCAAATTCTGCTACAACTTGCCACAAGGATCGAGTCCCATTCTATCGGTGACGGATTCTTTCCTTAGTTTGGTCGCACTGTCATCCCGAGTGTGAGCTCGGCGGTCCCAGAAGGTGGGTCAGCGGCCGAACATTTGCGTCCAGTGGCTGCCGTGTTGGCCGAGGCCGATGCGGCTTTGCCCGGCATGGAACATGTTCTTGTGATGGCCGGGGGAGTAAAACCAACCGGAATTGGCAGATTGGGAAGACGGGGAGCCAGCGAAAATATTTTCTCCCGAGGCGCTAGTGCCGAAATTCCCCGCGTGGTCCCATGGGGTTTTTTTGCCGGCAACGGGACTTTCATGGGCGAAAAACCCTTGTTCTGCCATGTCTTTCGAGTGATCGCGGGCCGCAGCGCAAAGCTTGGGATCAAGTATGCAGGCGTTCAGTCCTACCAGCAAACGCCACAGATTGCACTCCTCAATGCCTTTCACCTCCTCGGCGGGGATTTTTTCTTTGGCGGCAATTTTGGCATTCATTTCCAAGATCCGCAGCGCATCTTTGTCCAGTGCGGTAATTTCATCAGCCGCTTTTTTCTCGGCGGCTTGGAGAGTCGCCACGGCATCGGCGGGTATGGTGGAGAGATCGGCGTCCAAGACGGCATCACGCAAGTTTGCCACACTGAAGGCATTGTGTCGGAGTTTGGCCAGTGGCTCTCCACCTGCCTTGAGTAGACTCGATTGATCGGGCAGCATCAGAGTTTTCAACTCGTCCACTGCTGGCATACTCTTGTTCTTCAGTTCCGGCTTCATCACGTTCTCATCGAGTCGATAGACCGCTTGGAATTGTTCGCGGAGCTCACGGATGCGCGCTTGATTTTTATTTTTTTCCTTTCCACTGCTCATCGTTTTGGCGGTCTTTTCCAATGCGCCGATGTATTGTGATCGGAAAATGGGCCAAGCTTTCTCCAGTGACGTTGTCAGTTTTTTCAGTTCGTCAGCGGGAAGCTCTTCCAACTCTTCGATCAAAGGAGCCACATCCTCTCCGGACTTCATCCGAGCCTGCAAATCAGCAAGCATCTCGCTGTGAGAAGCCGACTCAGCATGCACGGTGCAGGTGGATAGAATCAGCAGGCGGACGAGACGCTTCATGGCAATCAGGTGGAGATCAGAGCCCCAGCATTTGTCTGGCATTTGCGGAGCAGACATCGGCGATGAGTTGGGAGAGAACGTTGAAATCGTCGGGCAATTCTCCGCGCTCGGCTTCGCTACCGATCATGTTGCAGAGAATTCGGCGGAAATATTCGTGACGCGGGAATGACAGGAAACTGCGGGAGTCCGTGAGCATGCCGATAAATCGGGAAAGCAGCCCGGTGGAGCAAAGGGCGTTGAGCTGCAACTCCATACCGTCTTTTTGATCGAGGAACCACCAGCCCGAGCCGAACTGGATTTTCCCGGCGCGAGTGCCGTCCTGGAAAGCTCCAGTGAGGGCGGCGAAGAGGTAGTTGTCGCGAGGATTGATGTTATAGAGGATGACGCCGGGAAGTTTGTCGCGAGAAGACAAAGTATCGAGGTAATGCACCAGTCCATGACCTTGTGGACTGTCACCGATGGTGTCAAAGCCGCTGTCTGGGCCGAGACGGCGGGCCACGCGCGAATTGACATTGCGGAAAGGTCCGAGGTGGAGTTGTTTGGTCCAGCCTTTTTCCGCATCGAGCTCCCCGAAGAACACCATGAGATAATGCGTGAATTGTTCTTTTTCCATGGCAGTCACCGCGGCTCCGCTCAGGGCTTTTTGGAAAATCGATGAGGCTGTGGCATCATCGCAATCGACCGCAGGGCAATGATCCAGTCCGTGATCCGACATTCGCGCTCCCGCGGCGTGAAAGTCATCGTGACGTTGGCGCAGTGCTGCGCACAGGTCGTCCAGGGTGGAAATGGTGATCCCACAGGTTGCGGCGAGTTTTCCGACCCATGCGATGTAGGCCGATCCTTGATCGATGGCGAAGGCCTTGTCGGGACGGAAGGTGGGCAGCACTTTGGTAGCGAGCGATGACTCGCGGATCGCATGATGGTGATCGAGCGGATCAGCCGGGTCATCGGTGGTGCCCACCATTTCCACACGGAATTTTTTCAGCAGCCCGTGAACGCAGAAATCGGCCTCGGCCAATGCGGCATTGCAACGCGTCCAGATCGACTCGGCCGTCGCCGGTGTCAGCAGTTCCTCGATGCCAAAGTAGCGGCGCAGTTCCATATGAACCCAGTGGTGCATGGGATTGCGCAGAGTCCAGGGAACGGTCTCTGCCCAGGCTTGGAATTTTTCACGAGCCGAGGCGTCACCGGTAATGAATTTCTCCGCCACGCCGTTGGCACGCATCAAGCGCCATTTGTAGTGATCTCCGCCCAGCCAGAGCTCCGTGATGTTGTTCCAGCGATGGTTCGTCGCAATCTCGGCGGGGGACAAATGGCAGTGGTAGTCGTAAATCGGTGCGCCCTTGGCCACTTCATGATAGAGCCGGCGAGCCGTCGCGCCATGGAGGAAAAAATCGTCGTGTAAGTAGTTCATCGCGGAATGGATTTAGCAAAACAGCGATACCAGTGTAAAGTAAGGCTTTTATCAGCATGTTTGCTAAGAGATGCGTGCGTTCAACCGTTGACTCATTGTCAACCAAGAAATGCACGCGAGAAAATTTAAAAATTCTTTCTTGTCGAAGTGCACGAAATGGGGGAGAAAACGACCTGCACACCCTATCAACCACAACAAAATCCTATGATTGATCAACTCGTTTCATCGCGCACCAAGTTGGTGGCCGCTCTTGTCACCACCAGTCTCGTCACGATGCCCGCAGTCTTTGCACAAACGGCTGCGGCTGCTCCAGCGGCTGCGAAAAAAACCCTCCTTACCAAATGGGTGATTGATGGTGGTCCGACCATGCTTTTCATCGGCGCCGCGATCGTGGCTTTCATCGCCCTTACGGTGTATAATTTCATGAATCTCACCAAGTCAAAATATTGCCCCGATGACTTGAAAATGGCGCTGATGGATCACATGCAAAATGTGCGCGTGCGCTCCGCCATCGAGTTGGCCGCATCTCATCCCAGCTATCTTGGCCGCCTGGTGGCATATTCTTTCCCCAACATCGATGCCACTCGCCCCGAGGACCTCGGTCGCGATCAAGTGGAAGATGCCATGGCAGACTTCACGACCAACGAAACCCGTAAGTCGATGACCTGGATCAACTACATTTCCCTCTGCGCTCAAGCTTCCCCAATGTTGGGACTGCTCGGAACCGTGATCGGGATGGTGGGTTGCTTCGGCACCCTCGCTGAATCCGGCTCCGCCGACCCCTCCCAGCTCGCTGGTGACATCTCGGTGGCTCTGCTTACTACACTGTGGGGGCTGGTCAATGCGATCCCTTGTATCTCGATGTTCTTCTACTTCAAGAACAGCCTTGCGACGCATACTTCCGATTCGATCAAGGCCGCCGAGGACATGCTGAACGCTGCCACCGCCACGGTGAACGCTGACACCATTTACGCTAAGATTCCTGAGGGTATTGCCGTTTGATCCTTGGTGACGCCCCTGCTCGTGTGGGCAGGGGCTCCATTTCACCAACCAACAAATTCAGCTCACTCAAGTTCCTATGTCTTCCAAACTCCGTGATGCCACTTCCGAAAGTGATGAGAACTGCGCCTTGGACATGTCGCCCATGATTGACATGGTGTTCCTGTTGCTCATCTTCTTCGTTGTCAATTCCAGCCAGGCCATCGTCAAGCAAGACGCCGATGTGAGACCGCCTGTGGCAAGCTTCGGCAAAAAACAAGAGGAAAAAAATGGCCGCATCGTGGTCAATGTCTTCAAAGATGGCACATTCAAATCGGAACGGGGTGTGGATTTGGCGTCAGATGAGGACATTTTTGATATGGTGAAAAAAGCCAAGGAAGAGAACGATCTGCGCAGCTACAAATCCAAATTGCACCTCCGTGGCGATAAGGAAGCCGTGTTCAAGTATTCGCGTAAGGTGATCGCCGTATCCGCCAAAGCGGGCGTCGATCAGGTCATGTTCGCCACCTACTCCACCGATAAATAATTTCCCAACCCAGTATCATGGCTCGCCATAGAAAATATCAAGCTGCCGAGGAGGCAGAACCAGCGTTGGACATCTCTTCGTTGATCGACGTTTGCTTCCTGTTGTTGATTTACTTCCTCGTCGCCACAACCATTCAGAAAAAAGAGGTTGATGTGCCGCTGGCATTGCCGGCATCCGCACCCAGTGATGCGGATATGCCCGACATCGACCCGCTCTTCATCAAAGTGGATGCCAGTGGCGCCATTTACACAGGTGCCGGCAGCGCGCAGCAGATGCTGGACACTGACACCAGTGTGAGAGTGCTCCCCATGTTGACCCAACAGCTCTCCTTGTATGTGGCGGGCGCCAATGCCGGTGGCAAAAAACCTCTCGTGCAAATGTGGGTGGATGGCGCAGCGAATCAACAGCGGGTTATCGACGTTCTCAACGCCCTGGTCGGCGCTGGCATCAGCTCGGTGACTTTCACGGATCTGGTGGACTAATCCTTTTCTCTCTCATCGCCGGGGTCGCCCGTCCGTCCCTGCGGACCGATAACCCCGGCGTTTTTTTGTTCCAAGTTTTTTTCTTTTTTCTTCGTTAATCCCATCGATCCTGCTTGCCGACTTAGGTGATGTCAGTATCCTCTCAGCATCATAAAAAAACACTCCTCATGAACTCATCCTCATCTTCTTTTTACCGCGCTTGCCTGTTAGGCGCATCGGTTGCCATTGTAGGATCTCCCGCCGCTCACGCGCAGCAAGGAGAGAGTCTCGATGAATTGGTCTCAAATTCTCTGCAAAACATGGAGTCCGGCAAGTGGGCCGAGGCCCTGCAGCAATTGACAGCTGCTTGCAACAAACCCAACATCAAGACCCTCTACGGCTCCAAAATCGGCGTGCTGTTTTACCGCAAAGGCATCTGTCATAGCAAACTGAACCAGTTTGACGAAGCCATGAAGGCCTATGAGACTTGCTACCGCGATTACCCGCCCGATAAGGACGGCGCCGGTAACATCTATCACAAACTGGCTTTGCTCAAATGGGGTGACGCGGCATTGGGTGCCGAACAATTCGACCTTGCCATCCGACAATACAAAAAATTCCTCGAAGAACGCAGCAATGAGCGGGGTAAAGATCAATACTCCAAGGGAGCGCTCCACATCAATCTCAGCATCTGCTACTTCAAACTCGGCAAGTTGCCTGAGGGCATGGAACAACTGGAAATCTCCATCAAAAACAAAGAGGTATTCCCCACGCCGGACGCCGGCATCGTCGCGGGTTTCCAGGCCTTTGTCACCGCTTGCATCGATAAGACCAACGAGCAGGCGGTTCTGGACTTCATCAACAAAAACCGTTCGGATATCATCATCGAGCCCTTTGAAATGCAGGAATTCAACCGACTTTTCATGAAGTTGGCTCACGATGCCTACTCGGCGAACATGGATCGCGCTTCGATCGTTTTGTATCAGATGGTGGCGCCCACGGAAGTGACCTTGGATGACATCAAGGTTCGTTCGGCATCGATCGGCAAGCGCAAAGGCGTGATGGATGGAACCCGCTCCATTGCCGCGGAAAAACTCAAAACCGCCGAGGAAGCGGTGAGCAAGGCGGTCAAAGAGACGAAGAATCCGGAGATTGTACAGCTCCAGGCGTTGGCTTACATCCACGAGATCAATGGTAACGCCCGCGGTGCATTTGCCGCCTATGAGAACCTCGAGCTCTATTATCCGAAACACGAGAAACGCGAAAACAACCTGTTTCAGCTGGTTCGCACCAGTTCGCTCGTCGGCGAGGTGCTTACAACCGAAAAATACGGCCAGATTTTCCTCAAGGCGTTCCCCAGTTCAGAACATGTTCCGGCTGTGCGGCGCATGATGTTGACCTCGCTCTTCTACGAAGGCGAATACAAGAAGTGCATCGAGGTGGCGGTCACTTTGATCGACAAGCTGGACAAAGGATCGGAGCAACATGACATCTGCCTCCATGTGCTCGGTGGTTCGTATTATTACGAGGGTGAATACGAGAAAGCACAGTCTCTGCTGGATCAGCATGCGGCGGACTATCCGAAGTCGAAATTCCGTCAGGCCGCATTGTTTTTCCAGGGCTCCAATCTGGTAAAACTGCAAGACTTTGCCAAAGGCGCGGTGCTATTGGACGCGTTTTTGAAAGAATATCCTGAGGCAGGAAAAAATCCGTATCTTCCCTTTGCTTTGTTCGATCGCGCCACCTGCCACTACGCAGAGAGCGAATACGCGCCAGCATTGACCCACATCGATCGGTTGGAAAAAGAATTCCCCCAAACTGAAGTGCTCGATCTCGCGTTCAATCTCAAGGGCAACGTGCACCTCGCCGAAGGACGTAAGGAGGAAGCGGAAACGTATTACAAAAAAGGCTTCGAATTGGCTGAACGTCGTGGCGCCAAGATGGTCGCTGGTGAGTCGGTCTATTTGCTGATCACCATGCTCGGCGAAAAAGGCAGTCCCAAGGAGCCCAATACCCGCATCAAAGACGCGGTGCCTTGGATTGACAAGTATTGGAAGGAATATGCCGAAGGTTCTCCTTACCGCACCCAGGCTGCGGTGGCGGGCATTTATGCAATGGACGCCGTGGAGCGTGGCGAAGAAGGTCTTGATCGCTTGCGAGATGTGATTGCTGAAATGGCGGGTGATCCATCGTCTCGCGGACTGGAGGAAGCGATCGGCTCCTACACGGAGTTTTATCTTTCCAAGCATACAGCTGATCAACTCAAGGAGCATTATTACAATTTCCCCAAAATCAAAGCCAAGGATACCGTGGCCCGCGCTCTTTTGCGCATGGCGGTGATTGGCGTATTCGAGGAGGAATTGAAAAAAGCCAAGGAAGGTGCCGATCGCAGCAAAGCCGAAGCCATGGTCAAGGTGCTGTTTAACGAATTGAAAGCCGAATTCTCACCGAAAGATCTCACTTCCTTCATTCTCGTTCGTGTCGGTGATTTCATTCGTGAAAAAACCGGCGCTCCCCGTGAATCTCTGGATTATTACTCGGAGGCCCTGAGCCGCAAGGATGGCGGTTATCGGTTCGAGGCGATGTTTGGTCGTGCCGATGTTCTCGGACGAAGCAAATCGGCCGCGGATCTTGATTCGGGCATCAAGGATCTCGATGAGGTCTATGCCAAAAGTGAGAAAAAACCGCAGAAGGAAAAAGCTCTCTATCGGAAAATCGAGCTCCTGGCCGCCAAAGGCGATTGGAGCAAGGTCAACGAGCAAGCCAAAATCTATCTCGATCGCAAGACGAACAACTTTTCGACTTTCTCTGGAGCTGTCAATATGCTGCTGGCTCAATCGTATGAGAAGAGCAATCAGATCAATGATGCGATCTTCAGCTACTCGCAAATTTGCTTCGGCAACCAGCGCGGCGCAATCCAGTATTCGGCACCGGCTTGCAAACGATGGATGGAACTGCTGTGGGAACGTGATGCCGCTGGTGTTGACGGAAATCCCGGAGACCGTCAGGGCGCCTACAACGGTGGCTACAACTATGTCGACTCCACCCGTCGCATCTACGAAAAGATGACCCAGGAGGAGAAGGAAATGTGGAGCGCCGTGGAAGAACTGGTAAAAGAGTATGAAGCACGCCCCGGCATCAAGTCCGTTGCCCAACAGAAGAAAGAAGCGGAAGCCAAGAAATAACCTAACGAATCCGAAAGACCGATCCTTATGAAAACCATTGTTTCTCTTTCCGCCTTGGCTCTTGTTATGAGCAATCCCGCGTTTGCCCAGCAAGCCCCCGCGCCCGCGCCGACCCCCGCGCCGGCCGCAGCTGGCGTAGCTCCGCAACAGGCGCCAGCCATGCTGATCTACGATGACGGCACCTCGGACAACATCTTCATCGTTGCCGCCACCAAGACCATGGTCCGGTTCAAGCCGACTCCGCAGGCGATCGACACGGAGGATATCAATCTTTCCTCGGTGCAGGCGCTCTACATTCTGGAGCCGAAAATGTATCGCGATGCCATGGAGTTGTATCAGGGTCGCAAATATGCCGAAGCCAAGGAGCTTTTCGCCCAAGTGAAAGCAATGTTTAAGCCCACCGCGGCGCTCGACAACAACTACTCCACTCTGGGCGCGTTCTATGAATTGGAGTGTATGCGACGTCTGGGTGATCTAGAAGGTTTGTCAAAAACCTTGGAAGGGTTTCGCAAGGATGGTCTCACACGCGAGCACCATCTGCGCCAGTTGGAAATTTATGTGTTCTGGGATGCGGTGCGCACCAAGTCTTGGGAGCGCCTCGTCGCACTTGGTGAAGCCCGCTTGCAGGAAAAACTGCCCTCCTATCAACGGGTTCAGGTGGCGTTCTGCGTCGCCCAAGCCTATGAAGCTCTGAAACAATCGTCCAAGGCTCTCAATGCCTACAACGCCGCTATGGTCTCGGATGTGGGTGCTACGGAGGAAATTGCCGACAAGTCCGCCCTAGCCATCATGCGGATTCATCAGGCCAGTCCTGAGGTGCAACTGGCGATCAAGCTGTGGGGCACCGAGGACGAGAACAAGGCCTCCACCGGATACATGCACCTTCAGGAAGCGGCCGCCGTGGCGGGCCTCTATGAATTGACGCTGGGTGGCGGTAAAAAACTGCCCAACGAATTCATCCCTCTGCTCAAATTCAAACCGCAGATCAATAAACCTGAGCCGCAAAAACCTTCGGAAAAACCCAAGGATGCTCCTACAGGGCAGAAATGAGCAACCATTTGATGCCGCCCTCGGGCGGCATTCTTCTTGCACTATGACGGATGTGATGGATTTGGCGAAACAGGTGATCCTACAGGAAGCGGAAGCTCTGAAGGACATGGCGAAGCGACTCGACAGTTCTTTCATCCGGGCTGTGGAAGCCTTGCGCAAGGTGCTGGAAAAACGCGGCAAAATCGTGGTGGTGGGTGTGGGGAAGTCGGGCAACATCGGCCATAAGATCGCGGCGACCTTGAATTCCACCGGTGCCACCGCGGTGGTTTTGCACTCACAAAATGCCCTCCATGGGGACCTCGGACTTCTCAGCGAGGGCGATGCCGTGCTGGCCTTGTCGTATTCGGGTGAGACCGCGGAGCTGCTGCACTTGCTGCCGCATTTGAAACGGTCGGCTGAGGTGTTGATCGCGATGACGGGAAAGCAGAATTCGACGCTCGCGGAGCATGCGGATCTGCTGCTCGACACTTCCGTCGAGCGCGAGGCCTGCCCGCTGAATCTGGCGCCCACTTCTTCCTCTACCGCCATGCTGGTGATGGGTGATGCGCTAGCCATGGCCTTGCTGCAAGTCCGCGGATTCACGGAGGGTGACTTCGCCCGCTATCATCCCGGCGGATCACTGGGACGCGCTCTATTGACCAAGGTGGCTGACATCATGCGCAGCGGTGAGGCATTGGCGACGGTTGCTGAGACGGCCAGTGTCAATGAGGCGCTGGTGGCGATGTCGCATGCTCGTTCCGGGGCGTGCGTCATACTCAGCGATGACGGTTCGCTCGCCGGGGTGTTCACGCATGGGGATTTTGTCAGATCATTTCAGCGCGATCCGCAGCTGGGACCTCAATCCGTTTCGCTTTTTATGACGCGTCAACCCGTTACCGTGCGTGCTTCTTCGTTGGCAGTGCAGGCAGTAAACACCATCGGATCGCACCGCATTGATGATGTGGTGGTGCTGGATGAAGCCGGCAAACCCGTCGGCCTGGTAGATACCCAGGATTTGGCCCGGCTGCGCATAGTCTAACGTATTTTCGGATGCCGGACGATCCAGCCACTCACGGGAATCGAGGTCTGCTGGATCTGCGTTTTGTGATCGCGCTCGGATTGACCGGCGTCATCAGCGGTTCGCTGAGCGCTTTGTTCCTGACCAGTCTGGACCGCGTGACGAAGTGGCACGCACAATATCCCTGGCTGCTGCTGCTGCTTCCGCTTGTGGGCATGGCGATCGCATGGTTTTACCAGCGTTATGGCGCTCTCGCCGGTCGCGGTAGCCATTTGCTGGTGGAGGAAATCCGAGAGTGCCGGGGAAATATACCGTTGCGCATGGCGCCGATGGTGCTGGCGTCAACGTTGCTGACTCATTTGTGCGGAGGATCTGCCGGAAGGGAGGGCACGGCGGTGCAGATGGGCGGCGCGGTTTCGGCATGGTTGTCGCGCGTGTTTTCGCTCACTTCGCACAAGCAGCGGATTCTGTTGATGGCAGGCATTGCGGGTGGATTCGGTTCGGTGTTCGGCACTCCCTGGGCGGGAGGAATATTCGCATTGGAGCTGCCTGAGCGTGGCCGGTGGCAAACCAACATGCTTCTTCCCTGTTGGCTGAGCGCTTGGGTCGGTCATGGTATATGCTATGCTTGGGGTGCGGCGCACACGGACTACCGGATGCTGGGTTTGACCCATGCGGGACTTTGGGGGATTTCCTGGAGCATGCTGGGCTGGGTGGTTCTGTCCGCCCTCGCGTTCGGCCTGTGTGGCCGGTGTTTCGTGTGGATGTCTCACCAGACCACGCGCGCGTTTGCGCGACTCAGTTCTAACAGCTTGTGGCGACCATGCGTCGGAGGGTTGTTGCTGATCGCCATGGTCTATGCTCTGGGAACGGCGGATTACCTGGGTCTGGGAGTCACCGCGCAAAGGACCGGCGGGGTTTCTCTTCTGTCGTGTTTTTTGATGGATGGCGCGGAGTCCTGGAGTTGGTTTTGGAAAATGTCGTTCACCATCGTGACGCTCTCCAGCGGTTTCAAGGGAGGCGAGGTCACCCCTTTGTTTTTCATCGGAGCTGCTCTGGGGAACGCGCTGGCGATGGCCACGGGGCAGCCGGTGGAGTTGTTCGCAGGTCTGGGCATGCTGGCGGTCTTCGCCGCAGCAGCCAACGCGCCTCTGGCCTGCACGGTCCTTGGCATGGAGTTGTTCGGCCCGCATTACACGGTTCTTTTCGCCATCGCCTGTTTGTTTTCGTTTTTCGTCAGTGGTCGTAATGGCATTTATCATGACAGGCAATGATCGTTGGACCGACGCAATACTCCCTTTTCCGCTTTTGTTTGTTGCGATAGGATGTGTCGTATGAAATTCCTCTGCATGCTTTTGCCATCGCTCTTACTGGTTTCCTGCGCCCGCCCCAGTGGCTACGAGGGCATTATGAACCGATCCTATACAGTGCGGGGCCAACGGTATCATCCGATGTCGGTGGATGATGCGCTCTCCTATCGGGACATTGGCATGGCATCATGGTTCAATGAATCGAGATGGTTCGGCTTGGTTCGCGGCAATACCTCATTGGGAGAAAAAGTGATGCCCTGGCATCTGATCGCCGCGCACAAAACCCTGCCTCTTCCTTGTTTGGTGAGGGTGACGAATCGGGAAAACGGGAAATCGGTCAAGGTCCGCGTCAACGACCGCGGCCCTTTCATCGGGCGCCGCATCATCGACCTATCGCCTCGTGCCGCGGCGAAAATCGGCATGAAGGAACGCGGTCTCGCCACGGTAGAGGTGGAGGTGTTATCCGTGGGTGACGGCGCCTACAAACGCAAGGTGCGGCGAGGGTTTTGGTGAATGACACAGCCGGTTGAAATGTTCCATCCGCTCGCGGAGTATGAGCTTTTGTTATGAAAATCTTCCTCGCTATCGCCGTCGCCGCCTTGCTGAGTTCCTGCGCCACCATTGCACCTCCCGCGCCCAAGGGATCGGTCGACCACGTGGTGATGTTCTGGCAGAAAAACCCGGGCAACGCGGCGGATCGTGAGAAAATCACTGCTGCCATGGACCGCTTGCGTGTGATCGAGGGCATCACATTTCTGGATTACGGCACAGCCGTAGCCAGCGATCGTCCGGTCGTCGATGATTCCTTCGATGTCGCTTTGCTGGTGCGCTTCAAGAACTCGGATGCTTTGCACGCCTACGAAAGCGATCCCCGCCACACCAAGGAGGTGAAGGAGGTTCTACTGCCTCTGACGAAGAAAATCCAAGTGTATGATTTTACGCGCTGAGGCTAGCTGTCACGGCTCGCTTCTTATTTGGTGGCGGATGACAGTTCTTTGATGCGAAGATTGCGGAATTTGTAGGTCCGTCCTTTTTCCCCGTGGTGCTGGATGCCGATAACTCCAGCAGCATCCTTGTCGTCTTCCACATCAGTGGTCACCACCCCGTTGACCTCGATCTTTAGGCTCTTGCCTTTGCAGGTGATGCGATACTTGTTCCAGTCATTGCGCTTGAAGGTGTCTCCCGCGCGCTGGCGGAACGCCTCTTCACTCTCCTTGTTGCCCTTGATCGGACTGATGAACCAGGTGCGGCGTCCCTCGTCATAAAGTCCGCCTGACCACTTGCGTTGCGCATCGCCATCGACTTCAGCTTGGTAGCCGAAAACCTTGTTCGGCTCCGCATGAGCACGGAACATGAATCCGCTGTTGGCTTTTTCCGCGGGCAACAGGATTTCTCCTTCAAAAATGAAATCGCTGTAGGTTTTCTCAGTGACCAAGAAAAACTTTTTATCGGCGGTCAGATGGATTTCTCCATTCACCACTTTGATTTCTCCCCAAGCGTAGGGATTCGTCCATCCTGCCGTGGTCTTGCCATCGAACAAGGGAGTGAAACCGTCTTTGTCTTCCGCAAATACGGAATTCAACATCGAGCCAACGAGCAGCAATCGTGCAAGGGTTTTCATAGTCGGCACGAGGCTAGCGGCAGCGGATGCTGATGGCAAGAGGCAATCTTGCCATCGCGACCAAAGCGGCGGAGATTAGCCGCGACGTTTTTCTAACAAAATCAGCATCAGCAGTGATAGGGTTAGAGATGTTTCCTCCTGTTCGTTGGCGTCACCGAATTTTTCGATGAGGAATTTCCCTTCCCACAAAGCGCTTTGTTTGCTCAATCGGAAAACCGGCTGCCCCGTGGACTTGCGGGTGACGAGATAGCGCGGGTGGAACACGTAGCCCGCGAACATTCCGATGATAGGCAGCTCGCCGAAAAAACGGTCGCCCACCTTGGCCCAGGGATTTTCCTCGCGGATCACAAAGTCCGCGTTGTTGTCACCGGGGGCGAAAATCTCATAATGCGCGCGCCACAGCGAGCGCATGCCCTTGCGTCCCACCGAACCGAGATCGCTGCCATCGGCGGCGGTGAAGAAATAACGCGCCGACCAGTCGATGATCTTGTTGGCCTGGATGGTGCAAAGCAGTTGCGCGCGCGACTCATCGCGAAAGACTTCGATCTTCTCGCGCAACTTGAAGAGCTTTTGTTTGACGTAGAGAACAGGCTGCTGCGCGGCATCTGTGACGTAGATTTGCGGTGACAGAGCCAACAATTTGAAACGGAGTGAGAGAGGGAAGTTCATCGGTGCTTCTAGTCTATCGGAAATGAATGGCTCGGCAATGAAGAAATGGTCTCACCGGATTTATTGTGAGTTTGCCGAGTTGTACGTTTTTTTTGTGGGAAACGCATTGATGGCTTGTCAGGCGTGCCGTGATGCGTTGCAGTGTGCTCGTGCTGGCAAAACGCATCATTCCCTGTCTCGACGTCACCGGTGGCCGCGTGGTCAAGGGTGTGAATTTCGTGGATCTGATCGATGCCGGTGATCCGGTGGAATGCGCCATGGCTTACAACGCGCAAAAAGCCGATGAGTTGGTGTTTCTCGACATCACCGCTTCCTCCGACAATCGCGCCACGATGGCCGATGTGGTGCGTCGCACCGCGGAGCATTGTTTCATCCCGCTCACCGTGGGCGGAGGGATTCGTACGGTGGAGGATATGCGCACCATGTTGCTGGCGGGTGCGGACAAAGTCGGCATCAATACCGCAGCGGTGAAGGATCCTTCGCTCGTCGATGCCGGTGCCAAGGCATTCGGTAGTCAGTGCATTGTGGTTGCCATCGATGCCAAACGCGAGGGCCCGGGCAAATGGGGTGTTTACACCCACGGCGGACGCACCCCAGTGGGCTTGGACGCCGTCGCTTGGGCCAAGGAAATTTACGATCGCGGTGCGGGCGAAATTCTTCTTACTAGCATGGATGCCGATGGCACGCAAAATGGTTACGACATCGAACTCACCGCCGCGATTTCCCAAGCGGTCGGCATTCCTGTGATCGCCAGCGGTGGTGCCGGCAACCTGGAGCACATGGTGGAGGTTTTGGAAAAAGGTCATGCGGATGCCGTCCTAGCCGCCTCGATTTTCCACTTCGGCAAACACACCGTAGGCGAGGCGAAACAATATTTCGCGGAGCGCGGCATCCCCGTGCGGCCTTCCTAGAAAAAATTCAGGTCTCAGCCTTGCAGTTTTTCCACCAACTGAGCCCATTCATCCGCGATGCTCAGAGAACGCGGCGGCACGGGTTGATTGGCGCGGTGATACCAATACGCGGCATTGCCATGATCGCCTTCCTCGCGGTGAAGATGAGCGTGAATCCAAGCGCCTACCGGATCGGGGATGTTCTGGCAGGTGTCGTGCGCCTCATCCCATCGTCCAGCCTTGCTCAACCAGAGACAGCGCAGGGCAGCGTTCAGGTGAGCCGGCGCGGCGACGTCGGAGCTGGCGGATCGGGCAAGTTCTGGAGCGGTGATCATGGCCTATGTGGCGGCGAAATATGATGGCGCAGGAAATGTTTGTCACGCCACCGCGGTTATGTTAGTGCTCAGGAGATGAATCTGTCAAAACCTCTCTTCGTTGGATTGTTCGTGTTTTCGATGCATCCCGTCATGGCGCAACTGCCCGCGCTGCAGGAAAAACCATGGCTGGGTCACTTCGTCGGCTACGAACAACGAGGGTTCCAGTTTGGTGTGAAAGAGGATGGCAAGATGGTTTTCGAAGCGAAAAATCGCAAAGGCAGTTTCATGGGTTTTGACAAAGCCGTGAACATCAGCGCCGAGGTGGTGGAAATGGTAGCGGGCAAGCCGGTCGTGAAACAGATCATCGCCGAAAGTTTGGTGAGCCCGGACAAGGCTACCGATAAACCGAAAAAAACTAGCTTCCGCGGCAAGGTCACAGGCGATGCGGAGTTTGAAATGGTTCTGGAATTCGATGGCGACACCATACTCATGGGTGGTCGTTTGCTGGGCAATGGCACACTGACCAATCCTCTTCATTTCCAGATCCGCGTGCGTCATGCCGATGTCTATGGAAAAACGCAGGCGGACCGCGTGCCTACGGAGGCGAAAAAAGATCGACTGGAGTTCACCCGACTCGATAAGAAAAAAGGTAAGGCTGAGTTGCTGGAAGCGATCGACCTGGGAAGCGAGGCGATCAGCGGCAAGGGCCTCTCGGAAGTGGCGGTTGAACTGAAGTGCTACGAGGATCGCAAGTTCGAATACTCGCCCGTGGGGGACGGATTGCTGGTCATGGAAAGTCCGCGCGGACAGGCTGCGGCACCTCGCGATGGCTTTTCCGTGATCTGGCGTCCCGATGCCACCAAGGACAAAGACGGCAAGGGCCGCTTGAAGTTTGTTTTCAAGTGATTCCTGTAAAGGGAAGTTTTTTGGCAAAATGCGATTTTTCCGCTTGCCAAAGTTACCCACGTCGGATTACCGTCGCTGCCCACCGAAATAGGGGGTAGATGCCCGAGTGGCTAAAGGGGGCAGACTGTAAATCTGCTGGCTTGCGCCTACGTTGGTTCGAATCCAACTCTGCCCACCATTTCAGTGATCTCAATCTGGGAGCCTTCGGGCTCCCTTTTTTGTTTTCAGGGGTTTTTGACAATACGTGAAACGCGCATGCATTTTCTCTTCCCATGCGAGACTTGTCCGAGAGCATTCGAAAGCCCCATCCTGGCAGCGAGAACATTTCGAGGTAAAGTTTTTCGGCAACGGTTAACCTTCAAGCCGTTGCTTTTTTTCTAACGAAAAAATGATAGATCCTCTTTAGATTCTTCCTAGGGAGTGCAGAAACCACCATGCTAAGGGCAGGGGGATTTGCAGTAAAACTCCCGTAACGTAAAAAAACCATTTGGGCAGGTAGGTGAAATTTGTGCCAGGCATCAGGGTGTCGCCGTGATGGACTTTGTAGAATTGATAAATGCCAAGCACGGTGCAAAAAAGACCCAAAGCGAGCAGCGTAACGGGACTGCGAGAATAGAGAAAGAGTAGCGGGAGAGAGATCATGGTTGTCTTGCTTTGAATCGAACCGTGGGTTTTGTGCTGAAATCAATCAACCCCATCATCGCCAACTGCAGGATTTGGATTTCATCGCCTTTATGCTCGGACATGCCCTGCCATTTCCCGATTTTTTGTAGATCCTCCCATTTGCCGCGAACACGGCGCTCGCTGTCGGCATCACTGGGCAGGCGTCGTTTCCAATGATGCCAAGCACGCAGCAAAGCCAGTGGTCCGAGGAGAAAAAATCGGCTGATGAGCAGCGCGGGAGCTGTGGCCTGCGAGGTATAGGAATGGATCG
>JBJOMZ010000005.1:0-44508 GCA_046052105.1 Verrucomicrobiota bacterium | reverse complement strand
TCATCGTCGAGACTACTAATTTGAATATTTTTCCGAATTCCCACCGTAACCAATCCAAACTCACTTCTCCTTATGAAATTTTTTCTGGCAACCATCGGCATCATTGGCGCGGGCTTACTTGGTTATTTGCTTGAGCCCGATATGCGTTTTGCTCTCACGGGACAAGCCCCCGGGATCACCGTTCCTGTGAGTCCCGCCGAACCGGAGGAAGCGCCTATTGCCGTGACTCCCGCTCCCGCGCCCACGAAAAGCTACGACTATTCGAACCTGCAGCCCAATCAACTGCCGGAAAAAATCATATTGAAAATCGCCGTGGTGGCTCATATCGAGGGCGAGACCGATGCCTTACCACTGCCTGCTGGCACGAAAGTCAAACCCTCGCGCATCGAGGGCAGCGATGTTCATTTCTCCGTAGCGGGCACCGCGCAAGGGAAAGTTCCAGTTGCGCAAACCAATCTGGTGGAGCAACTGATGGCCAATCCGCCGCCGGCGCCAGTCACAGCACCCGCGCCTCCTGTGGTGGCACAAAAAGAGCCGACTCCCACGCCAGCTGTCGAACCGATGCCCGTCAAAGAACCCGAGGTCGTGACGGAGCCAACCAAAGAACCGGCACCCGCTCCCGCGCCTAAACCTGTGGCAAGCGCCTCACTCTCCGCGGAGGAAATTGTGAAACTGATGCAAGAAAGCATCCGTTCGGGGCAAATCAAAGAATTCACCTTTGACCAAGTGATCGGCTGGAAAGCCGGAGAGGAAGAAGAACTAGAGGGGGAAAAGTTTCAGACCGGGCTCGCAGCCTACAAGGCCGAGACCATCTTCGGTGTGAAAAACATTCAAGCCAAAGCCTTGATCCAAGGTGGCAAGGTCATGCGCTGGATCTGGCCGACTTCCGGATTGGAAATCCAGTAACCTTCCGCACTCACCCAAGGTAGCGCTGGCGCAGATGATCGAGATGATCAAAAGCCCGCGGTTTTTGTCCGGTGGCGTTTTGAATCAGCGTCGCCGGATCCTCCAGTGCGCCGTGGCGATGAATGCGGTCACGCATCCAGCTCAGCAGCGGAGCGTAATCTGCCTCACTCACCGCACGGGCCAACGCCTCGTCACGGCAGGCTGCCTTCATCAACTGTGACGCGTTGAGATTCCCCAATGTATAGGTAGGAAAATATCCGAATGCGCCCATCGACCAATGGATGTCTTGCAGGCATCCTTGAGCCACCGACTCAGGCCGGAAGCCCAGAAGCTGTTGGAAATGCTCATCCCACACGGCAGGCAAGTCGGCGAGATCAAAGTCCCCGCGGAACATACCGCGCTCCAGCTCAAAACGCAGCAGAATATGAAGATCATACGTCGCTTCATCCGACTCTACCCGAATGGCTGAGAAATTCACGGCATGTATGTGCGTCATCAAATCGTCCAACGAATGCCCGCGCAGTTGTGGGAAATGCTCGCACGCCACTGGATACCATTTTTCCCAAAATGCACGCGAACGGCCGACATGGTTTTCCCATAAGCGCGATTGGGACTCGTGAACGCCTAACGAAACTGCATCGCAGGATGCCATGCCAGGATACAGGTCGGACAATCCCTGCTCATACATGCCATGCCCTGCCTCATGCAAAACACCGAAGAGCGATGAGCAAAAATCGTCCACATCATAGCGCGTGGTCAAACGCACATCGCGCGGCCCGAGCGTGGTGCAAAACGGATGGGTCGTGGTGTCAATGCGCCCTGCGGCAAACGAGTATCCCAAATCGCGAGCTACTTTTTCATTGAACGCCCGCTGTTCGGGGATGGGATAAGGTCCGGCAGGCAAGGGACGGCATCTGGCCTGCGAACACTCCGCGGCAACGCTGGCGATGGTTGTCAACTCTGGGCGAAGGGCATCAAACTCCTCCGACAACTGAGCCGTCGAGCTGCCGCGTTCATAACAAGATAGCAGGGCGTCATACGGTTCGCTCGAATACCCCCAGAGCTCGGCTTTTTCACGGTTGATTTCGACCAGATCAGAAAGATGAGGCAGGAATCCTGAAAAATCAGCCGCTTGCCGCGCTTCCGCCCACACACGTTTCGCCAAAGAACTGGCCCTAGTCTCACGAGCGACCAGTTCCACCGGAAGTTTGGTCGCCATGTCGAAACGACGCTTCATTTCCCGCAAGTCCTTGCGCAGAAAAAGTTGTTCCTCACTTACCTCCGCAAGTGCCCGCTCCAGAGCATCTTGCCAACGTGTCGAGGTGGCCAGCTCATGGGCGCGCGCGCTGAGCCACGACAATTGTTCGGCGCGAAACAATCCCGCATCCGTGGGCATGTAGGTTTCCTGATCCCAACCCAGAACGCTCGCCGATGTGTGGATCAAATGACATTCGCGAGCCAGGGAGCGGAAGGTATCGAGTGCGTTCATACAGCCGCGATTCAGTCAGATCCTCAGTCGCATCACAAGCGCCGATCGTTTTCTCGCCCTACGAATTTGATCGAAAATCTGCCACCGAGCTAAACGCGGGATGCGCTTGAGTAACCCATGCGGCATCGAGCCAGAAACTTCACGCCCGCTGATTGAAGCGAGCCATCTCGCGCTGGGCTTCACGCAGCTCCACGCGGTTTTTCAAATCGTGTCGCTGATCGCCATGCGTTTTCCCTTTACCCACACCGATCTCGACTTTGACTTTGCGGTTTTTCCAATACATTCGCAAGAGAGGCAATGAGGCACCTTTGATGGCACTGGCCTGCTCCAGCTTGAAAATTTCGCGTTTGTGAAGGAGCAAGCGACGCGGGCGTTTCGCCTCATGCTGGAACCATAGCGACGCGGTCTCCCAGGGTTGAATATCGCAGCCATAAAGGAACAGTTGTCCCTTTTCGACACGACAAAAGGCATCCGAAATGTTGATCTTGCCGGCGCGTATCGATTTCACCTCCGTGCCGCGTAGCTCGATGCCCGCCTCGAATTTGTCACTGATGTGAAAATCTCTCCCTGCTTTGCGGTTGGTGGCAATCTCGGCACTCATGCCCAAGCATGGTCAATTCCAAAAGGCGTCTCAGGACGGCTCGGAAGTCGTGTCGAGAATCTTGATTTTCCCCTCGATGATCTCGGTGAGGGCGATATCAGCGGCACCCATGCTGGGGACAGTGGGAATCAACGGCGAACGACCGCTGTTGAGTTGACGCACCCGTTTCGAAACGAGGTTGATCAAGACCTGTGGATCATCGATGATTTCTGCAGCTTTGTAAACGAGCTCACTTTTCATAGGGAGTGATGGGTATCGGTGTTCCACCTTGGGCGATTCGAAAGGAATGATGTTGTCGGGTAACATGATTCAGGTTCAAGGTGGCAACCGGGCGAGCCAGTGACCATATTTCAGGCAATTTGGCAAGCCCTAAGTGAGAAAAATCGGTCGGATGGGTGACAAAATGTCGCTTTTTCCAGCATTCGCGCCATTTTGCTGCCATTCGCGGCTTGGCAGGATGAATTTCCACGCCATACTCCGCGCATGGCTTCACCCGAAAACACTGCGGCCCGCTCGCCATTTGCCGGCTGTCTGATCATGATCATTCTCGCCGCCGTTGCCGTGTTCTTGATTTCCGTTTCCGCCTATTCGCTCATCCGGCAGAACAAGGAGATCGACAAATTCACCTCAGCCGCTCCGGCAAAACTGCCGACAATCAACATCGAGGGACATGAGGCAGCACTGAACGATCTGCATGCGAGGCTGCAACGGTTCCGCGATGCGGTCATGGGTAGTTCCGATAAAGAGGTCGCCATCTCACTGACTGTCGAGGACCTCAACCACGTGCTGGCCACCATGCAACCCTTGCGCGATTATCGCGGCAGTTTTTGCATCAAGGAAATCGGCGATGGCTTCATTTTGGCGGATCACACCCGCCCCATGAACGGTATGCCGGGTTCGGGAACAATGCGCCATCTTAATGCCGAAATTACGCTGAAGCCGGTGCTAGCGGAAAAAACGCTGGTATTTCAGGTCGCCGATCTCAAGGTGCCGGAAAAGACCGTGCCGCGGGAATTCATCGCGCAAATTCCCCCTTATCGTCTCGGTGCGGATCTCCAGCAGGATGCGGTGCTGGGACCTGTATTGCAAAAATTAACTGCGATGGAAGCGAAGTCCGGCAAACTGGAATTGCGCCGCAAACCAGGTGATGTCCCACAATCCACCGCATCCAATCAGCAAGTGGACTCAGCATTTTTACGAATCCTGCGTGTGCTCATCTGCGGTTTCCTGATCATCGTGGGACTGGGATTGTTTTTCGGCTTACGGGCCAAAGGAAAAAAAGAACGCTCCCAGAGCTCCCATTCCTAAGGTTCCCACCCTGTTCCCTCTTCCGTCCATGCATCTGATCGAAACCGCGACGACCCGTTTCCAGCGCATCGAAGTCTGGCAATCGCCCCGGCAGGTCGAATTCCGCGTTGAACAAGCCGTGCACGCCTGGTGGCATGAGCACCATTTTCTCACCGGACTGGCATGGGACAATATCGTCGCTTCCTCGCTGCTTCATCCCACGGGAACTCCACGATCGATTCTGATGCTGGGCCTGGCCGGCGGAACAACGTTCCACTCGCTGCGCCATCTTTTGCCCGATGCCGAATTGACCGCTGTGGACATCGACGGCGAGCTGGTCGAACTGGCCCGCAAGCACATGCATCTCGATGACCTGCGCTGCAAGATCCACATCGATGACGCCTATCGCTGGATCCAACGTTGCCGCCAACGTTTTGACGTGGTGATCGACGATGTCTACCTTGCGGGCAACACTGACGTTTATCGTCCACATCGTTTTGATGGAACACTTATGCTCGCCCTCAAGAAGCTGTTGCGTCCCGATGGCATTCTCCTAACGAACCTCGTGCGCGGCGCAGGGCACCGATCACTTCAGACCGAAGTCCGCAAGCTTTACCGACATTACTTCCCCTGCGTCAAAGAAGTTCGTACACCCGGAGGATTGAACGAAACACTTTGCGGAGGCAATCGCCTGGGAGGAATTTCCGCCCTGAAGCCGTGGCGTTCCCGGTTTTCGTCGACACGCGATCGCCATTTTTGGGATCAAATTTCCATACGCCGACTTCCCCAACTGCCATGAGTCTCGAATCGGCAGAATTTTATCCAGCCATGAGCCATCCGCCGGCCCATCCATCGGTGATTGCCGCTACGGCTCTGCTGGGCGGCATCCGTCTGAATTCGGAACAGTCATGGAACATTCTCGAAGTCGGCTGCGCTAGCGGACACCATATCCTACCGATTGCCGAGCATTACCGCCAAGCGCGCATCACAGCGATCGATCTCGATGCACGGGCCATCCATGAAGCAAGGCGTTTAGCGCAACGGGCAAACCTGAAAAACATCGATCTCCACTGCGCGGATCTCTCGACTTGGGAGGCACCCGCCGAGCACTACGACATCATCATTGCGCATGGAGTTTTCTCCTGGGTGCCCGACCCGACGAAAACCGCCTTGTTAGAACTTTGCGCTCGATCCCTGAAGCCGGATGGTGTTGCGATGATCAGCTACAACACCCAACCGGGATGGGCGATGCGGCAGCCACTGCGCGAAATGACCATGGCCTTGCAGCATCTACCAGCTCATCAGGGTTCAGCCTGCTCGGCCTTGCATTGGATCGAACGATCCCTCGATGAAAGACAAGACGCCTACGGCCTTCATCTGTTAGAAACGGCAAAAGACGCACGAGCCAAGGGCGAGACGCAGCTCGCGTTCGACGATATCGCGTCCATCAATGATGCGTTTTATTTTAGTCAATTTTACCATATGTGTCGACAAAATCGACTCATGCATTTGGGTGAGTCCGACAGCACATTGCCACGACTCTCCTTGTTAGACACAACCGCAAGGGAACAGTTGCAGTCACTGGCTGGAAACCCCTTGCTGATGGAACAAATGACCGATTTCCTCACTGGGCGCAGTTTCCGTTGCAGCGTCATCTGTCGCGACAATGCCGTGCGCACCCCCGCCACTGCGGACGAACTCTCTACTTTGTGCATCGAGCAAATCCTGGCCATTCCCGAGACAGGCAATGGCACTACCGATGCCTTTTCCGAAGCAATCACACGGGCGGCACCGTCCTGTGTGCCGATCCGCGAACTTCTCGCATCTCTGCCTCACATATCCCCGCAGCAGGCGCTCTCCATGACCGCGACCTTGCACTCCCTCGGCATGATCCGTTTGCGCGATAAACCGATCATGCTATCCGATGAGATACCAAGCCACCCACGTCTGAGCCAACTCAATCTCGATCACTTGGAACAAGGCAAAGCCGTGGTCGATGCCTTTCACCGGCCCTGCCTTTTGTCAACGAACGACCGCAACTGGCTGCGCTTGTGCGATGGCACCATGTCTTTCGAGCAACTGATCCAATCATGCCGCAACGACGCACAGGTCTCGGCTCTTCACGCGTTGCTGGTTCACATGAACGAACGCGGCTCATGGGTCTGACATCGTTTCGCGCCGACTCCACCACCAGGCGAGAAAGCTACCGATCAAACTGTGAAAAACAGCCGATATGGCGGCGGGCACTGGCGCCATGACAAGCTGAGCGAAATGCTGTTTGGCCAGCGAGGCCCCTAGGCCGCTGTTCTGCATGCCGACCTCTACCGATACCGTGCGACACTGAGCACGATCGCCGCCGAGCATGAGGGAAATCAGATAGCCTAACAAAAAACCGAGCGCGTGCATACCGAACACTGCGAGAAACAACATGGGACCAGCACCGGCGATTTCCTCCTTACGTCCCGCCACGATACTTGCCACCACGAGCACGATGACTGCCACACTTAGCATCGGCCCGAGCACGGCGATGCAGCGGTGGCATTTTTCCCGACAGGCATTGCGGTCGATCATCGAATTGATGAGCAAACCGCAAACCAGTGGAATGAGCACGACCTCGATCATCGAGCGGAACAACCCCCAAGCATCGACGGGCATCAACTGGCCTGCCAGACACTGCGTCAACAAAGGCGTGAGAAAAACCGCCACAAAGGTCGAGCACATCGTCAATAAAACGCTCAGCGCCACATTCGCGCGGGCGAGATAACAGATCACATTCGATGCTGTGCCACCTGGGCAGCAACCCACGAGAATCAATCCCAAGGCCAACTCCTTGTTGAGACCGCAGACCTTACTGCACACCAGTCCGGCGAGGGGCATGATGAGAAACTGCAAGGCCACGCCGATGGAGATCCACTTGGGCTGGCGCAGCACCTCGCGAAAATCGGCAAAACGCAAGGTCAGCCCCATGCCGAGCATGATCACTCCCAGGCCGACCGAAATGTATGGCTGAAACCAAGTCCACGCGCTTGGCTGAAACCAGGCCCACAAACAGCCTAGAACAATCCACAGCGGAAACCACTCACTGAATTTTTTACTCATAGGTTTCATGATCCGGAAACGGGGCCTCCTAGCATACGGCGGAAGAAATCCACACGCTTGCGCTGCATGTGACGCGACTCTCCGACACCGTGATT
The DNA here is from genome assembly GCA_046052105.1 of Verrucomicrobiota bacterium. Classification (GTDB taxonomy): domain Bacteria; phylum Verrucomicrobiota; class Verrucomicrobiia; order Verrucomicrobiales; family Akkermansiaceae; genus UBA956. Next base: position 37,031 of record JBJOMZ010000005.1, on the reverse strand, counting down.
GGCATTCGGCACCACCACTAGCTCGAAATCCTTGTCCGCCTTGATCAGCTCGTTCACCACTTGCATCGTTGAAGAGGGATCGACATTGGTATCCACCTCACCCACGGTCAACAACAGGGATCCCGCGAGGTTTTTCGCATGGGTTACGTTGGAATTTTCGGCATAATGAGGACCAACAGGCCAGTCCATCCATTGTTCATTCCACCAGATCTTGTCCATGCGATTGTCATGGCATCCGCAATCTGCGGCGGCGGCTTTGTAGAAATCGCCGTGAAACAACAATGCGCCCAACGCATTTTGACCGCCGGCCGAGCCGCCGAAAATCCCCACGCGAGTCAAATCCATCTGCGGATACTTTATCGCCGCCGCCTTCATCCAAGCGATGCGGTCAGGAAAACCCGCATCCTTCAAGTTCCTGTAACAGAAATGATGAAAATCCTTGCCGCGATGCGCGGTGCCACGTCCATCGATTTTCACGACGATAAATCCGTGAACTGCCACCTCGTGCATGGGCATGATCCACGGGCCCCATGATTTTTTTACAAAAGCGTCATGAGGACCGGCATAAATCGATTCTACAACTGGATACTTTTTCGAAGGATCGAAATCGGGCGGCAGAATGACCATGCCAAAAATATCGAATTTCCCCTCTCGGTCCTTGGACACAAAACTTTCGGGCAATTTCCAGTTCGCCCGCAGCTCGCGATCGTCCGCCTCACTCAAGGTCTTGAGCAGTTTCCCGTCTTCGCTACGTCGAAGTTCATAGACCCACGGCTTGTCGATGCGCGACCAACGACAAACATAGTAGTTCCCAAGGGGTGAAAACACCGGAGCCTCGTGCTGGCCGGGCGATGAGGTCAATGGCACAACTTTTCCGCTATCGAAATGAACCATCACATAATGCTCGAAATACGGATCCTGTGATGGATAACAGCCGCAGACCTTCAACAGCGCCCGGCGGTTTTGCTCTGACACCGAAATCACTTTTTTTACCACCCACTCGCCCTTGGTAAGCTGCTTTTTGACCTCGCCCGTACTACCGTCGAACAGATACAGGTGGTTCCAGCCATCGCGTTCGGAATTCCAGAGGATCTCGTCACCGCCGCGCAAGTCCCGGCGAAAGCCGTAGCCATAAGCATAGACGAACGTGTCACTCTCCTCGCGAATCAGGGTGCGTTGCTTGCGGGTCGGAGCATTCATTTCGATCACATTCGTTTTACCGAATCCACGTTCGATAAAGTCGAATGTCAATCGCTCCGAGTCCTCACGCCAGGCGGCATTTTTGATCTCGAACGGATTTGCGATCAGAGAGCGATCTGCGGCCATCGGCGCACTGCCATCCGTGAAAAATATCCACGGCTCGGCGACACTCAGCTCATCACCGGGCTTGGGGTAATCGATGGTGAAGTGCTCCGGTTGCAATTGTTTCCCCGGCGATGACCGCACGTATGGCACCTTGCGAACGGCCACTTCCCTGCTTTTCCAGAGGAGAAATTTTTTCGAATCCGGAGACCAGTAGGGATTGTCATGGAAACGACCTTCCGCATCATCGGCAGCGAGCACGGTTTCCGCTTTGTCGCGGCGATTTTTCAAGAAGACCTTGCCGTCATGAAGAGAGACTTCCCACATCCCGTCCTGCGAACGTGCATTCTCATTCCCCGGTCGTCGTGGTCTCGATTCTTCGCTGGGACCCTTGATCGGTGGGATTTTTTGCTCCGTGGCCGACTCGGCACCCGATTTCATGTCATAGACTGTTTTTACGGTCTTTCCATCATCGCCAGTGATTTCATAGAAAAACTTCGTCTCATCTTCGCTCCAACCGAAGTCGATCTTCGCATTGCGCACCTGCGTCTGGGAAATGCCATAGTATCTCCCCGTGGTTTTCTCGAATGCCGCCGTGCCACCGTGCTCGGCAACGGCAAGCGCAACGGGCATGAGCACAAGTCCCGTAAGTTTGGCAAATGACATACGGCGAATACTGGAAGAATTCTCGAAAACTTGCAGCAAATGACATACGCAAAAGTGATTGCAAACGCCGCACCTCAGAGAAATGAACGGATACTGCGCAGGATTTACGAGGGAATTCGCTTGCTTACACCAACCTTACGGAACAAATTGCCGCATGAAATGGATGGTATCACTGACTTTTCTCACCCTGATCCAAGCCGCCGAAACCACCCGTGCGGTCATCGATGACACGGCTCCCGGTTTCCGTGACCTCGTAGCTGCGGATTTTTGCAAGGTCAACAGCGCCGATGATACATGGTCCTGGCAAGGAACAATGCTGCAATGCACGGGACAACCGATCAGTGTGATGCGCACGGCAAAAGAATACAAAAATTTCGAAATGGTGGTGGAATGGATGCATCAGAAACCCGCAGGCAACTCCGGTGTGTTTGTGTGGTGCACATCGGCATCGATCGAAAAACTAACGAACGAAGGCAAGCCAGGATTACCGCAAGGCATCGAGGTGCAGATTCTCGATCTCGGGTATGCAACACAGACGAAAGCGTCTGGCAAAGCAACCGACTGGTTCACCTGTCATGGAGATGTCTTTGCCGTAGGCATCAAGATGAACCATTTTCCTCCTTTATCGCCGAACAAAAGCAGAAGTTTTCCGCGCAAAAACCTGTGCAAGGGTCACGGTGAATGGAATCATTACTACATTCGAGCGATCAATGGTGAGGTGCGTCTTTGGGTCAATGGGGAAGAGGTTTCCGGTGGCAACGGAGTGGAGAAGCCTCAAGGCTACCTCTGCCTCGAGAGCGAAGGATCCCCCATCTGTTTCCGCAAACTGCGAATTCGTGAATTGCCCTGAGCGAAGCATGTAAAATCCGCGAAACGTGACGACGCAGGAAGACGGAATTGCAAAAAACTTTCCTTTGAGATTGACAAGAACTGCGGAATGGCAATCCTCTGTGCCTGCTGTGACGCGTTCATGGCCACAACATGTTCCCAAATGCCGGTAACGGCGGAGTAGCCAAGTGGGAAGGCATTGGTCTGCAAAACCGACATGAATGGGTTCGACTCCCATCTCCGCCTCCAGCAGCAAATGCTGTGGATTGTTGGATTCACCTTCCTAAGTCTCAATCATGCGCAAACTTCGTCTCGGTGTGTTAGGCTCAGGCTCAGGCTCGAACTATCAGGCCCTGCATGATGCCATCGCCCGCGGCGAACTCGATGCCGAGATTGTAATGGTGATGAGCGACATCCCGAATGCCCGTATCCTAAAACGCGCCAGCGAGCACGGAGCCCCTCACGCGCTCATCGACTGCGGCGGATATGCCAGCAAATTCCCCGCCGAATCGCAATCGGAAGTGGCGCGCGCGATGCGGGACGCACAAGTCGATCTCATTTGCCTCGCCGGTTTCATGCGGCTGATCAAACGTCCGCTGCTCGATGCCTTCCCCCAGCGCGTCATCAACATCCACCCCTCGCTGTTGCCGGCGTTTCCCGGTTTGAAAGCATGGGAGCAGGCGCTCGATGCCAAGGCCATAGAAACAGGCTGCACCGTCCATTACGTCGATGAAGGCATGGACACTGGCCCTATCATTTTACAGGAAAAAGTCCCCGTTTTACCCAGCGACAGCTATGCCAGCTTGCATCAACGCATCCAAGAAGCCGAACATCGGGTCTACCCCAAAGCTGTGCATCTGATAGGGATCAAGATGGATTTGCATCACGAGGCATGACCTTCAAAGAATACGGAATTGTTTATCCCTCATGGTGAACCGCGTCAACAAATGCACCCAGCATGGTGCTGCGCAGTTTCTCCCAAGTCGCCAGTTGCCAAACTGGGGGATCTGCGCTACCCGTAAGGCGTGCCTGATGCCGTTTATGTAAAAGATGCCTTCGCCCGCATCGCCGATCGATACGTGATGGCGAACCATGTGATGAGCGGAGGCATGGACATCTGGTGGCGCAAGCGAGTGGCGTGGAAAATCCGCTCCTGGCAGGCGCGAACGATGCTCGATGTAGCTAGCGGCACTGGAGACTTGGCCTTGGAAATCCAAGATACCTGCCCAGAGCTGAGCATCCTAGCCACTGATTTCTGTGCCGAAATGCTGGCTCATGCCTCCGCACGCGGACTACCGCGAACGATGGTGGCCGATGCGCTGAACCTCCCCTTCGCCGATGCCGATTTCGACGTCGTAACCGTGGCCTTCGGTCTGCGTAACATGGCGAACTACCCGGCTGCCCTTCGTGAAATGGCACGTGTGCTTGAGCCCGGGGGTCGCCTGGTAGTTCTTGACTTTTCCCTACCGCAAGGCTTGCTGCGCGCTCCCTACCGCTGGTATCTCCACCATATTTTGCCAAAAATCGCCGGCTACCTGACGCAACAAAAAGACGCTTACGAATATCTCGGCGCCTCCATCGAACAATTCCCGCAAGGCGAAGCAATGTGCCAACTCATGCGCGAAAACGGCTTCGCCCACGCAGAAGTGGAAAAACTGAACTTCGGTGTGGTCAGCCTCTATGTGGCGACGAAGTGAGTGGATTGCCCGCCAGGGGCCTTGAAAAATAGTCATGCACCCCTTGCAAAGATGATCAACCGTGGCATGTAAGGTTGTGAAACGAGCAGATCGCAACGACGTCGAAAAACTCAGCCGCGGACAAGCGACCAAGGCAAAGATCGGCAATCGTCGCATCGGCCACAGGCTAACGGAAAAAGAACGCGCCTTGTTCGAGGCTGCCAAACGTCTGGGCTACTTGAAAATCCCGCACTCAGGAGTGAGGCGCAACGTAATCAGGATCTATCAACTCTGGTGCGAAGTGGACGGAAGACCAAGCCTCATCAAGGAAGCGGGTCAATGACAGCCCAGCACGGCCGTTCATCTTCGAAACTCAGACGCCGTCCTGTGTGAGGATGATCGCAAGAAATGCGCCAAGCATGGAGCTTCAAAGGTTCATCCGTGCATTCCAGAGTTTGGGTGGCAGCAACTTTTCCATCGATCAGATACGTCGCGTCTCCACACACCGGATAACCCAAATGCCACAGATGGACGCGGATCTGATTGGTACGGCCCGTGAATAATGCGGCCTCTAACAAAGATGTGCCATCATCAAACCGCCGTATTACTGTGAAATCAGTGCGCGAAGGCAGGCCGTCCTTTTCATCGATCACTCGCGAACCGGCCACATCAGGGTCAGCACTGATGGAGGCCTCGCAGCGAAGTTGCTGCCAACCAGGATGTCCTTGGACACGGACCAGATAGGTTTTTTCGATCGTTTGCCGCTGGAACTGCTGTTGCATTTTCGCACAAATCGGACTGGTGCGAGCATACAGAACAAGACCAGCAGTATTGGCATCAAGCCTGTGCACTGGTCGCGGCGCAGGATGAACGACCTGATTGATGATCGATTGCAGCGTGTTCCGATGAAACCTACCGCAGGGATGCATGGGCAGCGGAGCGGGCTTGCGGATGACGATGAGGGCGCTATCTTCGTAGAGAAAACGGATGTCGGCATTGACATCGGGCTCGGCGGCTAGGGTCATGCGCTGTTCGTAACGCTCTCCGGCGCGCACGATTCGGTCGCCATCCACGATCTCACCATGCTGATGACGGAAGCGGCCCTCGGCCAGGCGTTGACGCCACTCATCCGCGCCGATGTGGGGAAACACGCGCAACAACAAGTCGAACAGTTTCCAACCATCGAAATCCTGCTTCACGAACAAAGGCCGGAGATTTTCGTAAGGCACGCTGCCAGGCAAAGGATGGACGATCAGGGACAAGGCCGCATGACGTTTTTCCAAGATCATCGCCATTTTCTGATCCTCGCTGACATAACAATACGGACAAGAAACACCTTCGACATAACGTGGATCCTGTTGCTCTTCCTCTTCGAGCGGCGCCTGACAATGAAAACAAATCGCCGAGGGAGTCTCGCGCAAGCTGGGATCAAGCCCAACGCGATGATCGAAAACAAAACACTCACCATCGTAGTGATCGCCGCCTACTTCCTCGAAATACTTCAGAATGCCCCCATCAAGCTGGAAAATGTTTTCAAACCCTTGCAGCTCCATATACGGCGCGGCTTTTTCACAGCGAATACCGCCAGTGCAGAAGGTGACGATCGGTTGTTTTTTTAGCTCTTCCGGCAACTTAGCCACGGCCTCGGGGAACTGACGGAAGGTATCCACGCCGATGGGAATCGCATTACGGAAGGTGCCAAGCTTCACCTCGTAGTCATTGCGGGTATCGAGCAAAGTCACAGGGCGGCCCTCATCCAGCCATTGCTTGAGAGTTTTCGCCGGAAGATGGCGCGAAGTGTAGGTTGCCGGATCCACCTCGGGAACGCCGAAAGAAATGATTTCCTTCTTGATGCGCACCAACATACGATTGAACGGCTGATGATCGCTTTCACTGAACTTAGCCTGGAATTGTTCCAATCCCGGAATCCCGCGCACCACGGAAATCAGGTAATCGATGTCCTCGCGTTTGCCCGCCAGAAACAAATTGATTCCCTCCGTGCTAAGCAACACCGTACCCTTGAGCTGGCGGGCCTTGCACTCATCGATCAAGGTCGAACGCCACTCCTTCAGATTTTCAATCCGGGCGAAAAGATAACCGGAAATATTATAATAAACCTCCTCAGGGGTCAGTCCTCGCATGGTAACATTTTTTCCAATATCTTGCATTGTTTTTGAATGGTTTGATACAGATTGCTTTTTCGAGTAATCTGCTCACGGATCGATCATGTCCCATTCCTAAACGCTCGGCAATCCATAAGTTGCGGGCGCTGCGGGAAACGTGTGCCCACAATGAGTCATTACAACAAACTCTGAAATTGGAGCGATGAACGCCGTATCATCCTCCCGCAGATCCGATCGCAAATCCGACGCAAAACCTATGCGTCGAAGTTTCAGCAGTCTTTTTTGGGCAAATCAAACTCTGCTTCGCGCTGCTCCTTACACGTCGTGATTTGCAGAAAACCACTGGAACTGAAAATTCGGGTCCTTAGGCGCCTATTCATCATTGTGTCACTTTCAAACGGACAAAACGCTTACCTGCACCGACAGGAACGAGCGCTTTAATTTGTTGGGTTGTAGCATTGTCGGAAATCACGCTACTCGTAACACCCGTGTTGCTCCAATCATTCTGCAGGTTATCACTCCATTCTACTGTATAGATCAAATCGACAGCGGACGTGTTTTTCAGGTATGTGAATTCTAACATATTTCCATTTTTTGTAAGATGCGTCACGACACGACTGCTGCTAAAAGGGTTCTGTGCGGTGGCAAATTCCAACAGGTTGTTTTCACCGTCGTTGTCAGCATCAAAGCCATCAGCGGCGGCGCCTGTGCTTGCGGCGGTTCCGAAATGGGTAGTACGCCATCCTTGATATGGGGTCGATGGACCAATGACGAGGCTGCCAGTATTGGTTCCTTGGAAATTCGCGTCTTCCACCGTAGCTATCACGCTATAGTTGCCGACGTCCCATGGAGCATTGAGCGATCCGTCGTAGGTGGTAACGACCTGAAGATTCGGCGGAAACGTGGTCACTGTCGCTTCTTTGGCTGTACCATCGTAGTTCGTATCGGGATAAGAGAGGGTAATCTCGGCCTCCGCCTTAGCGACCACAAAACTTTGTTCGACCGACTGGGCGGGAAGGTAGGTGTAACTGCCTGCTTGAGATGCTCGTATGACTACAGTGCCAGCGCCGGTGATGGTGAGATTATTGCCGTTTAGGGTCGCCGGACCACTTACCACAAGAAAGCTCACGGGAAGACCTGAACTAGCAATGGCACTGAGCGCGAATGGCGCATCGAGATACGTGCGATCCGCAATAGGAGAGAAATGGATGGATTGCGTGCTACCATCTAACGCGGGAGTATACTGAAGTTTCACATCTTGGAACTGCGCCATGGCACCGGTGTTGCCAACGTAGCTTTTGCTGAAGGCAAAACCTGCGGTATTGAATGTAGGGCTGTATACGGGATTGGTACTCGCATTTTGCGCACCGCTGAGCAATCCGTTGTTGTTAGGCGTGGTGTCGGTGAAGCTGTAATTCATCAGTATGGCATTGGTATCGGTCCTCTTGATCTGATGAGTGACGATGATTCCATTGGTGACACGTGTGACGCTGACCTCGAATGCGAGCAAAGGATTACCCGTGGGCGAAGTGGAACTCACCGGAGCGGGTGAACTGCTGGGCGAGCGTTGGGTGGCACCGTTACCCGTGCTGTAGAGACCAGTCGACGATGTTCGTTCATACAATGAATTTCCCATCCCTGTGAGCCCAAGCCAGCCTGTGCTGGAAGTGAGTGGCTGGTTCAACCGATCATATAGTCCGAAACGAAACCAATTGCTCAGTGCCGCGACTGGCGTTGCGGTCATTTGGAAACGTCCCGTGAGAACGATTTTATCTCCGATATTAGTCATCGTGATCGGAGCGAAATCAGCTTGGAGAGTGTTGGTGCTGCTAGCGTCCGTGGTGTCGTTAGGATTGAGCAAGGGGCTGGAAGGTGTCGCGGGATCCCATGTGACTTTATTGGATATGTTTGAATTCCACTGGATGAGATCACTGGTGATGGTGCGCTTCTGGATGACGAGCGTGCCGGATGCCGTTCCTTGGTAATTGATGTCATTGATGGCAGCGATCACCGGGTAGCTGCCCGTGGCCACGGGCAGCGTGGAGTTACCGCTGTAGGTCACGTCTACATCGAGAGCAGCGGGGATGGTATTGACCGTCACGGACTTCGACTGACCATCGAACATTTGCTCAAGATCGCCCAAGCTCACGAGAGCCGTGGCTTTCGCGACCACAAAGCTGCGTATCACATCTGTTGCCGCAAGGTAGTTGTTGTCGCCACTCTGAGACGAACTGACTACGACGGTTCCTGCTCCCGTCAGTGTCACCGTGGATCCACTGACAGTAGCAGGGCCGCTGACGATACGAAAAGTCAGTGGCAAATTCGAACTTGCGGATCCGTTGAGCTCAAATGGCGCATCGCCAAAAACGCGCGGCGGCGGCTCCCTGAAATCGATGGTTTGTGCGGCTTGGGAAATGACGAGCGTGCCAGTCGCCGACCCCTGATAAGTAGGATCATTGATTGTGACCACAACGGGATAACTTCCGGCATCGACGGGAGCAACGCTGCTGCCGTTGTAGGTCACGTCCATGAGCAAACCTGGTGGCTGGGTGGTGGCTGTAATAGGTTTCGATGTTCCTGAGTATGTCGTGTCGAGATTCCCTATAAAGATGGTGCCGCTTGCCTTGATGACGTTGAAGTTTACCTCGAGGTCGGGTGCGGGTAGATAGCTCGCATTACCCGATTGTGAAGCGCGAATCACAACGCGGCCAACGCCCGTGACAGTGACTGTGCTACCATTGACGATTGCTGGACCGCTTACAAGAGAGTATGTCACTGGAAGACCCGAACTGGCTTCGGCGGATAAATCAAATGGCACGGAATCAACCGAACGATCTTCGGGTTGGGGAAAGCTGATGAATTGTGAATTTGCGGTGATGCCCGGAGCGAAAGAAAGCCGTATGTTCGTGAATTGTGCATGTGCTGTGCTCGTGCCAATGTAACTGCTGCCGAACATAAAGCCGGCAGCGTTGTAGGTGGGATCATAGCCCGTGTTGGCTGTATTGCTCTCACCGGTAATAACACCATTGTTGTTAGGCGATGAGTCCGTGTAGGTGTAACTCATCAAGGTGGCATTTGTATCCATTCGTTTGAGAAGAAAAACGACATCCACTCCGGTATGAGTCCGCGTGATATTTTCCTCAAAAGATAGCACTGGAGTGCCTGATGGAGAATTCGTGCCGATGGAATTGGACGAACTGTTGGGCGTGCGCTGCAAAGCATCGAAGCCCGTAGGATATAGGCCAGAGACCGCCTGATTGACCCGTTCCCACAGGCTGGTTCCCATGCCCGTGTAGCCGAGCCATCCCGTATAGATGTTTTCCGGTTGGGAACGGTTGTCATAAAGCCCGTATCGGAACCAATTGACTTGCCCACTTACACCCTGCTGACTCAGCTGAACGCTCCCGGTCAAAGTGATTTTGTCACCCACATTTGCCAAGGTGATCGGTCTGAAATACGTCTGGAGTGTGCCGCCCGCTCCTGAAGCGATGTTGTCAGGATTCAGCAGTGGGCTGGATGTCGCTGCGGTCGTGGATGTTGGCGCAGCAGCCAGTTGATTCGATGTCCATCCGGTGAGCTCCACTGAAGACAGCGTGGGCTGGCGGATGACGAGAATGGACGAAGTGGAGCCTTGATAATTGGCGTCACGAACGGTAACAGCAACAGTGTAGATCCCTGCTAGATTCGGCACCGTGGCAGATCCATCGTAGGTGACATCGACAGCGAGGTTCGGAGGATTCGTAGTGACGCTCACCGGCTTTGGCATGCCATCGGCTGTCGACGCAAGATCACTCACCGAGATAGACGCACTGGCTTTTGCAATGATCAAAGTGCCTGTGACGGATCCGCTAGAAAGTGAATCCTCCACAAAAGCTGAAACATTATAATTTCCCGCAGCAGTGGGCGGTAACGTCGATCCATCATACGTTACGACGACAGATCGCCCCGCTGGATGAGTAGTCACGCTGACGGGCTTAGGCGAACCATCGTAGGTAGCGCTGAGATTGCCTAGTGTCAGCGTCACGTTGGTTGATTGATTGAAGTCATCCACCCCCACAAGAACAAGGTCATCCAAAGAAAAATTCACCTGACTTTCACCTATTGTCTCGATGCGCAGTCCGGTAAGGTCCTCGATGTTCGCAAGTCCGATTTGCGACAAAGGAACCACGATGCGTTGCCAACCAGTGCTTGCCGGAAAGGACACAGGCACCGCTTCAAGGGAGATTCCTCCACGCGCTCCGCCTACGCGCAACGCTGGCGGAGTGGATGTGCCGCTATTGATCCAAAATGACAAAGCGGCGTAACCGGAAGTTGATTTTTTCGCACAAGAAAATGACACCATGCGATTGGCTCCCGCCACAATCGATATGGCCGACGTGCCGGTGCGCACCTGGGAAGTGCTGCCGAATGTGGTGCCGCTGGAACTGACATTTTGCCAATCACTTTGAAGGGCATCGTCGTAGATCATTCGGGTCATTTGCGATGAGGGCGTGGGAGTGAGCGGATCACCGACGATGACTCCGCGCCCGCTGGTGCCAAGATAGACGCGCCCGTGGACGCGGGGGTCTCCCGTCATCACATTGATGTAGCCAAATTGATGAAAACTATCGTTGATTCTGGTCCAAGACGTGCCGGCATTGTCGCTACGAAAAAATCCGACCACACCCGAAACCTTACCCCATAAGAAAACAGCAGGATAATTGCCTGTAGGAGAAGCTTTGCCAAATCCAAACATGTAAGCCTCGCTGACCGCCGAGATTTTTGTGAATGCAGCACCGAAATTCGTGCTCCTGTAAAGTCCGCTGCTGCCTGCCCGAACCCAGATATGTCCATTGTTTTGTGGCGCCGTAGAAAAAGCAGCGAATGCTGAATTCACCCCAGTGGCGCTTACGGAAAAGTTCTGACCACCATCACTGCTGGTGAGTAATTTTTTGTTTGTCTGATCCCACAAGTAGAAACGCCTGTCATCCACCCGATCCGCGAAAGGCGTCAGGGAATAGTAGGATGTCGCTTTGATGATCGCGTGGTTTCCCGTATCTGTTAGATAAACATTCACCCCCTCTGCCTCCACCGCAATGCCTGCAGGGCTCCGAAATTTAGCGCTGCTGCCGGTGCCATTCGCCGCGCCCGCAGTGCTGCCAGCCAGCGTAGTGACCACGCCCGCAGGGGTGATTTTACGCACTGTATGATTGCCCGTATCCGCAACATAGAGTGTTCCGCTTGCATCCATCGCAATGCTGCCTGGCGAGTTGAAACGAGCAGAGGTGCCAACCCCATCAACGGATCCGCTCACACCCATGCCACCAGCAAAGGTGTTCACCTCTCCTGATATGGTGATTTTACGAATCGCATGATTACCGGTATCTGCGACATAGACATTTCCCGCAGCATCGACCGCAATGCCCCTAGGCGCATTAAACTGAGCGGAAGTGCCGCTCAGGTTGGCAACGCCGGGAGTTCCTAGCGTGCCAGCAAGTGTCGACACCACACCGTCGCTCGTAATTTTACGAATCCCGTGATTGCCGGTGTCAGCGACATACAACTGGCCCGTGCTGTCCGCCACGATGCCCCGCGGCGCCTGAAAGCGAGCATCGGTTCCCGTTCCATCCATCGCTCCTAGCAAACCAGCACCGCCAGCCAGAGTCGTGACGACACCTGCTTGGGTGATTTTACGAATCGTATGGTTCCCCGTGTCACAAACATAAATGTTAGCACCACTCGCGACAATGCCGGTAGGCGATCTGAACTTCGCAGCACTGGTTCCCACGGTATCGGTCGATCCCGCGCTACCTGATGTTCCTGCCAGCGTGCTAACAGATTCATTGGCGATGATTTTTCGAATCAAATGATTGCCCGTGTCCGCTACATAACGAATCCCTGTTTCTCCCACCGCGATTCCCTCAGGAGCGGTGAAACGGGCATTGCCACCCGTGGAGTTAACCATTCCCGCAGTGCCAAGGGATCCCGCTAATGTCACACAATTCAAAAGACCACTTGCATGCTGCGAACTGCCACCGGTTGCTATCGACCACGTATTTCCATTGTCGGTCGAATGATATGCCGGCGCACCGCTCGGGCACCATAGGAGTCGCTGCCCGCCGGCCGACCATACAGCCTTCCCTGCCCCGTTGATCGACGGGACAGGCACAGCGGGAAACTTTGCCCAACTGGCACCCGCGTCTTGAGAAAAATACGTGTCGTCACTATTTTGTCGGATGATTTTTTCAGGTGCCAGGTCCGCTCCGTTCAAGATGGAGTTCGTGCCGTTGCCTGGTGAATGTCGTCCCCGCATGGGAGAACGCGTTAGATCATCGTGGCGAAAACCAGTGTAGTCTCCCGTAACGCTAATGAGCGGCGGACCAGCTGAGGGGCTGAGCAAATCAAGCGGCACGAGTTCCTCCAAACCATCAGAGAAAAATGTCCACGTGCGCGCTGCGTTCGCCGCGTTCAGGTTCGTCGTTGAAATCAAACCGAAACCGTTGTTGAAAATTGCGCGATTCGAATTGAATGGATCAATGGCAATATCTGTAATCCAATGTGCGCCGATACCGGATGACCATGGTGAGTTTCCCGCCGCGCGGACGCCGCTGCGCAACACGCCAGTCCACGTGATACCACCATCCGTGGAGCGATAAACTTCATCACCCGGATACCATCGTTGCTGCGTGGTCACCAACACATGCCCCGCGATTCGAGGATCGGCACTGACTCCTGCAAAGAATCCCTGCCCGGTGGGTGGCATGATTTTCGTCCACGTCACACCATCCACAGCGAGTTTCCAAACCTCGTATTTCGTCGCGTAATTCCCAGGTCCCGTTTGATTCGCCCAAGTCATGTAAAATGTTCCCGCAGCATCGAAAGAGCCCTGCAACGCAAACATCTCCGCACCCGCAACACGACCGGGTTGATTGGGCACTGCCGTCCAAGTCGTGCCACCATCAGTCGAGCGCCACAAACTAGGTCCCTGCGTGGTGACTTTCGCTGCGGCGTAAAGCAGATTCGAGCCTGCGATGGGCGGAGCATACATCACGAAGTTCGTCCCAAAACTCGTGGTTCCAAAAAGGTCAAATCCTGTCAATCGGGTCCAATTCGTGCCACCATTGGTCGAACGCCAGAGTCCCTCCCCCGAGCTACCCATCACAATCCTTGCGCTATCTGCTGGGTCAACCGCAATGATTTCTCCCGCTCCACGCCCTTCGCTATTTCCGGCAAATTTCACTCCACCATATGCGGTAGCGCCAGAGATCGTCGAGCCATTCATCGTCACATAATTCCACGTCGCGCCACGGTCATTGGATCGGTAAAACCGCCCAACCAGCTTCCATGTTTCCGCTCCACCGTATTGTCCCGTGGCGAGATACAGTTTGTTTGCATCTGACGGATCCACCCCAATGCTCAATACCCCCAAGTGCTGGAACTCGTTGTTGAGCCCACCAATGTCATCGTTCAATGCGATCCACCGCGAGGTTACAGGATCGAGCCGATACGCGCCGCCGACATCGGTACGAGCATACACCAAGTTCGGAGTCGATGGATGAAAAACGATGCCCGTCACAAATCCGCCGCCACCGATTTCCACATTGCGCCAAGCATATGACTGCGCCGATGTGTCGATTGTCGAAAAAAGAAAAAACACCCCAAAGCTGAGGTGCCGAAGCACCACATCACACACAATCCGACAAATTTGCGTAAATGAAATGGGGTTCATGAAGGGAATGTGTCTCCATACCAAAGAAGATGTGATACAGAAAAGCGGAGCGTTGACGACAGCAGATTCCTAGCCCAACAGAGTGAATTCATAAGACAACAATAACTTCAGCGAATATAACCGACATCCCGCAAATGCTCAACCTCATTCCTCGGGGATGGATCGAAACAGAGCAGCTGAGATCAACGATTGACCCGAGAGACGAAAATTCTAATTCATCCTCAACAATCTTGACATCCCCGACCGAGAGTCACTAGATCAACCTCGACGCACAGCACACATGCTGTCTTCAGCTAGCAATTTCTAAGTGATGAGCCTGGAATCCGAAAAAGAAAATTTACCGCATCAATCGGTTTCCTATTCCTCGTATCGAATGTGGCCCAGCATTTCACCGCATTTAGATAAAGTGCGGGAGCCCCGTTCCGCTTTGCCCAAAAAAACAGAAGAATCATGGGATAAGCCTGAAAAAAAACCGCTGCCATGGACGGGATTCATGGTTACAGCGCTGGCCTGCATCATTTTGGCGGCCATTTTCTTCTACTTCCGTAGAGCCGTTTCTTCTGAGTCGAAGAAAGCAGAGAGCATCGCCGCCAACTCGACGATTGCAGAAAAATGGCGCGGCCCCCTACCCAAGGATCTAGCGCAAAAATACATCTCAGCCAGCAGCCATGAGGAGCGTCTCCAACTTGTGCGCGATCCCGAAACCACCGCGCCTTTACTTCGTGATTTTTACGAAAAAGGACCTGGCTCACAAGAGAAAGTGATAGGACTGCGGTCAATTGGCGTCGATCGCCATGAAGCGAATGTTTTTAACTGCTACGAAGTGCAACTCGATGGCGGTGGCACGCGTTTGCTCTATGTCGTGATGATGGATGATTGCGCTTACATCGATTTCAAGGCTTATTCCCGATTCGGCTCGTCGAGCTGGTCTGATTTGCTGGACGGCACCACCAAAGAGGCCGAGGAGGTGCGTGTCGGTCTGAAAATCGATCGCTTGTTCGTGGGTGAGTTTTCCGATGAAAAGAAATGGTTGTGTTATTCAGCGCAGACTCCTGACTGCGATGAATTCCTTTATTTCTATGCAGAGAAGGAGTCTGACGTGGCAAAACATCTTGAGGAGCTCAAAGAAGACGTTTTCCGTAAGTCAACGTTGGCGATTCGCTCCCGGAATGACAGCCACAAGCGAAAACAATTCGAGATCACCCGCTATCACGCCGCCAGTTGGTGCGACTAATAATCTCGTTGCAGCATAATACAACAGCGCTTTTTTGCAATCACTGCACAGGTGGACCGTCTTACGAGGGTAATGTCAGAAAACGCTCCTGCCCCATCAACTCCGGTTCCCGATACAATCACGATTCTGCTTGGCTAACTGGAATCGTTTTTCTTGCTTCGTCGCAAGCGCAACTGAGTTTGAGCTCATATCTGTTCATTCCACCCATCGGATCGGAGAATCCACGCGTCATCCGAAGTCGGCAGCGGGACTGTCCACAAGCGATTGATGCAACCAGTCGCGGTATGATGGGGAAATTTCCGTGATGGGGATGCCTATGATTTCCGGTATCTCATACGGATGATGCAACTGCAACAAACGACAAAGTGTCTCGAAATGCTGCTGACTGGTCTTGATCTGCATCACGGTTTCCGAAGCCGATTCGATTTTCCCCTGCCATCGATACATTGACTCCGATGCAAGGAAACTCACGCAAGCTGCGACTTGCTTTTCGAGTAAAAGTGTGCCAATTTGTCGCGCCACGCCTTTATCCGGAAAACTGCACAGAACCAAGAGCGGAGATGACAATGAGGGCATGACACAACCTATCCTGGCTCGGGGAGCTTGGCAATCACGCACATGAAATCGGGATTTTTGGAAAAATTGGTGCCTCGGCTCGTTCGCCTAGATCCGGCTGTGGTGCAATCGATCATCGACCGTTTATTGCAGGAAAAAAGTTTTTTCCTGCAAGTCTTCGAGGCACTGCGCGAAGGGGTCATCCTCATCGGCACGGATGGTCGCGTGACATTCCTGAACGCGGCGGCCAGCCGGTTTTTCGGACTGGACGTGGAACTTTCCGTGGGTAAAAAACTCGGTGACTTGATACGAGGTATGGATTGGCCGTCACTTATGGATCAAGGAGCGGTGGTCAGTCGTGACATGGAAGTTTTCTATCCGGAACGGCGTTACCTGCACTTTTATCTGGCGCCCATCGCCGATCTTGAGACGCCATCAGGCTTTGTGATGATCATCAACGACCTTACCAGCGACCGCGCCGAGACGCAAGCGACCATTGAGTCTGAAAGGCTCGGCGCCCTGACCTTGTTGGCCGCCGGAGTGGCGCATGAGATCGGTAATCCGCTCAACTCGCTGGGGATCCATCTGCAACTGCTCGACCGCAAGATCAAAAAACTCGCTGCGGGCGAGCGGCAAATGTTAGAAGATCATCTGGCAACCGCTCGACAGGAAATCCAGCGCCTCGATTCCATACTCAAACAATTTCTCCAAGCGATACGGCCCTCCACTTTGCAGCGCGAGCCGGTCAAGCTCGATGAGCTTTGTCGCGATGTGCTTCGACTGCTGGAGCCTGAGCTGTTAGAACGCGGGATCGGTGTGGTGCTCGATCTGGATGCCGATCTACCAGTGCTGCAGCTCGATGCCGTGCAAATGCAGCAGGTTTTTCACAATCTTCTGCGCAACGCGGCGCAAGCTGTCAGCCAGGACGGCGAGGGTCGCATCACCGTGAACATGCACAGCAACGACTACGAAATTCAGGTATTGATTGCTGATAACGGCATCGGCATATCCCCTGAACAAATGGGCACCATGTTCGAACCCTTCCACAGCACCAAAGAAGGAGGCACCGGACTGGGTCTACTGATCGTGCGGCGCATCATCCGCGAGCACGGCGGCGAGATGGAAATTGAAAGCCGCGAGGGCAGCGGCACCCGCGTCTCCCTGTTCCTGCCCTTGGCCGCGAAAAAAGCTCGACTCCTGCCGGAGCCGGAACACGTGATCGAAATCTCCCCATGAGCCGCATCCCGAACCTGCTGATTGTTGATGATGAAAAAGCCACGCGCGAGGGATTGCGCCTGGCTCTGGAAAACGATTTTGAGGTTTATCTGGCCTCTAACAAAAAAGAAGCCGCCGCCTTGTTGAGCCATGGCAACATCGACGTCTTGCTCACGGATCTGCGCCTCGGGGCCGACAGCGGCATGGAGATTCTGGATCTCGCCGTTGGATTGGACAAACCGCCATTGGCCGTGATGATGACGGCCTATGGATCGGTGGATACCGCGGTGGAGGCAATGCGGCGTGGCGCATGGCATTTCGTAACCAAGCCGCTGCATCTCGATGAAGTGGAGATGTTGCTCAAGCGCGGACTGCGATCCCGTTCTCTCGAAGAGGAAAACCGCGAGCTGAAACAAGTGGTTGCCGAAAAACGCAGCCTCAAAAACCTGATCGGAAAATCCGCCGCGCTGGCGCGGACCATTGAAAAAATCGAACAAGTCGCCCCCACACGGGCCACTGTTCTCATCGAGGGCGAGAGCGGCACCGGAAAGGAGGTCGTGGCTCACACGATTCATCAGCTCTCCGGTCGCCCGGCAGCGAAGTTTGTCATCGTTCACTGTGCCGCCCTGTCTGCGCAATTGCTGGAAAGCGAACTGTTCGGTCACGAAAAAGGCTCGTTCACCGGCGCATCTCAGCGCAGATTGGGTCGCTTCGAACAAGCGGATGGCGGAACGATTTTTCTCGACGAAATCGGCGAAATCGATGCCGCCACGCAGGTCAAGCTGCTGCGCGTGTTGTCCGAGCGCACCATCGAGCGCGTAGGCTCCAACACTCCCGTCAAAGTGGATGTGCGGCTGATTGCAGCGACCAACAAAAACCTGCGACAGATGGTGGATCGCGGGGAATTCCGTGAAGACCTCTATTTCCGCCTGAATGTCATCAAGATCGACATGCCGCCCTTGCGTCAGCGGGGTGAGGACATCGTGCTTCTCGCTTCGGCCTTTTTGCGGGAATTCGCCCAAGAAAACCAGCGACCGGTCAAATCGCTCACCGACGAAGCGCTTGCTTTGTTGCGTCAGTATCCCTGGCCAGGGAATGTCAGGGAGCTACGCACCGTGATCGAACACGGCGTGGTCATGGGCAATGACGCACAAATCGGCATCAAACACCTCCCGGATTTTCTGCGAAACGCGACCACCGTGAAACCAGCTCACGAATCCGCCACGCAAGACCTGCAAAAGGCGCTTGCTAGCAATCCTGAATTGAACTTACATGTGCTCGAGCGACAAGCCATCCATGACGCACTGGCCAAATCCGCGGGCAACCGCACTCTGGCCGCGGAGTGGCTGGGAATTTCGCGGCGCACCTTGCAACGCAAGCTGAAAGAACTCGGATACGACGCACTTTGACATGATCACCAACACTGCCAACCAGGAATTGGACGCACCAGCTCTCGTGCGCAAGATTCTCTTTTTTCTTCTGATGATCATTCTGACATTGGGCAATGTTTTCCTGCTCTTCCGCGGCCTCAACTCCGCCGAGGCCATGGATCAGGCGCAGATTGCCCGGCAGATTTCACGCAACGAGGGTATTACCACCAAGTTCATCCGACCCGCCGCCTACGAGCAAAGCAAGCGGGCACCCGATGCGAATGCAGGATTCGTGAATTTCCGCGATACCTTCCACGCCCCCCTCAACTTATTGGTGAACGCAGCGGTTTTCAAAATCATCGATGCCAGTGATACCGAAAAATGGAAAATCCAGAAAGACCAGATGGTGTATAGCCTTGACCGCGTGGTAGCGGGCGTAGCCACCATGTTTTTTCTTTTGTCTATCGGCGTGAACTACCTTCTTCTCTCACGGATTTTCGATGGCAAAATTGCAGGAGTCACAGCCCTGCTGATGTTGTGCTGCGAACTTATGTGGAATTTTTCACTATGCGGTCTACCACAGATGCTGATGCTTTTCCTCTTTTCCTCCGCGATGTATTTCGCCTACAGGGCGGTGGAATTTGTCAGTGAGGGGAAACTCCCGCTGACGCCTGCCCTGCTTGCCGGTTTTTGTTTGATCCTGCTCGTGCTGACCCATTGGATCTGTGTGTGGATTCTCATCGGTTACCTGATCTTCGCCGCCATCGCTTTCCGGCCGCGGGGTCTCGTGTCAATTCTGGTCGTGGCTCTGGCCGCCGTGATTTGCGCCGCACCACTCTATCGCAATTATCAGGCGAGCGGCTCTGTCATGGGCACGGCATACATGGTAATCTACAATGGATTGGGCGATGGAGAAGATTCAGCCATGCGTATCACGGATTTCTCTTCCGACGATTCGACACTGCGACTCGACGGTCTCATCATGAAGATCGTCCGCACCACAATTCTTCAGGGAACGGACATTTTGCCTTTCCTCGGATCCATCTTCGCGGCACCGCTTTTTTTCCTTGCTTTGCTGCATCCGTTCAAACGGGCTCCCATCGCAAACTTCCGATGGTGCATTGTTCTCATGTGGCTCTTTGCCGCCTTGGGGATGTCGATTTTCGGAGTTACCGCTGAAGGAACGCATCCCAACCAAATCCACATCCTCTTCGCACCGCTGATGACAGCCTACGGACTGGCACTGCTGTCGATCTTGTGGAGCCGACTGGAGATCGTGAATTCCGTGCCTTTGCTCGCGAACGCACACCACGTGGCAATCGTGCTTCTGAGCGCCGCGCCGCTTTTGCTGGGATCGATCAACATGGCGCGTTTTGGTCTGACTCGCGGTGATAAGGGACTGCCTCACTGGCCTCCGTATTATCCTGCTGGGATGAATATCTATTTCGACCAGCAAAACATGGTGAAGCGGGATCAGGTCATCTTCAGCGATCAACCATGGGCGGTAGCGTGGTATTGCGACCGTATGTCTATCTGGTTGCCCAAAAAAACCAAAGGCTTTGATGAAATGGAAACCGTGGCCACCAACCTCAAAACTCCGGTGGTGGGCATTCTGATCACACCCTCCTCTCACGGTACTAGGAGCATCGCGGAAATCACCCGACAATTCGGCGACTTCACCTCACTGATCATAGACGGGCGTGGCTATCAATCCACGATGCCTCAGGGTGTGACGCTTTTTGACAAAGATCCCAAGCTGACGGCCATATCGAACAAGTATCGTTATCGCGCCAGCATCATCGGCATGGATATGGTTTATTACAGCAACCAACCCTTGCGAGTCTCCGAATAACCGTTATCCTACCATGAGCCGCAAAAAAGAAGAGAATACTGCCGGTATAGGATTTGAGCAATCGCTCGAGGAACTGGAGGCCATCGTCGAGGCGCTTGAGAACGATTCACTGAGTCTTGCCGACATGATTTCGCGATATGAACGGGGCTGCCATCTGCTATCGAGTTGCGACAGTTTTCTCAAATCGGCAAAGCTGCGCTTGGAAAAACTGGCGATCCGAGAAGAAAATGAAAACGTGCTAGCGTCTGATCCGGAATTATGCCAAGTTCGCCCAACGGCAACGCCGTCCAACGATCACGATGACGACTCCATCAGCCTCTTCTGAACCACCTGCGCTCGGTCCTCTTTTGTCGGGAATACACTCACCCGAAGACGTCAAAGCACTTCACGAACAGCAACTGCCCGCGCTGGCTGACGAGATTCGTCATTCGTTGATCACCTCGCTGGCAAAAACTGGCGGACACTTGGGTCCCAATCTGGGCGTTGTGGAACTGACCATCGCCATGCACCGGGTGTTTTCTACACCAGCGGACAAATTCGTTTTCGACGTCGCACACCAAGGATACGTGCACAAGATGCTGACCGGGCGCGCCGATCAAATTCACACGATACGCACCTACAAGGGTCTGAATGGTTTCCTACTGCGCAGTGAATCGGAACACGATTGCTACGGTGCAGGGCATGCGGGAACCTGCCTGTCCGCCGCGCTGGGAATGGCCGCCGCACGTGATCTTCTGAAGGAAGACAGTCATGTCGTCGCCGTGGCGGGCGATGCCGCTTTTACCTGCGGACCCACCTTGGAAGCCCTCAACAACATTGCCGAGACTACCAGGAAATTCATCGTCGTGCTCAATGACAACGAATGGTCGATTGACAAGAATGTCGGAGCGATCGCCAAATATTTCAATGCCCTGCAGACCCATGCCACTTATGCAGCGGTGCGCAACACGGCCGCGAATTTTGTCGAAAAAATCGCAGGCAAGGCGGTGCGAAATCTCGCCCACAAAGTAGAGGAAGGCGCAAAAAACCTGCTGTTCCCCAACGTTCTGTTCGAAAAATTCGGCATGCGCTACTATGGGCCTATCGATGGCCATGACGTGGGTCTGCTGGTCAAGACCTTTGAACATTTGAAGACTCTCAACGAACCGGTGGTGCTCCATATTATCACGGAAAAAGGACGCGGCTATCAACCCGCGCTGGCCAATCCAGGGAAATTCCACGGTCTGGGATCATACAACATCGAGGACGGTTCAACTTCCGCGGCAGGCCCACCCACGGCATCGGAAATTTTCGGCCGTACGGTAACCGACCTGGCTAAGGCTGACGAGTCGGTCGTGGCCATCACCGCCGCCATGCCCGGAGGAACGCGTCTGGATATTTTCAAAAACGAACTCCCGCAGCGCTACTACGATGTTGGCATTGCCGAGGAACATGCCGCTTTGTTTGCCTGCGGCCTCGCCACACGAGGCATCCGTCCTTTTCTAGCGATCTATTCGACGTTCATGCAACGGGCCTACGACATGATCATCCACGACATGGCGCTGCAAAACCTGCCCGTTCGTCTGTGCATGGATCGAGGTGGTCTCTCCGGTGACGATGGTCCCACGCACCACGGTCTTTTCGACATCGGCTATCTGCGCCACGTGCCGGGATTGATTTTCATGCAGCCGAAAGATGAATCCGAATTTGTCGACATGCTGCATTTCATGGCGAAATACGACGACGGGCCCACGGCCATTCGCTATCCGCGCGGCACAATTGCCGGGACCCCAATATCGCCAGCGCGCAAAAAAATCGAGATCGGAAAAGCGGAAGTTGTGGCAGACGGCTCGGACGTCGCGCTCATCGGTCTGGGCACCATGTTCGAAGTCGCCGAGCAAGCCAAACAGCTGTTAGAAGAGAAAGGCTACTCGGTGGCACTGATCAATCCTCGTTTTATCAAACCTCTCGATGCAGCCGTGATCGGGGAATACGCGCGCAAATGCCGTGTGCTCTGCACCTTTGAGGATCATGTGCTACACAACGGCTTCGGGGCGGGTGTCATTGAATTGTTGCACGATGCCGGCATTCACACGCCGGTGGAACGCATCGGTTGGCCGGATGAATTTGTTGAGCACGGCAAGCCCGACATCCTGCGCAATCTGCACCATCTCACTCCGGAAGCGGCTGTGGCTAAGGTGATCAAACATCTTTGATCACCTTGCGCGGTGCGCGGCAGTTGCCTTCACGCATCATGCGCACTTGCGTTGCCATCGTCATTGCCGCGCGGATCCGGAAATTTTTTCTTCGGATGATGGCAATCGCATGATCCGCCACAATGGCGGGAGGAAGACGATTTCCTTGCGAGAACAAAAAGATAGAGGATCGCGAGAAAGACGATCAGGAGTGAAAGCAGAACCTGGTAGAATGAATTCATGAAATGCGAATGCCGATTTGGTAGGCCAAACAACCTGCGAGCCACGCGAAGGCGGTCATAAAAAAGAATTGTGCCACGGCCCATTTCCACGATCCGGTTTCACGGGCCACCACGGCGCTGGTAGGAAGACATTGCAACGCATAGATGTAAAAAAGCAACAGGCTTATCAAGGATGCGGTGGTGAACATCGGTCGGCCATCCGGCCAGTGGGCAGCCTGGAGAGTATCGCGCAGTGAGGCTCGCGCGAGGTTTTCATCATCCGCCTCTTCGACATGATGCACGATGGCCATGGAGGAAACAAACACCTCGCGGGCGGCGAAGGAAGTGAGGATGGCAGCGCCGGTTTTGCCATCGTGTCCCAAGGGACGGAATATGGGCTCGATGATGCGGCTAATCCTTCCCATCGCACTGTGTGCGAGACGCTCCGCAGGATCTTCGCTAGCGCTTTTCGGATAGGTTTGCATCGCCCATAAAATGATGGAGATCGCCATAATGATGGTGCCTGCATTTTTGACAAATGCGAAGGCGCGATCATGCACGTGCCGGAAAATATAGCTCCATTGGGGCCGACGGAAAGGCGGCAGCTCGATCATGAAGTGATGCTTTTGCTCATCGGGACCGAGTTTTTTGCGCAGCAACTTCGCCACCACAAAGGCGGTTAGTGTGCCCGTGGCGTAGAGAGCTGTCATCACCAGAGCTTGTCTCATGCTGCCGCCTTCACGTTCGTGCAGCAACAGAGGCACCAGCAGAAGATATACCGGAAGTCGCGCCGAACAGGACATCCAGGGAGCGATGAAAATCGTCACCAAACGCTCTTTCGCGGAATCGATGGTACGCGCAGCTAGAATGCCGGGAATGGCACAGGCGTATGAGCTCAGCAACGGGAGAAAGGCTTTTCCCGACAGACCCACACGCGACATCAACCCGTCCATCAGGAATGCCGCCCGTGCCATGTATCCCGAACTTTCCAAC
The DNA here is from genome assembly GCA_046052105.1 of Verrucomicrobiota bacterium. GTDB lineage: Bacteria > Verrucomicrobiota > Verrucomicrobiia > Verrucomicrobiales > Akkermansiaceae > UBA956. The sequence continues at coordinate 13,114 of JBJOMZ010000005.1, read as the reverse complement.
AAACCGATTAAAAAAAACAACAGGACGATTTGCGGCAAAAAAACCAGCACACTACCAACGCCACCGATGATGCCTTGCGTCAAAAGATCGTTCAGATCACCGGGAGGCATGGATTTTGAGACCCACGCCTGTAGCCATTCCTGTGAGGATTCGAGCCATCCCATCGGGATCTCCGAGAACCGGAAAATCGTCCAAAACAGAACAAACATGGTGACCAAGAGAGCCGACCAGCCACCGATCGGATGAAGCAGATACCGGTCCAATCGATCGGATAAAGCGACTTGATCGGCATCAGGCCTTCGCGCGGCGATGACGCAGGTCTCATGAATGAATCGCAGCCGGGCCTCTCGCTTTTCCTCCTCACTCATGCCCGGTCGCAACCATGTCACCGCAGCAGGCTGAGGCAGTGGATGGCGCACGGATTGTTTGAGCTCAATCACTCCTTTGCCCTGGCTCGCTTGCATAGGAACGACTGCGATGCCCAGTTGTTCGGATAACAAGACAGGATCCAAACGGATGCCCTGACGTTCCGCCACGTCGACCATGTTCAAGGCCAGCACCATGGGCCGACCCAATTCCAACAACTCGAGGGTAAGCATTAGGTGACGCTCGAGCGCCGAGGCATCGACCACATTGACGATCCATTGCGGAGGGGGTTCCAGCGTGTCATCTCCGCGCAACACGCGAGCCGCAATTTGTTGATCCGGGCTTTCCGCATCAAGCGCATAACAGCCGGGAAGGTCAATCACTCGAACCTTGCGGCCATGTGGTGTGAAAAAATCTCCGGATTTTTTTTCGATGGTCACACCTGCGTAATTCCCTACCTTTTGGTTCGATCCCGTGAGCGCGTTGAAGATCGTGGTCTTTCCCGCGTTCGGATTTCCGGCCAGTGCCACTGTGTCGATGGTCTGAGACATGGGAGGACTCTATCAAGCAGTGGCTTGACCCAGAATTTGATGCGCCAGTTCGCGCGAAAGCGCCATTTTCGTGCCACACACGGTGCATAGCATATTGCGGCCATCGGTAATTTTTTTCACACGCATACTCTCGCAGAAACCCATCTGACGCAGTCTTTCACAGGCAGGACCGTTGAGAAACCGGATGTGAAATTCGCAACCAACTTTCGCCTGCTCCAGCGAGATCAGGGAATCCTGCTGGATAGCTTGAGCGATAGAAGCGGTGGTGGGCACACAAAGATCCTACCTTATTGAGATTGATTTGCAATAGCAGATGCGAAAAAAAGCAGGGTTGAGTGCAATCGATCTGCAAACTAGCAAGGAATCCGCTAAGCCATCATTCCGGGCTTGCTCATCGTGGTCTGCTCGGATACGTCCGTCGCAGGGCGATCCATCGTTCGCCCTCTCACCCACTCTCATCCTATGGCCATCCAACGCGCGTTACTATCGGTATCGGACAAATCGGGCTTGATCGATTTTGCCCAAGGGCTCCATCGCTTCGGCGTCGAACTTCTTTCCACGGGCGGCACGGCCAAATCCCTGCGCGAGGCAGGTCTGCCCGTGATCGACGTGGCGGACTACACCGGCGCGCCCGAATTGTTTGAAGGCCGAGTGAAAACGCTGCATCCTAAAGTGCACGGTGGACTGTTGCAAAAGCGTGATGACGCGGAACATCAGGCACAAGCCAAAGAGCACTCCATCCCCACCATCGACCTTGTCGTCGTCAATCTCTATCCCTTTGAGCAAACCATCCAGCGCGAGGGCGTGACGCTCGAAGAAGCGATCGAAAACATCGACATCGGCGGACCCTCGATGCTCCGCAGCGCCTCGAAAAATTACGCCAGCGTCACCGTCGTGACTGACCCAAAGGATTACGCCCGCGTGCTGGAGCAAATGACAGAAAACAGTGGTGATACGACCTTGGCACTCCGTGAAGAACTGGCGGTGAAAGTTTTCCTGCGCACCTCGCAGTATGACGCGGCCATCACCAATTATCTGGGCAAGTGCCAGAACGGCACACGTTGCCATCTTACTATCAACCTGCCTCTCGATCAGGAATTGCGCTACGGTGACAATCCCCATCAAAAAGCCGCGCTCTACGGTGACTTCGGTTCCTGCTTCACGCAAATCCAGGGCAAAGAACTCAGCTACACCAACGTGCTCGACATCGAAGCCGCCGCTGACCTCATCCTCGATTTCCGCCGTCCTACCGTCGGCATCCTCAAGCACACCAATCCCTGCGGCGTGGGTCAGGACGATGAAGACTTACGTGTCGCATGGCAAAAGGCATTTGAAACCGACCGCCAGGCTCCGTTCGGCGGTGTGATCGTTGTCAACCGCCCGCTCACCGAGGCTCTCGCCCGCGTGATCTCGGAAATTTTCACCGACGTGATCATCGCCCCGGACTTCGAAGCCGGAGCCCGCGCTTTGTTGCAGAAGAAAAAAAATCTGCGTATCATGAAAATGAACGAAGCCTACCTTAAGGCCAAGACCGATCCCCTCATCCGCTCCTGCCCGGGCGGCATCATGGTGATGGACCGCGACCACACCGCGCTGGGGCTCGACAACCTCGAAGAAAAAGTCGTTACCAAACGCCCGCCCACGCAGGAAGAACTCCGCGCCATGCGCTTTGCCTGGCGGATCGTGAAACACGTCAAGTCGAACGCCATCGTCTATGCCACCTCCGATCGCACGCTCGGGATCGGTGCTGGACAGATGAGCCGCATCGACAGCTCACGCATCGCCGTCTGGAAAGCCAAGGAAGCCGGTCTTGATCTGAAAGGTTCCGTCATCGCCTCCGATGCCATGTTCCCCTTTGCCGATGGCCTGCAAACTGCCATCGATGCCGGTGTCACCGCCTGCATCCAGCCCGGTGGTTCCGTGCGCGACGAGGAAGTGATCGCCGCCGCCGATGCAGCGGGCATCGCCATGGTCTTCACCGGACACCGCCATTTCAGGCATTGATCCGGGAATACTTGCGCCTCCGCCATGTCGTAAGTTTTTCGTCAGGAAAATCGCAGGGGAAGTGTGTCCAAGCAAAAGTGGCACATGCGTTTTTTTGAACCACAAAGAGACACAGAGCACAAAATTTGAATAAACATTGCAATTTTTGTATTCTTTGTGATCTCAGTGGTTCATTCCAGTGGATCATGAAAAATGTAGCCACCACAAAGTAAGGGCGCACTGATTCGTAACCACAAAAAACGCATTGAACACAAATGTTGAATGGCAGATGGGCCTCTTATGTTGCCGTATGCTTCGGCGGCTCACAAATTCTCCACCGCCAAATAACGTAGACCTTCCATCGTGATGGTGGGATCCACATGTAGGATCTGGGACACCCCTTGGGCGATCAGGGCGGCATCGCCTCCCGTGGCGATGATGGTGGCTGGCTCACCGATTTCTCGCGTAAGCTCGGCGAGAATTTCTTTGACCAGGCCACGGTAGCCATACACCGCGCCGGCGAGCATGGCTTCGTGAGTGGATTTCCCGATCGCTTGTGCCGGCTCGGCGAGCTCGATGAGCGGGAGCAGCGCGGTTTTGCGATGGAGATACTCATTCATCGCACCCAAGCCCGGCGCAATCACCCCACCGCAATACGCTGGGGCCGATGAAATCACATCGAAGGTCACCGCCGTTCCGAAATCGATCACAATCGCCGGCACAGGATATAGACGCACCACACCCACCGCATTCGCAAGACGATCGGCGCCGATTTGCTGAGGCATGGGATAATCAATTCCGAGAGGCATCCTGCTCGTATGACTCACCTGATGAAATGGCAAATTCGCCGCGAAGCAATCGCGCAGAATGGCGGCTTTTTCTGGCACTACGGAACAAAGCAGCACGGCATCGAAAGAAATATCCCGCGTCAAGGTGCGCACTGACTCAAGGGTAATTTCACTTGTGGGCAGCCACTCTTGCCAATCCAACAAAAGATCCTTTTGCGCCAATCGGAACTTGGTGCGCGTATTGGAATTATCAATCAGCAAATAGATCATGTTACCACTGAGGTTGGTGATAGGTGCGGCGCTGACCATTCTCCAGCGAAACCGCGCCGGCTTTTTTGATCTGCAAGGTGTTTTCCTGCAACTGCAATTTCCACTCGTGAGAAAGTTCCTCGATTTCAAGCCAAAAGCGGATCTGGCAGGTTTTGCGATCAGTGCTGATGCGTGCGTCCGCTGGGGCGAAAAACACACCTTGCTCATTGACCAACTTGCCTAACGGAAGAGAATCCCACAATGCATGATTGCGGTGTGTTAGCTCAATTTCCAGCCAGACTGCACCATGATCGCACCGCACGGAAACCTCCTCGACCTGACAAAGGGAATCCTGCCCCAGTTCATAAGGCCGCATCCATTGCCAGACGCTCCCTACTCCGCAGAGCAGCAAAAGACCCAGCAGCAAACGCGTGATCCATAAGGACATGGAGGCAACTGACGCGCTTCCCGGATCAAATTGCAACCAAAAAAAACCCGATCGAGCAGAACTCGACCGGGCTGGGGGGCGGAGATAATCTCCAGGGAAAAGATTAGGTAAGCGCTGATATCAATGCTCGTAACCTTGCTCGCCATGGTCCGCAATATCGAGACCTTCGCGCTCGGCTTCCGTCGTGGCACGAAGACCGACGATTGCCTTGACCACGAACGCAATCACCACGGTTGCGACAATGGAGAGAACCAGTGTGATACCAATCGCAGTCAACTGACCGGACATGAGGGCACCTTTATCGAGTGCGAATTTCCCATCGGCAGCAGCCTTAGCGAGTCCGTTTTTACCAGCATAGTCGGCCAGCAACAGATTGGCATTGGCATCGCTCGTGGCAAGCACTCCCGTCATAATAGCACCCAGGGTTCCACCGACAGCGTGCACTCCGAAAGTGTCCAAGGCGTCGTCATAACCGAGCTTGGCCTTAATCACTGCGACAAAGATGTAGGGTACCACACCGGCGCAAACACCGATGATCATGGCACCGCTGGCGTCAATGAATCCGCAAGCGGGGGTGACCACTACAAGTCCACCCACGATACCTGAGCAGAAACCGAGAACAGAGGGCTTACCGCGATGGAATCCTTCAATCATGGCCCAGACAAATCCTGCCGTAGCGGCAGCAAGTGTGGTGGTCATGAAAGCATTGGCTCCCACACCGTCAGCAGCCAGAGCCGATCCAGCGTTGAAACCATACCAACCGACCCACAACATTCCTGTGCCGACAAAGCACAACACCATGCTGTGTGGGGACATTTTTTCTTTGCCGAATCCTGTGCGTTTGCCAAGAAGGATGCAGAGAATCAAAGCGGACCATCCGGAAGTCATGTGCACCACGGTGCCACCGGCAAAGTCAATGGCTGTAACTTTGGCATCGCCATTCCACACACCATTCATGAGACCCGTGCCACCCCATACCATGTGAGCCATAGGGAAGTAGACGACCAGCATCCAGAGGAAAACAAACAGCATGATAGCGCTGTATTTCATCCGTTCAGCCACAGCGCCGATGATAAGAGCTGGTGTGATGATGGCAAACATCAGCTGGAACATGCAGAACACACTCTGTGAAATCCATCCCGCATAGGTAGTGTTAGGTGCAGCGCCCACGCCCTTGAGGAAGAAGTATTCCGTTCCACCAAGGTAAGGAGAATTAAAGTTACTGCCAAACACCAAGCTATAACCCACTGCCCACCAGAGTATGGCAACAATGCCTGCGATCCCGGCACACTGTGCGCAGATCGAAAGCACGTTCTTGCTGCGAACCAGACCGCCGTAGAACAACGCGAGACCAGGCAACGTCATGAACAAGACCAAAGCCGCACACACCATGATAAAGGCGTTGTGACCAGGTCCAGCGATGTCCTTGAGCTGATGAGCCGGCGCGACGTTATTAAAGTAAGCTTCCAAATCGGCAACCCGATCTTCTACCGTGGGAGAAGCGGGCTGCTCAGCGGGAGCTGCTGCCGCAGCCTCGGGAATGGGAGTCGCGGGTTGAGGTTCTTGGGAAATTGCCACGGGGGATAGCAGGCCCAACATTGCGGCACCGAGCAAAAGAAACTTTGCCGGTATGTCTCGATAGGATCGTTTAGTCATATAGTGTGATCGGGTTAGATCAAAACGAGGTTTTTCTCTTTTTGATGTTCACCAAAACCTTAAGCAGGATGCGTGCCAACTTTTACTTAACACCAAGTTGCCTCGGCAGAAGTTGTCCGCGATCCGCCCGTCATCACCCTCCGATTCGATAAGGTCCGTGATTCCTGCTCAAAGCAATCCGAGAAGCTCCGCGGCAGACTCCAACTCGTCATGACGATCCGGATGATAGAGATGGCAATGAAAACCAAAACGCCTTCCTGTCTCGATGTTTGCCATCAAATCATCGATGTAAAATGTCTGCTCGGGGATGAGGTCATGGCGTTGCTTGGCAATCTGGTAGAACTGATCATGCGGTTTCATGCAGCCGATCTCATACGACATCACCGCGCCATGAAAATGTTGAAATACGGGAAACGCATCGAAGATCCAAGGGTGGTGGATCGGGTTGATGTTCGAAAACAAAATGAGCCGGTGTCCTTGTTGCGACCATCGTTCCGCCAGCTCCCAGGTGCCGGGAATCGGCGTGAATATCGAACGCCACGCGGCGGTGAACTGTTCCGCGCTTGCCTCCGCTCCCAGAGTCAACAATGACCACTCGATGAAATCATTCGCGCTGATGCGACCACTTTCGAGATCATCGCGTTTGACATCAAGCAAACGCAGTCGCTCCTCAGCGCGCCCTAGATGCGGCGGAATCAGCGCATGGAGTGCTTCCTTGTAATCGAAGCGCAACAAGACGTTGCCGATATCAAACAGAATGATCATGCACTCACCCTGAGAAGTGTGATGCTCGTTGGAAAGGACAAAAATGCAGGATTGTGGTTGTCTTTTCCGGTCTTCTGACTAGATTACGCGCGTGACGAAACGTAGGTTGAAACACGGGATTCTGCTGTTTTGGGCATGCATGACCGGAGTGTCATCAGCACAGGAAGCATACATGGTGGTCGAGGCTCACTCCGGCAAAGTCTTTCTGGCGCAAAACTCGAGCGCAAAGCGTCCGGTAGCCAGTCTAACGAAAATCTGCACGGGAGTTGTGGCGACCGACTGGGCCATCGCAACAGGGCAGGATTTGAAAAAAGTCATTGCCACCGTGCCCGAATCGATCACTCGCGTCGGCGGCCCCAATCCTCTGAACCTGCAACCCGGGCAACAAATCAGTTTATCCGATGCACTCTACGCTGCCTTGTTGGCATCTGACAACCTTTCGGCCATGACCATCGCCGACCACATCGGACGCGACATGAACAACCGCCGCGGACGCCAAGAGGATCCGGTCTGGTCTTTTGTGAAGGAAATGAATGAACTAGCGCGTGTGCTGGGCATGCGAAACACACGATTCCTCAATCCACATGGTTTGGAACTGCCAAGACAGGAAGGCTATTCTACTGCCGCCGACATGGCAAAACTTTCGATCTACGCGATGCGCCGACCAGCCTTCGCGTTTTTTGTGCGCCAAAAAAACCGTTCTATCACCGTAGCGGGAAAATCCTACAACCTCACCAATACCAATCAACTGGTGGGAGAGTCGGGCATCTTGGGTATCAAAACGGGCCAAACCACGGCGGCCGGCTCTTGCCTCGCCACCTCGATGGAAAAAGACCCACTGGTGAGAACCAAGCCCGATGGAACGAAAGGCGCTACGCCCCGGCGCATGATCGTGATTCTACTCAATAGCGACGACCGCTTTGGACGAACGCGCGGTCTGCTTCAATCTGGTTGGCAAGGCTACGACCAATGGATCTCTGCAGGAGGAATCATTCAGGATCCCAAACGCGAAATTTTGCCTGTGCCAAAATTTTAATCCAGCACAGACCTTACTACCTCACGACAAAAACGTATGAAAATTGGAATATTGAATAGCGGCGGCGATTGTCCGGGACTGAATGCGGTGATTCACGGCGTGGTGGGAGCCGCCGCCGAACTCGGATGGGAGGTCGTCGGTTTCCGTGATGGATTCGAAGGCCTACTGCCGCCGGGTGATTTCATGATGCTTCGCCCCGAAGATACCGTGGGAATTTTAAAATTGGGTGGCACCATGCTGGGCACCACCAACAAAGGACATTTCGCCGCCAAGGTGGGAGTGGGTGAAGTAAGCGGCGTGCCGAAAGAGATCGTGGAAAAAGCCAAACGAACCATGGAGCAAATGGGCATTGGAGCTCTCGTCGTAGTGGGTGGCGACGGCTCCCTCACGACTGGACTTCAACTGTATCAGGAAGGGTGGCCCATCATCGGGGTGCCTAAAACCATCGATAACGATCTGCAGGCCACCGCTATGACCTTCGGTTTTGACAGTGCGGTCAGCACCGTGGTCGACGGATTGGATCGCCTTCACACCACAGCTGCCAGTCACAAACGCGTGATGGTATTGGAAGTCATGGGACGACATGCCGGATGGATTGCCCTATGGGGTGGCATGGCCGGCGGAGCGAACGTGGTGCTGCTGCCCGAAATTCCCTTCGACATGGAAAAAGTCGCTGCACACATCCGTGCGCGTGAAGCCGAGGGTTGTCACAGCACTCTGGTGGTCGTGGCGGAAGGCGCCCGACTGCCGGATGGTCATGTGATGAGCATCGATGCCAACGAAGGCGGTGAAGTACGCTTGGGCGGCATGGGCGAATATGTAGCACATCAGATTGAAAAACTCACGGGCAAGGAAACCCGCGCCTGCACGCTGGGACACTTGCAACGCGGTGGCGCTCCGACATCGCTTGACCGCATTCTCGGTGTGCGCTTTGGCGTGATGGCGGTGAAACTCGCGGCGGAAGGAAGGTTTGGCCGCATGGTAAGCTACCAGTCCTATCATGTGGATTCGGTGCCGATCGAGGAAGCGGTGAATCAATTGCGTCTCGTCAATCCTACCGGAGAGATGGTTCAGGCGGCCCGTGCAATCGGCATTTGTTTCGGTGATTGAACCACGGTTCTTTTACCATGCCCATTCCACCAAGCCGCCGGCAGTCGGATCGCTCGATTATTCTCAATTCGGTGTTTTCACGAAGCAAGGAATCTGATTGAATCCTCCCGACATGTCCACCGACCCCTTACTGGAATTGCTCCGTTCCAAAGCCCGTCACTCGCACGAGGAACTTGCCGAATTGCTCGCTATGAGCGAATCGGACGTAAGAAAAAAAATCACCGCATGGGAAAAGGACGGCACAATCCTCGGCTACCATGCCGTGGTTCACGGTGAACGCGCGGGAGACGTGAACGTGCAAGCGTTCATCGAAGTCAAGGTCACCCCTGAGCGCGGTGGCGGCTTCGACCGCCTTGCCATGCGCATCGCCCGCTTCGATCAGGTCGTCTCCTGCTACCTCGCCAGCGGCGGATATGACTTGATGGTCGTCGTGGAAGGCAGCGACCTGCGTGAGGTAGCCCGCTTCGTATCCGAACGCCTCAGCACCTTGGACGGAGTTCTCTCCACCGCTACCCACTTCCTTCTCAAGACCTACAAACAAAACGGTTTTCATTTCGAAGGTGAAGGCTCCATGGAGCGTCTGGCTGTCGCTCCCTGATCATTTTTTAGAACCACTTCTTTTATGGATTATTCCAACATCATCGCCAAGCACATCGCTTCGATCCCGCGTTCGGGAATTCGTGACTTTTTTGAACTGGTGCAGGGCCGTGACGACGTCATTTCCCTCGGTGTCGGCGAGCCAGATTTCGCGACTCCCTGGCACATTCGCGAAGCGGCGATTTATTCGCTGGAAAAAGGTCAGACCAGTTACACATCCAATCTTGGATTGCTGTCCCTGCGCAAATCAATCGCCAAATATGTCAGCCGTTTTTTTCACGTGGATTACGTGGCGGAAAAGGAAATTCTTGTCACTGTAGGCGTGAGCGAGGCCATCGATCTTGCCCTGCGCGCGCTGCTCAATCCCGGCGACGAAGTGATTTATCACGAGCCATGCTATGTTTCCTACAACCCCAGCATTGTCATGGCATACGGTAAGCCGGTGACGGTCGTGACCAAAAAGGAAGACGGCTTTTCACTAAAACCCGAGGCCGTCGCGGCCGCGATCACACCACGCACGCGTTTGCTGATGTTGAATTTCCCCACCAACCCGACTGGTGCCTGCGCCACGCGCGAGGATTTGGAGGGCATCGCGAAGTTGTGCATCGAACACGACATCATCGTGATGACCGATGAAATCTACAGCGAACTGCGTTACGATGGCGAGGAGCATCTGAGCATCGCCGCATTGCCTGGCATGCGTGAGCGCACGATTCTCCTGCACGGTTTTTCCAAGGCCTTTGCCATGACTGGCTTCCGACTGGGTTATGCCTGCGCGCCGCAACCGATCATCGAGGCGATGATGAAAATCCACCAGTATGCCATGCTGTGTGCACCTATCATGAGCCAGAACGCTGCGATTGAAGCACTCGAAAACGGCACGGCTGCGATGGAGAAAATGCGCGATAGCTACCATCAGCGCCGCGATTACGTGGTGAAACGGCTCAACGAAATGGGCATCGATTGCCACACTCCTGGCGGAGCATTTTACGTGTTTCCCGATATCCGAAAGTTCGGCCTAAGCAGCAAGGACTTCGCCATGAAGTTGTTAGAACAAGAAAGTGTCGCCGCTGTGCCGGGCACCGCCTTCGGTGAGAGTGGTGAAGGATTTCTCCGCTGCTGCTATGCCACGGGATTTGATGACCTGAAAGTGGCCATGGACAAAATCGAGCGCTTCATCGCGACATTGTAAGATCATGACATCTGTTGCGGAGCCAAGGCGATGCAGCGATCCCCAAGGTTGGGTGAGAGCTCACGTGATGCCTTTCGCATGGTTCATGGGCCTGCTGTTGCTATTGCAATTGACTGGTGAATGGTTGCGCTGGGATCATCCGGCTGCACCGTGGTGGCGCCGTTGGCCCGAGCAGTGGGGGTATCCGATCCAGACGATTCTCTGCCTATTCTACCTGATCAAACGCTGGCGCTATTACGAATTTGACTGGAATCCGCGCTGGGCGCTCATAGGAATGCTTGTGGGCGCGATGGGAATCACTGTATGGTTGCTGCCCACGACTCTGTATGATCGCTGGGGCTTATCTGGAGAAACCAGTGGATGGATGAAGTGGTGCGGCATCCAAGAACGCAAGGAAGGCTTCAATCCCGCGGTCTTTGATCATCCGCTCGCCTACGGTTTTTCTCTCTTCACGCGTTTTGTCAGAGCTGCCGTGGTGGTGGCTCTGATCGAGGAAATTTTCTGGCGCGGTTTTCTTATGCGTTTTCTGGCTGATCGAGATGGCGACTACTGGAAGCTGCCCTTTGGGCATCACACTTGGATGGGATTTACGGGCAGCACCCTGGCATTCATGCTGGCACACGCCCCCGTGGACTATGCAGCCGCACTGATCTACGGAGCCATGGCCTACGTCCTCAGTGTTTGGAGCAAAAACCTAGGCGCCTGCGTGATCATGCACGCCACCGCGAATTTTCTCATGGGCTGTTACATCATGAGTTATGGCAAATACGGATTATGGTAAAGAATCCAGGAAATCGTCGATTTTTTTTGTTCAAAAAAAAACGATTCATCGAAAAAATCTTAGCATCTTCATCAGTGGGCGGATGCTGAACTCCTAACCAAAAAGTAGGGCCGGTGGGGTTCGAACCCACGACCAAGGGATTATGAGTCCCCTGCTCTAACCGCTGAGCTACAGCCCCTTTAAGGGAAATTTGACTTTGACCTTGCCAAATGCACCCCCTCGGTGCATCCCTTGGGCGCAACAAAATAAAACGCTATGCAACAAAAAGCGCAATTTACTAAGTCCAAGGTTCCCTGTTTGTTTCTGCATCGTGGCGGGACATACTACGCATCGGTGAAGGTATCGGGCAAGACAATTCGTCGCTCCCTTGAAACGTCCGATTACAATACAGCAAAGAACAGACTCGACGGCGTAGTCTCAGAAATCCGTGGGGCAAGTAATGCATCTCAGGCATCAACATTCGGCGTTGCAATCCATGCCGAAGCAGATCGGGAAGATCCATCGATCAAGGCGACCACCCGCCACTACTACAAGCAAATCGCCATTGCCCTGCACAAAGTGGCGGCATCCATGCCAGTGGATCCTATGGGGCTGAGCATCGCCAAGATCACCATGGCGGAACTTAGGAATCTCATGGACAAATTTGCGGCGACCACAGCACCGACCAGATACAACGGCGCGCTAGCTTTACTCCGCCGTGTCTATGAGCGCGCCATCGAAGCCGGATTCGTTGCCAACAACCTGCCACTAGGACTGAAACGCATTAAGCCGAAAAAGATCAAACACGACCTCCCCACAGCATCAGTATTTGCCAGCATCGTGGCTGACATACTCGCACAGAAAAAATCTCATTCCAAAGCCACAGCCGCCGCCGTGGAACTGATGGCATACACCGGACTGAGAATCTCCGAAGCTCAATCTCTCAGATGGAAGGACATAAAGGAAAAGCATCTGGTCTGCATCACTGCCAAAAACAATGAACCAAGACAGGTGCCATTGATCCCCGCCGCTAAAGCCCTATTGCAGCGACTAAGGGCATCGGAGATCCCCACAGGGGCAAATGATCCAGTAATGCTTGTCAAATCCCCTAGAATCGCTCTGGCGGGATCCTGTGAGCGCTTGGGCATCGACCACATGCGCGTCCATGACCTCCGCCATATCTTTGCGACCAGATGCATCGAATCGGGCGTTGACCTCCCCACGCTGGCATCATGGATGGGTCATAAGGACGGAGGAGTCCTCTGCGCGCAGGTCTACGGTCACCTCTGCGATAAACATTCCACAAAAATGGCGGCGAAAGTCTCCGCATGAAAATCGAACTCGCATCAAAATTATCATGAGCCGTCCAGCAGCACCACCGCTACCGATAAGCCCACCCACCGCCGCTATGCTGGCAGGATGTGTGCCGATACCTAAACCACCTAAGCCGCTCATCGCACGCATGGCAGCTATGTTTGGCGTGGGCATTGATACCCGTCTCGCATCGCTCATGCTCAATCTTAAGCTACACCCCACGCCCGAGGATGAATGGTTATTTTCCGAAGCGTGCAAGGCAGCCGCACGCTCTAACGATACGGCATTTTTTCAGCACG
>JBJOMZ010000004.1:0-51535 GCA_046052105.1 Verrucomicrobiota bacterium | reverse complement strand
ATCGGAGGATTGAAGAATGATGGCGATGCTCCGCGGACCACCCTGAGCACGAGGCAGCTGGCGCAGGATCATGCGTTGCAGGATTTGAGTGCACGGATCGAACCATACTTCGATTTCACGCGGCCCGCCTTGATCGATCGTGTTTCGCGTTCCCGATAGTTTCCACAATCCTGAGGAAGTGCGATCCATCCATGAGAGCTGATACAGTTCTTTGAGTTCGTGGAGTTGGGTTCTCAGGTCGAGGAAAGCGATGTCGCCTTTTCTTGTGAACATCGCCCGACTGAAACGATTCGGGTCCTTACTCAGATGCAGGGGTTCATCACCGCGCATGCTCCAGCTTTGTTCGCCATCGGCACCGATCATGCGAACTTGGCCGTTTGGCAAGGATTGACGCAGCAGAAATTCTTTTTCACCACGAATCCACAGAGTCGCTCCATCCAGGTAGTTTGCCACGGGAAAGCGACCCCGGTCAGCGTGAGATGCAGACGTATCCTGCGGTGCTTCGATCACCTGAATCCGGTAGGTTCTGTCATGTGATTCGTCCATTTGTCCTATCAATTGATCAAGTGCGGCACCAGCTCTCGTGGGTAAAATGCTGAGAACGAACAGGGTGATAAGTAGCAAGGCGGCAACCGGCAGGAGGAATCGCTTCAATTGCTGGGAAAATCCTGCCGACGGATGCTCCAGGCGCTGGAAATAGGTGTTGGCATCCTTGGCAAAAGAACCGCTCCGCCCTTCCCTGGCCAACATCCCGTGAAGGATCGCGCTATCGGCAAAACGACGACGGCAGTCTGCTGATGCGGCCATGAGGCGCAGCAGTTCGGCACACTCCGCTTCATCAGCGATCCCCTGGATGACCCTCAAGGAAAGATCATCCACGTTGGTATCCGGATCTTCATTCATCGTGCGTGGTCTGCCATGGTTTCGGAGATGCATGCCAGTAGTCCGAAATGGATTTGCCTGAGCATTTTGTAGACGGCTACCTGGGATCGATTCCACTCGGTGGCGATCAGTTTGATCGGCTTTTCCTCCTGGTAGCGCATGCGCAATACGGCCCGTTGCTTTTCACTGAGTTTTTCGATGCACGAGCGCAGTGCTTCGACGCGTTCATCTTGGTGCGCGAGACGCTCGGAGGCATCGTCTGCCAGCATATCGATCATCTGTTCATCCAACTGCAATGGCTGTCGTTTTTGTTTGCGATACCATTCCTTCACCAACAATCTCGCGAATCCCATACCCCATGCCACGAACGGGCGTCTGTCATCGTAATCGGCAAATTTCAGCCACATCCTCTCGGCCAGATCTTGCATCAGGTCATCCGCCGCATGCGTGTCATGCACGAGGGAAATCAAAAATCCCTGGAGGGAGGGCAATGCAGTCACGAATTGTTTGGTAAACGTGAGATGGGGATCGGGTTTTGGTTTTCGCATGAGAATTCATGCAGTATTGTCTCCAGACTGCTGAAATTAAACCAACGAAGAGGGAAAAAGTTCTGAAAATTTCTTTTCCGCGAACCGACGCGCCAAATCACCTCTGATTACGAAGCTCCGGCCAGCGCTCCAAGATGAAGGTGGTCCGTGCCGCAGCAACCGCCGAGAATGGGAACCTCGTGCTGATGGTGGAGTTCCCGCATCGACCGCGTCCAATCCGCCAGCGGATCGGCGTAGGTTTTTTCCGCACCATCGAGTTGGGTGACGTCTCGGGAAGACCCGTTGGCTTGAATGCCGATGAGACGCGTCAATTCTCCGGGTTGATAAGCGGAAAGAAGAAATCGCGGATGGGTGCAGTTGACATAATAGCCTAGCGGACGATTTTCGTTAGAGCAGGCGGCATCCAGACGTTCCATTGCGATCGGCAACGGCGTGCCGTCCAGAACTTTTCCGTCGATGCCGGTGCAGAAACTGAGAACATAAGGCTTGTCGGTTTGTGCCATCACGCGCGCGATGCCAATGGCCTCTTCGACCGAGGGCAAAGTCTGCGCGAGTAGGAAATCCGTATCTTTCTGCGCCAATGCCTCGATCTGAGGGCGATGAAAACGTTCCGCACTGGCGGCATCAGGGGCGAGGTCGGGTCGGTAACAATCACTGCGCGGTCCCACCAAGGCACCGATGGCGATGGGTGGCTGATCGGCCGAAGTTTCGTCGCGCAGTGTTTTTATGAAATCCACGGCATCGCGCAGGATGGTGGGTGGCATGTTCGCATCGGCGAGTCGCGAGGCATCGAGCCGCCAGGTGGGGGCGCATAACAGAAGCGGCAGTGCGTGTGCTTTTGCAATATGGATGTATTGCCGATAGATCGCAGCCATCGCCTGTTTCGCCTCATCTGGTCCGTAGATCAGCGGGGTATGAAACAGCGTGGGATGCAAGGTGATTCCGGACGTGCGACGCAGACGTTCCGCGACAGCGCACTCAGCGAGGATGCGGGGTGATTGGGCGAGTATCCTGGCGATCACGGCTCTTTTCGGAACAGTAGACGGGAAATGAATGCCACGGTAGGCGCTGGATCATCAAGGCCATGCGGGTGGTGTCCCGCGGCATGGTGGACCACGGTGATGGTGCCTCCAAGTGCTTGATATTTTTTCTCCACGATCGCGGTGTTTTCCGCAACGGGCACGACATCATCGGCATCGCCCACGACGTGATAGAGCGGGATCTTATGCTTTGCGAGAATCCCTAACACCTCGTCATCCACGGCATTGCCGCGAAACGCCTTGGCATCCTCATCGGTCTGCCAGCCATAGAGTTTCTTTGCCTGTTCCCAGTCACCTTTGCTGCCCTTTCCCTTGCCTAGGCCGCCGGGCCAGCTTTTCAAATCGCAAACGGGAGCATCGCCATAAATGCCGGCCACGCGGTCCGGGTGGCGTGCGGCCCAACGATAGGCCATGAAACCTCCGCGCGAGAGTCCGATGAGCACGGGTTTTTTCGCAAAGCCTTGTTGGATCATCATCTCATAGAATTCATCCATCAGCTTGAGTTGCTCTTCACATCCGAGCCGATTGAAGTCGCTGAGATGGGCATGAGAAATGCCGTGATCTTTCAACAGTTGGGGCACGCCGGTGCGCGGCAGAAAGGCGGTAGGGAATTCCATGACCCATGTCCATGGGCGGCCGGGTGCTGGTTTTTGCGGTATCACCACCCAAGCATTTTTTCCAGAAACGGCGAAGACATGGCGTTGGTGTCCCTGCCACTGATCGATGGTTTCGTTAGGGAATGCCATCCGAACCTCATCTGCCAAACAAGGAACCATGGCGAAATGGCAGGCCACGAGTCTTGCGAGCAAGGAGCGAAATGTGCTTGAATTCATGCAACGCATACGACTTCAGTGAATGGATCTTACGCGTTTTTTTGCATGCAGGATCCATCCCAAATCTTGGATGGCCATGATGGCCGCTTCCTTCTCCTTCGTCTCGCGACGATTTTTTTCAACTCACCGAGTTCGGCGCCACAGGCAATTCTGCTGCCAACCAAGCATCCATGCCACCAGATACATTTGTGACATGCGAGAATCCCCGATCCATGAGAAATCGCGCCGCACGGGCAGAGCGGCCTCCGGCTTTGCAATGCACGTATATTTCCCGATCGGGCGACCAACGTTCCACATGCTCCGGTAAAGTTGCCAGAGGGATCAGCTCGCTTCCGGATATCGATACTTGCGCATGTTCTTCGGGTTCTCTCACATCGACCAGGCATACGTTTGCCTGGTTTTTGAGGAGTTCAGAAAGTTGCAATACGGAGATAGAAGGGATGTCGGTCATGGCCTGGGCGAAAAGTGAAAAAATCAGTTGGGACCGTCAAATGTCATGATGTTTTCGACGTGTCGTGTGTGCGGGAAAAGGTCGAAGGGCTGCACCTCCGTGAGTGTAAACCCAGCATCGCGCAGGATGGCGAGGTCGCGAACTTGGGTGGCGGGGTCGCAGGAAACATAAACGACGCGTCGCGGGGCAAAGGCGATGAGTTGCTGCAGAAACTCGGGCGTGCAGCCCTTGCGCGGTGGGTCGATGACCACCGTGGTCTCCTTCGCGGGGAAGGTGATGCCGTCGAAAATCGCCTCGGCGCTGGCAGCGAGGAATGTGGCGTTGCTGATGCTGTTTTTTTCGGCATTCTTTCGTGCCCAATCGACCGCGGCCTCGGAAACCTCCACAGCGGCGACCTGCTGGAAATGCGGCGCTAAGCATAGGGCGAACAGACCGGATCCGCAGTAGGCATCGATGAGGAATCGGGTGTCAGGCAATCGCGCCTGTTTTGCCACATAACCGACAAACTCCTCTAGGATGAAAGGGTTGTTCTGGAAAAACTCTCCGGCAAGAAAATCGAAACGGGTTGCGCCGCAGACTTCGGTCACAACGGCATTGTTGTCCGTGGTGACTTGGCGTTGGTTCTTGGCATCGACGGTGGCGCGCAGCAGCAGCGTGCCGCCTTTTTTGCCGGGCGAACGTCGTGTGGTTTCGCGCAAGTCAGGCAAGGATTCGTTGATTTCCTTCATGGCGATCGGGCACTGAGGCACGTCGAGGATTTGCGAGCGACGACCCTGGGCGAGGAATCCGATAGGCATGAACTCCTCAGGCGCACGTGGTTTCTGGTAGTGCGGGGTGATTTTTGAACGATAGCCCCATTGCTGCGGTGAAGGGTGGCAGGAGTTGACCGGAAAAGTCACGGCCGCCATGTGTTTCATCAACTCGGTGACCTGCCTGGTTTTCCAAGCAAGTTGCGCCTCGTAGGATAGGTGTTGGTATTGGCAGCCTCCGCATTCGCCGAATAGCGGGCATAGTGGTATGACGCGATCGGGTGAAGGCGTCAGCACCTCCAATAGATCGGCTTGGGAGAAATTTTTCTCGTTGCGATAGATGCGGGCACGAACGGTTTCGCCCGGCAGGCAATGCGGTATAAAAACCACCCAGCCGTCCACCCGCGCCACGCCCATGCCGAGATTGGTCAGGGAATCGACATGCAAGGTCAGTTCATGATGATAGGGAAACGGATCGGGCCGGAATTTTTTCGGTGGTCGCACGGCCTTAGTCAGACCGGAACGGACCGTGAAGAAAAGACGAAAATGTTCGCGCACTGTGAAATCGGTTGAGTCTCTTGCACCGCGCCATGGCTGCTACAGAGAAAAAAGCCAAGTCACACATGTGAGATTGACAAAACACTCTGATTTCTGACACTGACTGCGAAATTCACCATGGAAGACGTTATCATCATTGGAACCGGATGCGCGGGATACACCGCTGCCATTTACACCGCTCGTGCCAACCTCAATCCGCTGATGCTATCGGGCACGCAGCCGGGCGGTCAGTTGACCACCACCACCGAGGTCGAAAATTTCCCCGGTCACCCCGAGGGCATCATGGGCCCGGAACTGATGATGCGCATGCAGTCGCAAGCGGAGAAATTCGGCACCCGCATCGCTTACGAGATGGTGGAGACCGTGACACGTCGCGACGATGGCACTTTTGCCGTGAAGACCGGCTCGACCACGCATGAGGCGAAGACCGTGATCGTGGCCACGGGTGCAGCGCCGCGTCACCTTGGCCTGCCCAATGAGCAGTCATTGATCGGTCGCGGACTGACGTCCTGCGCCACCTGTGACGGCGCGTTTTATCCCGATGTTCCCGTTGCGGTCATCGGTGGAGGTGACAGCGCTTGCGAAGAAGCCGGTTTCCTGACGCGCTTTGCCAGCAAGGTGTATCTGGTTCACCGGCGTGACGAGCTTCGTGCCTCCAAGATCATGGCCGATCGCGCGTTGGCCAATCCGAAGATCGAACCGCTGTGGAATTCCGGTGTGAGCGCTTATCTCACGGATGAAAAAGGGGAAATGCGGGCGATCACGCTGAAGAATCTGGTCGATGGCAGCGAGCGCGAGGTGGAAGTGAAGTGTGTCTTTGTGGCCATCGGTCACGTGCCGAACAGTGGTTTTCTGGGTGGCTTGGTCGATCTTGATGAAAATGGCTACATTCTTCAGACACCGGGTCGCACGTCCACCAAGACGCCTGGTCTCTTTGCCGCGGGGGATGTGGCGGACCATTATTATCGCCAAGCCATCACGGCGGCAGGTCAGGGATGCGCCGCAGCATTGGAGGCTGAGCGCTACTTGGCCGATCACGAAGGCCATTGATCGCAAAGATTGTTGATTCATTGAAAAAAACGCGTCATCCGAAAAAGATGACGCGTTTTTTACGAATGGTTCATCGCGGAGATGCCAGAATTTCCAATTCGTGAATGCTCCAGTATTTCCCGGGTTTTCTGCCCTGCTGGAGAATGCGCAGATGCGTTGTGGTGGTGGCGGGAAACGAGATCACCGTTGAGCCCCCGGCAGCGCTGCCCTTGGCTAGGGTGGACCATGACTTGCCATCGCTACTGCCCTGAAGCTCGTATTTTTGGGGCCCATCATTCGGTGAGGCTGCGTAGTGAAGCTCCATGCCGTTGACCTTGGTGGGAGCGGGCAATCCAATCTCGATCCACATGTCAGGGGCTTGTTCGATCTTGCTGTCCCAACGGGTGGCTGAATTGCCGTCAAGGGCCAGGTGAAGTTTTTCGGCATTGTGGCTGCTGCCGAGTTTCCATGATTTTCGGTTTGGCAGTGGTTGCGGCGATAAGGCACGCAACTCCTCGATGGTCCACGGCGTTGTGCGTGTGCCTATTTCCTTGCGCAGTGCCTTGACCTGCTTGCTGTCGACCAAAGGCGCGCTGTTGCCGAAGGCGTTGCGGATGTAACTGCTGATGTCGGCAAGCCACTCATCACTATTGGTGTTCTGGGGAATCATCTGCGACTCGTAGGTTTTGCCTTCGATCGGTCCCTCCAAGCCATTGAGTAACACGCGCAGCAGGGCATCGCCCTGGCGCACGGTTTTTGAACCAGCTAGCGGTGGGGCTAGGGTTTGGCCGTTTGAACCGGGAATGGGCGTGCCTTTGCCATCAGGGCCGTGACAGGCGAAGCAGACTTCCTGATAGATTTTGAGTCCGCGCTCCAGTTGCTTGCGATCCGCGGGAGAAAAGCTCTGCGATACGGTAGGCCCCGTGGTGAGAAGTGCGGCGCCGATGTCCTTCAGGCCAGGCGTTCCCGTGGTGATAAGATGCTGAGTGGCGATTTCCTTCCAGTCGGGAAATTTGTGCAACTTCGCTGTCAATACCGACTGCAGTTTCACTTGCGGATGGGGATCGGCAAGGGTGGATTTGATGTCGGTTACAAACGATGTGTCACCTGCCTTCAGCAAGCTCTCGCTGGCACGGATCGCCTGGACGCGCACCACAGGGTCTTGGTCCTTATAGGCTGTCCTTGCCATGGCGGGCGTGAGTGCGCCCAGACCTTCGAGAGTCCACAGCGCATGGATACGGGCAAGCGGTTGCGGGTGGTCGTTCAACATGTTTTGCAACTCGGGGACGACCGAGGTGTCTTTTTTCAGGATCAGCAAACGCTGCGCCGTATCGCGCCACCAACCATTGGGATGGGCGAGATGTTTGACCCATTGCGAGGGCGATTCCGCGAGCATCTTCGGTTGTGGTCCGGGCTTGAAATCTTTGTGCACCAGACGCCAGATGCGACCGCGCCCGACGTTGTTCTGGAAGCCGTGCTGCTGCACCACTTTGCGCAGGTAGGAACCCTCACGCACCCAGTTACCTTCCTGAATGATGCCGCGATACATGTCGACAATATACAAGCATCCATCCGGCCCGGTGGTCATGTTCATCGGGCGGAAACAGAGATCGGTCGAGCGGATGAATTCCGATTGCGGATGTGGATTGCTGAGAACGGTGAGGCCTTCCTTGTCGCTGACCACAGCGCGGCGAATGAGGCGCCCCACCGGTTCGGGCAGAAAGACATTGCCGTAGAGTTCGGTAGGCAAGCGGTCACCGCGATAGACGGTTTGGCCAGCGCATCCGGTGAAATGGTTGAGCGTGCCATCGGGGCGTGATTTGTTAGGTCCTCCTTGGTAGTCGCGTGCGCCTACCAACGGCCAGGTGACATCGAAATCCTTTTCCTTTTGGGAAGCGGGATTGATCGCTCCGTAGACGATGGGCATTTGGAAAGTATGGAGACCTTTTTCGCCACCGGCATTGCTCCACCACATTTTACCGTAATCATCCTGAGCCAGTCCCCATTGTCCGCCATTTGCATAGGTGGGTTCTTGCAAGGGAGTGGCGCTCTCGCCGGTCCAACGCAGTCGATAGGAGTTGTATGTGGTGTAGATCCAGTTATCCAGGCCCCAGACCAATCCACTGGGTTGGTGTTCCATATTGCCCCCGCGCGGACCTCCCTTGAACCATAGTTCACTCTCGTCCGCTACGCCGTCGCGGTTTTTGTCAGTGTGGATCGTGAGGTCCGAAGTGTTGGTGATTCCTAACAAAATACGATCGTCGAGAGGCAGGATCATGCGCGGCAGCAATACGTCCTTGAGATAGACGCTGTGCTTGTCAAACGTGCCATCACCCTTGCTGCTTACATGTTTGCTGACCACGCTGCGCGGTGTGATCTCATCGGTGCCGTCGATGTCCTGCATGTAGGTGCGCATTTCCGCGATATACATCGCGCCATTGGGATCGAAGGCGATGGCCACGGGCTCCTTGACGTCGGGTTCGCTCAGCACGAGTTCGAGGCGGTATCCCTCGGGCAGTTGAACGGTTTTGAGAAATTCCTCGGGACTGAGAAATGGCACTTGCGGCTGCGGAGTGAAGTCGAGGGCGGGCGGGATGGCGGCAGCTGGCCATGACATGGCACATGCGATGATTCCCAGAGCGAGGTGGCGGTGCGGCAGAAGCAAGTTCACACCAGCATTACGCTGCTGTGCGAGGGGTTTTTCAATAAGAATCGACCTTATCTCACCCGATTGGGCTGCATCTGTGATAGAATGATCGGGTGCGCTACGGTCGCCTATGGCGAACTGATCGATTACAGTGGGCGTGCGTAGGTTTGGCAGCGGTTGTTCCATCCTGCGCGCCAGCGCGCTTCACCGCGGGCCGGCGGAGAATTGTCGATGCGTTGGTTGAGGGCGCGGGTGGCCGATGCGGCGAATTCCGAGGCGGCGGCGGGGCCGGAGGATACTTCTTTCATGCCACCCAGCACTTGTAGCAGGCCCCAGCCCTTACCCCGGTAGCGTTCGGTGGGATTGAGTCCATCGCCCTTGAAATTCACGTAATCGATCAAGGCGTATTGACCATGCGCCGTGGTGGCGACCTTCTGGTAGTTCGCGGCAATGCGCGCGCGGTCAGATGCGGGCGCACCGGCTAGGATTTTTGGCAAGGCCGCGCGCGAGCGGGCGATGATGAATTCGGTCTGCAAGGTCACGGTGGAGCCCAGCCATTGGCGCAGTTCGTTCATGCGCGGACTGCGGAATTCCTTTTTAAACTCGGCCGGCGAATTCCAAGGAGAATGCGGGGAAAGCGCGATGGCCGGGGGAGTGACGCCGCGTTCTTTGCAGTATCTCATCAACAGCGGCCAGGTTTCCGTGAAGGGCCCCTTGTGGGAAGAAGTATACCAAATGAAATGGCCGATGCCCAATGATGGGAATTCCTCGCCGACATTCCAGGTCGTGAGTCCGTCGAAACTGCCACCGCATTCGTTTTGCCAGATTTTTCGACCAATGGCGGTTTTTTGCACATGGGTGAGTTCGGGCAATGCTCCAGTGCTTTCCGCCGCGGAGTTGGCGGCGAAGGGTGAGCAGCTCACCGCGACGAGGATGAGGGCGAAGGGAAGAATTTTCATGAGAGTTCGTGAGTATCCGATTGTTTTTCTGAAGGCGGGAGCGCTTGCTGTGGCAGAACTATATCGGGCGCGACCGGCGCCTTGCGCATCATCAACCGGAAACAGGCGTAGGCCAGAAGCATGCCGCTCGTCATCGAGATTGCCAGTTTGCGCCATTGTTGTTTTTTGCGGATGGCGATGGCCGGCGTCTCGATCACCGAAGTGATATATCGCACCTCCACGGCAAGCTCATCGTTTTCAGCGGTCCACATCGTGCCGGAATCAGTGACCTTGGGTTGGAGGATCAGCGTGTTGGCAGTTCCGACGTATGATGCGGTGCTAAGCAGGTATCCGCAGGCGGCGATAGCGGCTCCTAGCGCGATGCTGATGATGGCGCATTTGATCGAGAAGAAAGTCATGAGTATTGTGGAGGGCTTACCATTTCGGCGGCGCGTTGCATAGCCCGCAAGATCGATGAATGATCGGCGATGTTTTTGCCCGCAATGGCAAAGGCCGTGCCATGATCCGGACTGAGTCGCGGGCGCGGCAGTCCGAGTGTGATGTTGACGGCGTTGTCGAAGTCGAGCAATTTCAACGGAATCAGTCCCTGATCGTGATACATGCAGAGGACGGCATCGTGGAGTCCCCGCACCGCATCGCGAAATATCGCATCGGGCACATGCGGCCCAGAAAACTCAGCGATTCCCTTAGCTTGCATCGCGTGAATTGCTGGAGCGATGATCTCGATTTCCTCTCGTCCGAAGGCACCGTTTTCCCCGGCATGAGGATTGAGCCCGCAC
Source organism: Verrucomicrobiota bacterium (assembly GCA_046052105.1). GTDB lineage: Bacteria > Verrucomicrobiota > Verrucomicrobiia > Verrucomicrobiales > Akkermansiaceae > UBA956. Next base: position 41,060 of record JBJOMZ010000004.1, on the reverse strand, counting down.
ACGGCGATGCGCGGTTGGCGTCCGAGGCGCTGCTTCATGAAACGGGCAAGGTGGGTGCCACTGGTGACAATCGAGTCCACGTTGAGAGTGCGCGCCACATCGGCGAGGGGAATGTGAATCGTGACCAGTGCCACCGTGAGGTGATCGCCACTCAGGCACATGGTGACATCCGCTGCTCCGAGACGATCACAAAAAAATTCGGTTTGGCCAGGGTAGGGGAAGCCGATGGCTTGCAGCGATTCCTTGCTGACTGGTCCCGTTACCACGGCATCGGCCGTGCCTTCGTTCAGTCGGCGTGCTGCTACTTCCAGGCAATCCAGTGCGATGCGCGCGGATTGATTGTCGGGATGTCCCATCACACTTCCCGCAGGATAGGGTAAGCATTCGAAATCGCAATTGCTTGGCAAGTCCGCGGATGCCAGAGCCTTGGCGATGATTTCCGGACCGATACCCGCTGGGTCACCTGGTGTTATAAGGATGAGTGGTCGTTTCATGGGGTTTCAGGAATCGACAAGTTTGCGTAGAAAAGGGTTTTTCTCGGCAATTGCCACGATCGTCTTGTCGACATGGCGCAGTTTGATCAAGGAGTTGATGATGAGCCATAGGGCGATCAACACGAGTAAGGTGAAGCCACCCAAGACAGGAACTAACAGAAACAGAATGTTCTGCGGTTGATAAAGCTGCGATGTGGCGATCAACACCGAGCCGATGGACAAGGGGATGGAAAAAATCGCAATCCCCGTGCGAAGGATCGATAGGGCCGTGCGTTTTTCCGCAAGCAGCAGATTCACTTCATCGAAAACCATTTCGCGATGTTCCGTTCTCTGCATGTCGCTAGTATAAGGCATTTTCTAAGACAGCCAACGAAAATGAGCAGGCCTGATGGAAACTCGATCAGGAGTAACCGTAGCATCTCAAATCGCGGTCGAGTGAGGCTCTTTCATGATCGTTTGAATCAAGCTCTCGATTGTTCCCTGTGCGAGGCGGGTGGTGATCGTTTCGCCTGGTTTGGCTTCATCGGCGCTGCGCAGGATGCGACCTTGCGCGTCGAAGGTGATCGAATACCCTCGTTGCAAGGAGGAATCCGGCCCCAGCGTGCGGAGGATGGCATCGAGATGCTTGAGTTGTTTTTCGCGGCGTTCGAGCGCCTGTCGTGTAGCCAGTTGCAGGCGACGCCCCAGTTCGCTGTGGAGTGCGGCACGGCGTTCGAGAATCAATCGCGGATGCAAACCTCGGTGCGCGATGCGCAGTTGTTCCAATCGCTGATATGATTTCAGGAGTTGGGAGTATGTCGCCCGCGTGAGTCGGTCGCGCAACGAATCAAGCCGCATCGTGGGTTCGCGCAAAATGCGTTCACCACGACGTTGCAGGGTGCCGCGTCGCATGGCGTCGAGTTGATATTGCCACTGTTCCATGCGGCGATCGACTTGTTGCCGCATGCGGCGATCGATTGTTTCCATGCGCCGACGCAGCTCCTGGGCATCTGGCACCGCCACCTCCGCGGCGGCGCTGGGTGTGGGGGCCCGCAGGTCGGCGACGAAGTCACAGATGGTGAAATCGATTTCATGACCAACTGCGGAAATGACCGGCAGGGGACAGCGGGCGATCGCGCGCGCGACGATTTCCTCGTTGAAGCACCAAAGATCCTCCAGAGAGCCGCCGCCACGTCCCACGATCAGCAGATCACAGGCGGGAAGACCGTAGCGCTGGTGCTGGGAAAACGCGTGAATGGCAGCGGCGATTTCGCGTTCCGCGCCCTTACCCTGCACACGAACTGGAATCAGATGGAGCACCACCCACGGGGCCCTGCGGGCGATGACTTGCTGGATGTCCTGAATCACGGCACCTGTTTCCGAGGTGACGATGCCGATGTTTTTCGGGAAACGGGGTAGCTTTTTTTTGCGCGAGGCATCGAACATTCCCTCCGCATGAAGTTTTCGTTTGAGCGCCTCGAACTGAGCCTGCAAGTCGCCTTGACCAGCCGCTTCGGCGCGAAGCACGATGATCTGCAGACTGCCGCGAGCCTCGTAGATGCTTGTTTCCGCGAACACACGGACCTTGGCTCCATCGCTTAGACATTCGTGGCCACTGCGCTTGCGTGCGCCGAACATCGCACACTGGATTTGCGCACCCTCATCCTTGAGCGTGAAATACCAATGTCCACTCGCCTGTTTTTTGAGATTACTCACCTCGCCCTCGACCCACACCTCGCCCACTTCGATCTCGACGACATTCTTGATGCGTCGCAGAAGCTGGGTCACAGAGAGCGTTTTGTTGTCAGGCACATGGCATTCTTGCACCGAACTTCGTTCTGCGGCAAGGGAATTTGCGCTCCAATCCCGCATGATGTCCGCCGATAGTTGCGTCTTGCTTGTGCTCCGCAAATCCACTAGAGATTCGACTGTGTTCAGGGCAGCATCATGCATTTCCAATCACGCACAACAGTTACGATTGACTCCCCAGCGTGATGTCTGGGCATTGCTATCGGGAAATCAACGGAAACAACAAATGATCGGAATTTCATGAGCGCTGATGGAAAAATTCCGGTTCGTCAAACCCTGCGCAGACTGTTTGCGGCGGTGGGGATGTTTCTTTTGTCGGAAGCCGGTCTCAAGGCTCGCTGGATGTTTGTCTCGCTTCTTGCCCTCATGGTGGCAATCAATGTGATGAATGTGGCGGGTAGTTATGTAGGTCGGTATTTCATGTCGGCCATCGAGATGCGTGATCAGTCGGGTTTCCTGCGTTATGCCTGGTGGTATGTGGCTGTATTCGCCGCCAGCACGGGATTCGCCGTGCTGTTTCGTTACGCCGAAGAGCGACTCGGCCTGCTTTGGCGCGAATGGCTCACGCGTCGCATCACCGATATCTACATTTCCCGTCATCTGTATCTGCCTCTCTGCGGTCAGGAGATTCTGAGCAATCCTGATCAACGCATGACGGAGGATGTGCGGCAACTCACCACCACCACCCTTTCTTTCGTGTTGATGGTCATCAATGCAACCATCACGGTCCTGTCTTTCTCCGGTGTGTTGTGGCAGATCAGTCCGAAGCTATTTGGATTTTCCGTGCTGTATGCGGTGTTCGGCACTGTGTTCACAATCTGGCTGGGTCGACCATTGATCCGGCTGAACTACGAGCGGGCCGACTATGAGGCGAATCTGCGCTTCGAACTCATCCGCATTCGCGAGGATGCCGAACATGCGCCGATCGATAGCCAGCAATACCATCAACGGATCCAGTCGCGGATTCGGGAGCTGATGGAAAATCTTCGCCGCATCATCGGGGTCAATCGCAACCTTGGTTTTTTCAGCACGGGATACAATTACATGATCCAGTTGATCCCCGTGCTGATCGTGGCTCCGTTGTTCATGAAGGGTGATGTGGAATTCGGCGTAATCGGTCAGGCCGCGATGGCTTTCGCCACATTGCTGGGAGCATTTTCCCTGATTGTCACGCAATACCAGACGATTTCGTCCTACGCGTCGGTGGTCGCGCGACTCTCTGAATTCACCGACTACGCGGAAACCTGTGGGCAGTTGCTTGAGAAAGCGGAAAAGGATACGCCAAAAACTGTCGAAAAACATGAGTGATCTTAGTAAGAATACTCATCTTTTTCCTCGCTTGATCGCGAATCGCTGCGGTTTGCGCATGGAGTGGAACTCGACGGGTTCGATCCGTCGGGTGCATTGCCACGACGCGATGGTCAATCTGTTTCCTCCCAACGCATTGGAGGCTGGGCCATCGCAATTGCTCTTGCGTTTGTTCGATCCTCAACTGAAAGATTACCTGCCATTGTTAGGCCCCGCATCGTTTGTTTGCTGGCGGCCGGAGACAATGGGGGCGGTGGGTGAGGCACGGTGGTATGATCTCCTGATTCGCATTCGTTTGCGTGTGGCGGAGCATGCCCCTGCTTGGTTCTGGCACGTGGACATTGAAAACCGCGGATCTAGGGCAGTGGCGTGTGATCTGATGTTTGCTCAGGATCTCGGCTTGGCTCATGAGAGTGCGGTGCGCATGAACGAATATTATGTGAGCCAATACATCGACCATTTGCCGCTGCAGCATGAACAGCATGGATGTTGTATCGCATCGCGGCAGAACCAGTCGATGGGCGGTCAATATCCCGCGGCTCTGATCGGTTCGCTGGGTCGGGCGGTCTCATATGCGACGGATGCCTTATCGGTTTTTGGTCGCGGCCATCGTAATCATCAAGTGGCTGATTGTTTCAGTGGTGGGCTGCCGGGAAAAAAACGACAGCACGAACACTCCTTGGTCGCGTTGCAGGAGGAAAAATTCTCGTTGGACGCTGGTGATCGTATCACACGTGGTTTTTTCGTTGGTGTAATGCCGGACCATCCTGAGGTGCTGTCGGAGCGAGATCTGGCGCACTTCGCGCAGGTGATTTCTCTGCCGGAAGCGATATGTCCTGCCTGGCCTGAGGAAGAGATTCCTCAGCATCGTGCCTTCGGACTGTTTTCCATCGCCCGCGACCTCCCCGTGGATGATCTGAATGAGTGCGCGATCGTCCATTACTTCGGCGAGGTGCGCGAGCAGGAGGAGCGCGAGGACGGGCAGTTATTGTCGTGGTTTACGCCCGACCATCAGCACGTGGTCTTGCGAGCGAAAGAGGAGCGTGTGTTGCGCCCGCACGGTATGATCCTGCGCAGCGGATCCGGATGGGCGCCTGATGAGTCATCGATGACCAGCACGGCATGGATGAATGGCGTTTTTCATTCCATGGTGACGCAGGGACATGTGAGCATCAATCGGTTCCTCTCGACTTGTCGAAGTTATCTCGGGCTTTTTCGCACACATGGCATGCGCATCATGATGGAGATCGAGGGGGCGTGGTTTCTTTTGGGCGCGCCATCGGCTTTTGCGATGTCGGAACGAGAGTGCCGCTGGATTTATCACACAAGATCCGGCGATCTGTTGATCCGTTCGGCTGCGGACGCGCAATGCTCGCGACTCTCCTTGGATATCGAAGTGCGATCGGGTTTGCCTCGCCGTTTTTTATTGATTCATCACGTAGCGCTGAATGGCGACGATGGACTGATCACGGGTCCCGTGTTGTATGAGAAAATGGACAAGGAGATCAGGGTCAAGGCTGCTTTGGATAGCGATGTGGGACGGCGTTTTCCCGATGGATGTTTTGCGATCACGACAGAGGATCCCGAGCTCTGGCAATGCGTGGGCGGCGATGAAGTTTTATGGGAGGACAAGCGTTCCCGCGGCGAGCCGTATCTGTGCTTGAAAACCAAGATAACGAATTCCGTGCGGATCGGAATCGAGGGGCGTTTGTTGCCACCATCAACCGCCATCCAAGAGCTCCCTGAGCCGAAGATTCGATGGGGCATCGACACCGATCATCCGAGTTTCGAGATGGTTTCCGCATGGAATCACTTCATTCCGTGGTTGGTGCAAAATGCCTTGGTGCACTATCGGTCGCCTCGTGGACTGGAACAATATTCTGGTGGTGGATGGGGGACACGGGATGTTTGTCAGGGGCCGATGGAGTTGATGCTCGCCTTCGGCAGATTTGCGGAGGCGAGGGATTTGCTGTTGCGCGTTTATCGTCAACAGAATCCTGATGGCGATTGGCCGCAGTGGTTCATGTTTTTTGATCGTGAACGCAACATCCGCCCTGAGGATTCTCACGGTGATATTGTGTTCTGGCCCGTATGGGCCTTGTCGCAATACCTGTGCGCCACTCGCGATGCGTCGATTCTGGAGGAATCATTGCCCTATTTCTCAAGGTCTGCAGAAGGGGTGGTGGTTCCGATCAGGGAACATGTGGAGCATGCGCTGCGTCTGATGCGAAGCCGTGTGATACCCGGCACGATGTTGGCGTCCTATGGGCATGGCGATTGGAATGATTCGATGCAGCCATCGCAAGAAGAGATGCGTGAAAATCTTTGCAGTGCTTGGACGGTGACCTTGCATGAGCAAACCGTGCGCTGCTGGGCCGATGCCTGTGAGGCGCTGGGAATCGTGAGTGACCTAAGCACGTTGCGCGAGGAGATAACAAGGATCCGATCGGATTTTCAGCATCACATGGTGGTGGATGGCGTGCTGACCGGCCTGATGCAATTTCCCTCGCATGGCAGTCCTAGAGCGTTTTTGCATCCCCGCGATGAGGATACGGGCATTCGCTACAGTTTGCTTCCTATGATTCATGCGATCATCAACGAGCTCTTTTCCCGTGAACAGGCTGCGGAACACCTGCTCATCATTCGCGAGCATTTGATGGGGCCAGATGGCGCTCGTTTGTTCGATCGCCCGCTCTCGTATCACGGCGGAATTTCCCAACGTTTTCTGCGGGCCGAAACCGCGAGTTATTTCGGTCGTGAAATTGGTCTGATGTATACCCACGCGCACATTCGTTATGCCGAGGCGTTGGCCCGTTTCGGCGCGGCAAAGGAACTCTGGCAAGCTTTGCAACAGATCAATCCGATCGGTTTGAGAGAACTCGTTCCATCTTCTTCACTGCGACAGCTCAATTGCTATTATTCCAGTTCCGATGCCGATTTTGCGGATCGATATGAAGCAGCGGAACAATACAACAAGCTGCACAGTGGTGATGTTTCGTTAGAGGGGGGATGGCGCGTGTATTCCAGCGGTTCGGGCATCGCTGTGCGTGTCATGGTGCAATGTTTTCTCGGCCTCCGGATCGGGATAGACGAGGTGGTCATTGATCCTGTGATCGATCCGAGTTTGTCTGGTCTGGTCGTCGAATGTCGTCTTGATGCATATCATTGGCAGGTGATCTATCACATCGGACCCGAGGGCACTGGCCCGCAATCCGTGAAGCTCAATGATGTGGAGTTGACAGGCACTCGGTTGATCCATCCCTATCGTTGTGGAGGACTGCGGTTTTCCATTCAAGAATGGCGCATTTTCGCAAGCGGTGGCATGGATCGCCTGGTGATTGTGTTAGGATGATCTTCCTTCAAGCTGTGGATCAGCATGCTGATAGATCAGTCGAGCGTGGAAGGGGAGTAGGCGAATGTGCAGCGATGAATCTGCGACATCGATTTCGCATGCTCCCTGCTTGATCGCAATTGAATCGTATCTCATGCCCGGAGGGCAGGGGGCTTGCAGTATGATCCCGTCAGTAGGCATTTCCAAGCCCGCTTTGATTTCGATAAGTAAATCGTCATCCTGTCCTGCCCTGAGTGTCATGTGGAGCATGCCGTAGCGAGTGGGCCAATCGCGCAAGTGCATGCCTTGATCTTCCTCCACCCAAGCCCAAGGGATGCCACCGGCCAGCACCAAATGGTTTTTGGACTCTCGTTCCGAAGCGATCATGCTTGCAATGGCAAGGATGTATTCAGCGCCAATCCAGGTATGAGGCACATCGCCGAGGTGACCTGGCGCACGTGGGTCATGCCATGTGATTTCGGGCCATTGGTTCCACGCTCGGGGACGTCGGTCAGAGAGAAAGAATGACAAAAGCCGCTGCGCTTCTTCACGTTCTCCCATGCGCACCAAGGCGCCGACAATGCGGATCTCATACGCACTATACTTGGACCATGCGATTTCCCCTGATTGTCGGTCTTTTTGTTCTGACAGGTAACGGGTCAGCATTTCTCGCAGTGGTGCGGCGGGGAGTAGATCGGCAAAGTCCAGCAGAGCGACGGCATTGGCGGTAGCAGTGGGATCGAAGTCCGCCCACTCCACCGAGCCCGGGAGGAAATGCAGGTCATGCCGCGCGATCACGAGTTCCATCGAATGCAACGTGTCGTTGCGAAAAGTTTTCGCTTCCTTTCGCCAGCGGTGTGCTTCGTCCTCGCGTCCACTCCATTGGCAAAGATCGGCACATGCTTCTAGGCCGCGTATGCCCCAGAAGTCATCCCAGTAGGAATGCACGGGATGCGCGAGGTATCCCTCATGGCTGGCAGATTCGGGTAGGAGCCCGTATTTCGCTCGCTGCTCTTCGTTCTGAAAATACGATGTCGTGCGCTGATGGCGAAGGAATAAAAGATAATCCGCTGCTTTGAGAGCAGAGGAAAGAAGGGATGAGAGAAATGCATCGTCTTTTTGGTAGTGATAGGATTCGCGCATTCCCCAAAGAAATTGGCCGTGGCTGTCGTGCTCGACCAACCAGTCGATGCCATCGCGATCAACGACACAAGGCACGAAACCATCCTCGCGTTGGAATGGGGCATACCATTCGATGAAATCACGAAGTGGTGCCGCGATCCCTGTTTTGGCAAGTGCCGCACCCATGATCACGCTATCGCGAATCCACGTTCGGCTGTAACGCCGCGGCCCGGGTTGGAATCCTGCACCGTCGCGGTTGATGAGGATGTGACCGGCGCAGGTTTTCCAGCAGTCGAACGCAGGCTTCGCGCATTCAGGCACCGACCACTGCACCTTACCCAATACCTCGCGCCAGCATTGTTCGGTTGCCGCGATGTCATGATGCACGGGCGGGTGATTCGAAATTTCGTAGGGAACGGAGACCGTGACTTCCCACTGAGAGGCAAGGTCAGGAATGTGCCACACCCAAGCGCCCGATGCGAGTTGGCTTGCATCCACGATCTCTTCGCGCGGGGGACATGCACCTCGCGCGAGATATGCCAGCACGCCACCTTGTTCCATGCAGGCCGCGCCCTGCTCATGCGCTGCTGGGGTGACATAGATGGATTTGCCATCAATCCTCATGTCATCACCCTTGGGGTCGATCTTCACGATGGGACTGATTCCGCCGAGATTTCGAAAAGCCTGCCAGGGAGGTGTAACTTGAAATGGTCTTACCGCGATCGCAAATTTTCTGTTCGATTGTGGTGTAGCCATTTTCCAGCGATAGCGCACGCGCAGGATCGGTTGATTTTCTGCATGATCCATCCACGGTGTGATTTCACATGTGGTGTCTCGATGCGACAAAATCACCTGCGGCATGGGCAAGCCATCGCTCGTCAGTTCCGCCGTGCCATTCATGTCCGCCCAGGTCAACAATCCATCCGGGGTCATCAGAAATGGCTCGAGAGAAAATCCGCCTTCATCGACCTCGACCATGCCTTCCTCGTTGATGAGAGCGCGCTTTCCGCCATCGGGCGAACCCACAGGAGTCCAAAAGGATTGCTCCCTGTGCCAATACCGCGGATGCCAACCGCGTGGGAAATCGCGGGCCACGGCGTGCATGAATTCGTTGGGACTGTGGGAAAATGCATCGGGCTGGAGACGAACTGCTCGCAGTGCTGCGCATTCGGGATGATCAAATCGCAATCGCAGGTATCGCGATTCCATCTTCGGTGTGGGAATGTGAGTTCTGCTTCCATCAGCCCCTTGTGCCCGATGGATCGTATGCCAATCCCTGGAGTTGTTCGATATTTCTACTTGAAACGCTCTTGGCGGGAGATCCTCCGGCCATTCGATGATCAAGCCGCCAAAGCGGTGCGTCCGACCGAAGTCCAGACTCCACCAAGGCTGTGGATCGTCAGGCGATGCTATCCATTCGCCATGATCGTCAACGAAAACCGCCGAGGCGGAATATTCGTTTTTTTCGCTGGATGCGGTTATCGCAGCAGGATGGATGAGTGTCTCGTCGGTGAGTCGGAAATCGCAAAAATCCACATGCCCTTTTCCTCCAGGCCCTGCCACTACGACCAGTTCCAGGGCCTCGACCAAGTCGACTGGACCGCCGCCTGCCGGACCCCAGGCGAAGCTCAGGTCTCGTTCCGTCAATGACCATGCCCGCCACTCGGAACCGAGTTCCGCATTCAGTCGCTGATTCCGCCAGACATTGATGCCGCCAGGTGCGCAGACTTTGCACTCCAGGTGGTTGGCAGGACCTTCGCCACGATACTCCAGATGGAGGCGAAAGGTTGATGGCATCCTCCATGGCGTCAGTCGACGTATCGCGATGTATCCGCTGCCTCCATGAAAGTCATAACGCAGACGCAGCCCGGAAGTTCCGGATTTTCCTGCAACAGCTTCCACAGTTCCTTCTGCAAGCCCCGAAGCAAACACCTGCCATGCCGATGTCTCCTCAAACAAACTCATTTCCACCAATCCCATGAACTCATTTCACTATGAAAGACCACCATGATCTGTCAACCAAGATCCCTTCTGCGGCAGCCACGTGACACGGCGATCAAGCGAGGGATCACCATGCTCTGTAAGGTAGTGAAAAAGGATCCGTTTTTCTCGATAGGGGGAAGCCGAGTTGACAGAATTTCAGCTTGGTTTTCTATCAGACAAGATTCTCTCCCTCGCTTGATCGTCGCGTGTTTTGTCATCCGAAAAAGGAATTGCCAAGCAAGTGCCGCAAGTGCAGTCTTGGGGCATGTTGAATTCTTTGTTCGAGCAGTTGGATGCAGCGGTGCAGGCAGGAAAATTGTTGCCATCTTCCCGGGAAAATATCGATGCTTTGCTGAAGGGCGTCGCCGATGATTTCGCCTCACAGGTCGTAACGGAGTTGGCACAAAAAGAACAATGGAGCGAACTGAACGATCGCTTTTTCAAAAAGCTCGCCTTCGGAACTGGCGGTCTTCGCGGTCGCACCATCGGCCGCGTGGTCACTTCCCTGGAACTAGGTCAAGGCGGTCCTAATGGCCGTCCGCAGTATCCCTGCGTCGGCACTGCCACCATGAACTTTTTCAATGTAGGCCGCGCAGTGCGTGGTCTTGTCGCTTATGCGCAGCAACACGTGGGCACCAGTCGCAAGGCGAAGTTGGTGTTCGCGCACGATACCCGGCATTTCTCCCGTGATTTCGCTGAGTTCTGCGCGAAGGTGTGCAACGATCTCGGTGCTGATGCCTATCTGTTCGAAAGCGCGCGCAGCACGCCGCAGTTGTCCTTTGCCATCCGCGAACTGCGCGCCGATGCGGGCGTGGTGTTGACTGCCAGCCACAACCCCTCACATGACAATGGTTTCAAGGCATACTTCAACGATGGTGGACAGATCGTCGATCCCCACGCCACGGCTATCATCGGTTTGGTCAATGCATTGCAAACAGAAACCTATGAAAAAGTTGATGCATCCGCCCGTGGCTCATTGACAATTCTCGATGCGGCAATGGATCGCCGCTACATGGATCGTTTGCGTTCGCTTCTGATGCGCCCTGCATTATTGCAGTCATCGACGACCAAGGTGGTGTTCACCAATCTGCACGGCACGGGCGGAAAAATTGTTGTTCCGATGATGCGCGAACTGGGATTCGATGTCGTCACGGTGCCCGAACAGGATGTCGAGGATGGACGTTTCCCCACAGTGGATTCACCGAATCCCGAAAACGCACCGGCCTTGAAAATGGCGATCGAACGGGCCGAGCAGACGGGAGCGGAAATCGTCATCGGTACCGATCCGGATAGCGACCGCATGGGCATCGCTGCTCGCGATGCTGACGGCAATATGGCTTTGATTACCGGCAATCAGATCGGTTCGTTGATGGCATGGTATCGCGTGAAGACGGCCTTCGATCTCGGATGGATCACCGATGCGTCGCGCAGTCATGCGGTCTTGATCAAGACCTTTGTCACCACCGAATTGCAACGCGCCATCGCCGATCATTTCGGCATCCGGGTGGTGGATACCTTGACTGGTTTCAAATACATTGCCGAAAAACTGCGCAAGTATGAAAACACCATTCCTGTGGCCAAGATCGCGGAGCTCAGCGGAGAAGGCTATCGCTCGTTGACCGAAGATCAATCGCGTCAATTGCGTCTCGAATTCTCTCGCTTCTTCGTTTTCGGTGGTGAGGAAAGCTACGGCTACCTCGGATGTGATTTCGTCCGTGATAAAGATGCGAATGGTGCGGCCGTGATGTTCGCTGAAGTGGCGGCTTACGCGAAAAGTGTGGGCCTTACTCTGCCGGGGCTGCTCGATCAAATCTACGCGCAGTTCGGGTATTTCCTAGAAATCGGCAAATCACTTGTGATGGAGGGAGCCGATGGCGCTGCTAAAATCGCGGCCCTAGCGGCATCCTACGCGGCGAATCCTCCGGAACAGTGCGACGGTTCTGCCGTTGTGCGCGTTCGCGATTTCGCCTCGCAGGACCTGTATGACGATGAGGGGGATGCTCTGCCCAAGGAGAAAATGCTTTTCGTCGATCTGGCCGATGGTCGACGTTTTGCCGTGCGCCCCTCAGGAACGGAGCCTAAGATCAAATACTACCTGTTTGGCCGATCGTCCGCCGAAACGCCATTGGTGGATGCGAAGTCCGCCGTCAAAGCATCACTCGAATCCCTCTGGCAATGGATCGAGGCCGATGCCGCGAAGCGGTGAATTCCCATTCTTCGGGCCGTATCCGCATGCAGAACGACAATTCCTCGCTTGCATGCTTGACGTGGCGTGGAAATCGTGCACCATTTCTTCACCCATCATGAACCGCTCGTTCTCATTTTCTCTCGTGGCACTGCTCAGTGGTGTGATCATCACCTCGTGTGTTCCTTATGATGAATACGGTCGTCGCATTGAAACACGTAAAAAAACGAAGCAACTGCCTCCGATCACCGAACCGAAGCCGCAGGATATCGATCCCAAAGCTGAGGAATTGCGTCTCAAAGAGGAAGAGCGCAAGAAACAAGCGAACATTCCCTCGGGTGACAATCAGAATGGATCAGGCCCAACCACCGGCGATTTCAATCCCGACAATCGTCCCGTTGACCCACCTAAGCCACCCACACCAACGCAAAATCATCCTGTCGCGGCAGCTGTCCCCGGCAAGCCAGGCTTTGTTTTCAGTCCTTTCAACAACAAAGTGGTCGATGTAAGAGGGATTGCGTCAGGGACATTGGTAGCAGATCCTCAATACCCAGCTGCGGAAAAAAAACACTTCCGCGTTCCTTGATCGTTGGCGCTACCGGAAGGCTCCGATTTCTCGCCGGGCATCGCCCGGCGTATTTTTTCCCATGATTCCTTTCCAAAAGATTTCGATTCTCGGCGGCGGTCTGCTCGGTGGATCAGCCGCGCTTGCGTGCCCCGCTGCACATCAAACCGTGCTATGGTCGCGGCGTGAGGAGGCTAGCTCGGAGGCGAGAGCACTGGGCATCCATGCCACTTCGGATCTTGCAACAGCCGTGCACGAGGCGGATCTGGTGATCATGTGCGTGCCCGTTGGTCATATGGCAACTCTGTTGCAACAGGCGATCGATGCCGGATTACCGGCAGGATGCTTGGTGACGGATGTGGGCAGTGTAAAACGCCAGCCTCACGACACCCTGCGTCCACTTTTGCAATCCTCCGGACTGCGTTTCATTGGTAGTCACCCAATGGCAGGCGGCGAAAAACAGGGGATCGCCCACGCGCGCTCGAACCTGTTTGAGAACGCGGCTTGTTTGCTCACGAATGATGAGAACGTGGAATCGGAGACCTGCCAGGCGCTCGAACAATTCTGGCAAAGCCTGGGTTGCCGCACCGCTTGGGGCACGGCGGAAGAGCATGATGCCATCGTCGCACGCGTCAGTCACCTTCCTCACGTGCTCGCTTGTTTCGGCGCTTTGGTGGCTCTGAAACAACCAAGATGGGGGCAATATTGCGGCAACGGACTGCGCGACACCACCCGCGTTGCTTCGGGTAGCCCGTCGATGTGGGCGGAAATTTTGCTAGAAAATCGGGACCAGATCCGCACGGTGCTGGAGGAGACCCGTCGCGAAATCGATGTCATTACAGCGATGCTGGAAGCGAACGACCGCGCAGGCCTAGAGCATTGGCTCGCCGAGGCAAAGGAACGCCGCGACGGCCTCTCTCGCTGAGAGCTTGTGCCCAGAAGTCCGTTGATGGTTGCCGATTTTCCTTGTGCATCGACGCCGTTCTAAGGCAAAGCAGAGCACCACGACCATGAGCGACAAAGTGAACTTCGAAACCCTAGGCGAAATTTTCCGCCAGAATCAGACCTTCGCCTTGATGAGTCACATGCGTCCCGATGGCGATGCGATCGGTTCCGTGCTCGGTCTTGGTCTGGCTCTCGAAGCCATGGGGAAAACGGTTCATTTTTGGAATGTCGATGGATTGCCAGACAGCTTGGCATTTCTCCCCGGCTCGGAAAAAATCACCTTACCTCCCGCTGAGGCTCCGGACATCGATGTGGCCATCGCGCTGGATACAGCTACGAAAGTCCGGCTTGGTGAGGGCAATCTCATCGCCGCTGCCAAGGCGAAGTTATGGGTGAACATCGATCACCACATTTCCAATCCACTCTATGCCGACGTCAACTACGTCGATGCCACCAGTCCTGCCACGGGGCAGATCGTTTACGAACTCCTTCAGGCGCTGGAGATGCCCATCACTGCTGGCTCACGCGATGCCATTTACGTGGCGGTTTCCACCGATACCGGTTCTTTCCAATACGATTCCACCACGGCACGCACCTATCGCATGGCGGCGGATCTGATGGAGCGCGGATTGGCCGTAGGGGACATCAACGCGAAGACCTATGACAGTCATCCCTATCGGCGCATCGAATTGTTGCGCGCTCTCTTGAATACTCTGGAGCTGTCTGCGGATGGCAAAGTCGCGCATTGGGTCATGTTGGATCAACTGCGCATCGACCTTGCGCTGAAACCAGAGGATAGCGAGGGCCTCATCGATATGATCCGCGCCATCCGAGGCGTGCAAGTAGCCGTGTTTTTTGAAGAACTACCCGGCGGCAAAGTTCGGGTATCGATGCGCTCGAAAGACCGCAGCGTGAATGTCTGCGAGATCGCCACACATTTCGGTGGCGGTGGTCATGCCCTAGCGGCAGGAATTCGCATGGCTGGTCCCATCGTTGAAGCCAAACAACAAGTGCTTGCTGCCATTGCTGCCGCTATCTAACAAAAATCCATGAATCCTTTCGAATTACCTCAGGAACCCAGCGGCGTGCTGCTCATCGACAAGGCCGGTGATTTTACCTCGCACGATGTCGTCGCCGTGGCACGACGCGCGTTGAACACGAAAAAAATCGGTCATTGCGGGACCCTTGATCCCATGGCGACTGGTCTGCTGATGCTGGTGGTCGGCCGCGCTACAAAAATCCAGGACTTGCTGATGAGCGAGGATAAGGAATACCGCGGCACCTTGACCCTGGGGAAGGTGACCAGCTCGCAGGACAAGGAAGGAGAGGTGATAGCCGAGCATCCTGTGGGCGATCTCAGCGAGGAGCAGATCCGTGCGGCGTTCGATTCCTTGTTGGGTGATTTTGAGCAAATACCACCTATGGTTTCCGCGATCAAAATCAACGGTGTGCCGCTTTACAAAATGGCGCGCAAAGGCCAAGAGGTGGAACGCAAACCACGTGCCGTCAAAGTGTTCGACTACGAAATCCACCGCATCGAGCTTCCGGAAGTCGAGTTCACCGTGCGCTGCACCAAGGGATTTTATGTCCGCACCTACGCCCATGACATCGGTGCCAAGCTCGGTTGTGGCGCTCATCTCAGCGCGCTGCGCCGCACACGTTCAGGTAAATTCACGCTCGACCGCGCGGTGACCATCGATGAACTGAAATCCTTGCCTCGCGCTGAATTGTTGCCGCGTCTGGTGAGTCTCGCTGAAATTTCTCTCATGAGAGGTGTGTCTTGATCGCATTCTTTCTTTGCAGCCACGGCGTTTCGACCTTACAATGTCCTCATGCCCGATAAGAAAAAAATCGCCGACCTCCATTTTATGGATGCTCGCTGTAAGCTGATTGATCTCGCTGCGTTTTTTGATCGCATGGATCGTCATGAGGGAGCTCCGGATTACCGCGACGAAGCCCTGCGCAAGGCGATACCGATTTTGTTAGAAAATCGATCGGATCGCGCGAAGGCAGTATTGGATTTGTTATCAGACGAGAGCTCGGAGTTGCTGGAATCCGCTCCTTTTCAGGGAGCTTTCGGTGCTCCATTGCCGACGAAAGGAGGTGATCTGTGAGATACATTGAACCACACGCGCACATGGTCAGTCGCACCACCGACGACTACCAAAAGCTCGCTATCGCCGGATGTGAGATTCTTTGCGAGCCAGCCTTCTGGGCGGGTTTCGATCGATCATCCGCCCAGGGATTCTACGATTACTTCCGCCAACTCACCGAGTATGAACCGCGTCGCGCGGAAAAATTCGGCATCAAGCACTATTGCTGGCTTTGCATCAATCCCAAGGAGGCCGATGACCCAGTCTTTGCCCGCGAGGTGATGAGCCTGATCCCCGAGTTTCTGGAGAGAAAAACCGTGCTCGGCATTGGCGAGATAGGACTGAACAAAAACACGCGCAATGAGCTGACGATTTTCGAGGAGCATGTGCAGATCGCGCTCGATCATGACCTGCCCATCCTCATTCACACGCCGCACCTAGAGGACAAGAAAAAAGGCACGCGCCTGATTCTCGATGCGCTGGCCAATTTCTCTGGCCTGACGCGCGAAAAGGTGATCATCGATCACGTTGAAGAACACACCGCCGCCATGGTGCTCGATCAAGGTTACTGGGCGGGCATGACGCTGTATCCGGAATCAAAATGCACACCCAATCGCGCCATCGACATGCTGGAAACTCTCGGTTCCGAGCGACTTTGGCTCAATTCCGCCTGCGACTGGGGCGTTTCCGATCCCTTGGCCGTGCCGAAATGCGCCTTGGAGATGAAAAAACGTGAGCACAGCCCGGAATTCATCGAACAAGTTTGCTACCAAAATCCCGCGCGGTTTTTGTCTCAGGCGAAGAATTTCAAGATGTGATGGCGATTTG
The DNA here is from genome assembly GCA_046052105.1 of Verrucomicrobiota bacterium. Classification (GTDB taxonomy): domain Bacteria; phylum Verrucomicrobiota; class Verrucomicrobiia; order Verrucomicrobiales; family Akkermansiaceae; genus UBA956. The sequence continues at coordinate 24,418 of JBJOMZ010000004.1, read as the reverse complement.
CTAAACTTTTTCACAAAAAGATGCACTTTTTGCTTGCCAAGGCCTAGGGGATGCGTATCTTGCGCGTCCACAATTATGGCAAAAGCAAGCTGGATCGCACGAAATAAACGCAAACAAGCAACGGTGGCAAAGTATGCCGACCTTCGCATGAAGTTGAAGCAGGAGAAAGACTACATCGGTCTGACCATGCTCCCTCGCGACGCAAGCCCCACTCGTCTGGTCAATCGCTGCGAGTTCAGCGGTCGTCGCCGTGCTTTCATCCGCCGCTTCCGTCTTTCTCGTATCAGTTTCCGTGAAATGGCTTCCGCCGGCCTGATCCCTGGCGTTACCAAATCAAGCTGGTAAAACGGGCACACGTTGTGCTTGTATCGACGCGGATCGGAAATTGCCCGGCTCCGCGTCTTTCTTATGCCTCTCTACGAATATATTTCCGAATCACCTAAGGACCCGAGTGTATCGTGTCGCGTTTGCGCGAAGGGATTCGAATTGCGCCGTCCTGTGGATCGCGCTCCTCTGTTGGTTTGCCCCTTGTGCAAACATCCCGTGAAAAAGCTCATCTCACGGATCAACACACCCACCATCACCAAACCCTTGTCGGTGACCGATGCCAAAAAGGCGGGATTCACGGTGCTCGAACGTCGTGATCAGGGCGTTTACGAAAAGCTCTAACGATGAATCTCGGACTGACATTTCTGGCAACGGCTCCAGTGGATTACCCCCCAGCATGGCAAATCATCCTGTACCTGGCAGGTATGTTGTTCTTTTTGCTGTTGAACGCTTTTTTCGTTGCCGCAGAGTTCGCCATCGTCAAGGTCCGCCCCAGTCAGGTGGAGACCGTCGCGAAAGAAAAACCCCGCCGAGCCTCTTCCACTCGCGCCATCATCGAAAACCTCGATCCCTATCTGTCTGCCTGCCAGCTCGGTATCACGATCGCCTCACTCGCGCTGGGCTTCCTCGGTGAACCTCTCGTCGAAAGCCTCGTCGGACCCTCCCTCAGCAAAATGTTCCCGAGTATGGTTTCAGTGAAAGTGCTGAGGCTCGATCTCATCTCTGCCATTTCTTTTGTCATTGCCATCGTATCCTTTACGGCTCTGCATGTGATCCTTGGCGAACTGATGCCCAAGTCCATCGCCATCCGTAAGTCGTTGGCCACTTCGTTGGAGCTTTCTCGCCCGCTGCAGTTGTTCGCCTCGGCCTTTTCGATTCCGATCCGTCTGATGAACGGCGCCGCCAATTCGCTGCTCAAGAATGTGCTGCGCATTCAACCTGCCGATGACCACGGCCACGCGCACTCGGCAGAGGAGCTGGTTTATCTGGTGGAAGAAAGTGAACGCAATCAGAAAGTCACGGAGATCGAGCGTGAGATCCTCGTTAATGCATTAGAACTCAATGAGGTGTGGGTGCGCGATGTGATGACGCACCGCGGCGATGTGGTTTATCTCGATGCCGATCAAACCTTCCAGCAATCGCTCGACATTGCCCTCAAGTCCCAACACACCCGTTTTCCACTGGTGCGTGGCCACCTCGATAACACGCTGGGCCTGATCCACATCAAGGACATGCTCAAACTCATCAACGATCCCGACCCCGATCTCATGCGCATCAAGCGCGAGATGAAAGTGGTGCCAGAAACGATGCCGCTTGATGTGCTGCTGAAATTTTTCCTCAAGGAGCGCGCTCACGTGGCCCAGGTGGCCGATGAGTTTGGTCACATCGGCGGCGTGGTCTTTCTTGATAACGTCATTGAGGAATTGGTCGGCGACATCCAGGATGAGTTCGATAACGAAACCTCCGAGTTCACCCGCATCAACGACAAGGAATTTGTCGTGGAAGGAACTACTTCGTTGAATGATTTATCCGATTTCGAGCCTGAACTTCACATCGATAGCGGCGAGGTCACTACGGTCGGCGGCTACATCACCCAGTTGTTAGGTCGTTTCCCTGAGTTAGGTGAAACCGTGGAAATCCTCGGCTACGAGGCCCGCGTGACCAGTGTCGATGACCGTCTCGTCGGTCAAGTCCACTTCCGCAAACTCGATCCCGCGGAAGATGAAGACGCCAACGCGAAAGACGCGGCGGGTGAGTAAGTAGAGTGCAGACTTCAGTCCGCATCATCTCAAATGTATGGCGAACTGAAGTCCGCGCTCCATGAGTATCCCCGATTTACGTCAATCATTTCTCCGGCTGCAATGCTTGGCACAACCACGCGATCCGGGCAGCGGGGGATTCCAGTTCTAACAGCATCTGGCGCATGTCAGTGTCGTGGATGAATTGTTGGCAAACGATGTCTGCCAAAATGACGGGGTCATCGGTGCGGTGCATCATTTCCATCACGGCTTTCTGCACTTCCTCAGGTAGTTCTTTGATCGCATCCTCCACACACCCGCGCAGGGTGGCGACTGCAGCGGCGGCCTGAGTCTCTGGCTCGAAGATGGCGGGTATGGGTTCGATCTCCGCGAAGGGATACGGTTTGCCTTCCAACCAGCGCAGAAATTTCACGCGGATCACACCGTGCAAGAGCAAGTTCGAGGTGCCATCCTTTTGTTCGTGGGAGGCGCGCACGATGCCGATAGTGCCTACTGCCGCAGCGCATTCGTTCGGATCATCCGAATCGGAAATTTTGTTCGTCACCGCGAAGAAACAATGGGTGTCGATGGCTTCCTGCAGCATGACACGGTAGCGTTCTTCAAAGATGTGCAAAGGCAGTCCGCCATGCGGAAAGAGCACGCAGTCGGGCAGGATCATGACTCCGACTTGTTCGGGCAGATGGAGAGCGGACATGATTCGTTAGAGAGTGGTGGAGCGGGTGAGGATGCCTTTGCGCGAGGGATTTTCCACGGCCTTAACCAAGAGCATGGCGGCATCCGACCAAGCGATGAGCGATGCCTGTTGCACAGCGACCTGTCGGTTTCCTTCTAACAAAAGACGAAAGGCGCGTTTGATTTCGGCACGTTGTTCGGCTGTGAATCCAGCTCTTTTGAGACCGATGACGTTCAAGGCAGCGAGTAGGTTGTTGCCGTGGGCCATGCAGTAGGGCGGGATGTCCTGGCTGATGGCGGCATTACCCTGGGCGATGGCGAAGTCGCCGATGTGGATGAACTGGTGAAATACCGATCCACCACCGAGAAAGCATTTGTTGCCGACCTGAATGTGTCCAGCAAGCAGGACGTTGTTGGCGAGGACATTGTGGTCTCCCATCTGCACGTCGTGGGCGAGGTGGACGCCGGTCATCAGGAAATTGTTTGCGCCGATGCGTGTCATGCCGCCCGCTTGCGAGCCGCGATGGATGGTGACGTATTCGCGCAGGGTGTTGTTAGCACCGATCTCTACGCCCGAGTCGGTCTGAGGATCGAAGTGCAGGTCCTGCGGATCGGCACCGACGATGGATCCCCAGCCGATACGGTTGCCACGAGCAATGGTAACTTTTCCTTGAATCAAGACGTGCCCTGCGATTTCGCAGTCTTCAGCAATATATACCGGACCTTCAATGACAGTGAAGGGACCAATGCGAACACTGTCGGCAATGCGCGCCTCGGCGGAAATCAATGCAGTGGGATGAATCAGTGATGTGGACAAAGCAGGGATATTGTGGCGCAGATTTGGAAATCGGAAAGCAGAAAGATCGCCATGTGACGCACCATGCGCATTTTGACGTTGAAAATCGACGCGGATTCATGCTTGATCGCGTCGCTTATGTCCGAGAGAAAAACTTTAGAAGAACGTCATCAGATGTCCGATCTGGACCGTCTCCGTCACTCCTGCGCGCATGTGATGGCGACCGCGATCTCACGGATCTGGCCTGACGTGCAGTTCGCCGCTGGGCCGCCGGTGGAGAACGGATTCTACTATGACATGCAGCTTTCCCATCGCATCAGCCCTGATGATTTCCCACGCATCGAGGAAGAGATGAAAAAAGTCGTGAAGGACAATGATGCCTTCGAACGTGTGGTGGTCTCTCGCGATGAGGCCATGGCTCTCGCTCAAAGCGGCAGACTCAGTTTCGTGGGCGAGCGCGCAGAGCCCAGCGTTTTTAAGGTCGATCTGCTCAACGACATTCCTGAAGATGAGGAAATATCTCTCTACAAGAATGGCGACTTCTGGGATCTCTGTGCAGGTCCTCACGTGGGTCGTACGGGCAATTGCAAGGCCTTTAAGCTCATGAGCGTGGCCAGCGCGTTTTACAAAGGCGATAAAACCCGCCCAGTACTGCAGCGCTTGTATGGCACCTGCTTCAAAAATTCCACCGAGCTTCAAGAGCATCTCACGAAATTGGAGGAAGCAAAAAAACGCGATCACCGCAAGCTGGGTCGTGAGATGGGGTTGTTCCACATTGATGAGATGGTCGGGCAAGGGTTGATTCTCTGGAAGCCGAAGGGCGGTTTGATTCGCCGTGCCTTGCAGGAGTTCATCACCTCAGAACTCGATCGTCAGGGATACTCCCAGGTCTTCACGCCGCACATCGGCAAACTCGATCTCTATCGCACCTCTGGACACTTCCCGTATTATCAGGAAAGCCAATATCCCGCGATTCCCGAGCGGAGCGTGTTGGAAAAACTTGCGGATGAGGATGCTACTTGTGCGACCTTGGTCAACGGTCTGGAAAAGGGTGAATACGAGGGCTACATGCTCAAGCCGATGAACTGCCCGCATCACATCAAGATTTTCGATAGCGAACCGCACTCGTATCGTGATCTGCCCGTGCGCCTCGCGGAATTCGGCACCGTGTATCGCTGGGAGCAGTCCGGTGAGCTCGGCGGTATGACCCGCGTCCGCGGCTTCACGCAGGACGACGCGCATTTGTTCTGCACACCCGATCAGGTTGCGGCCGAGGTGCAGGGATGCCTGGGCTTGGTGAAAAAAGTGTTAGGAACGCTGGGAATGCACGAATACCGTGTGCGACTTTCCCTGCGCGATCCCGATTCCGACAAATACGTGGGCGATCCCGAGAACTGGGAAAAAGCGGAAAATGCTTTGCGTGAAGCCGTGCAAACTCTCGGTGTGGAATACACCGAAGAACTGGGAGAGGCGGCGTTTTATGGCCCCAAGATCGACTTCGTGGTCAAGGACGTTATCGGTCGCGACTGGCAACTCGGCACCGTGCAGGTGGATTACAATCTGCCCGAGCGCTTCAATCTCAGCTACATCGGCGAGGACAACCGTCCGCACCGCCCGGTGATGATCCACCGCGCGCCCTTCGGTTCGTTGGAGCGTTTCACGGGGCTGCTGATCGAGCACTTTGAAGGCAAGTTCCCGACTTGGCTCGCTCCCGAGCAGGTGCGCGTGCTACCAATCTCTGAAAAATACATGGACTACGCTGAGAAGGTCACGGCGCAGTTGGCCGATCAAAAAATCCGCGTGAGCATGGATCGCACCTCCGATAAGATTGGCGCGAAAATCCGCAATGCTCGTCTCGAACGTGTGCCTTACATGTTGATCATCGGTCAGAAAGAAGAAGAGGAACAAACGGTTTCTGTGCGTCATCGCGATCGCGAGGATCTCGGTTCTTTGCCGCTAGCGGAGTTCGTGGCGAATCTCTCGAACGAAGTGCAAACGCGGGCCTTGTGATAGAGGCGGAGGCATTTTCGCCTGCCTGTCTCTTGATACAACAGGTTGGCATGGAGGCGAGATGCCTCCGCCACACTATTTCTCCACCACACTCGATTGGTCTTTCACGGCATCGGGGGGGTGGAGCAAGACGCGATCGCCTTGATTGAGACCGGAGATGACTTCGCTGTGTCGGCCATCACTGTGGCCGACTTCCACATCGCGCTTGTGGGCGATGCCTGCGATGACCTGATAGGTTTTCCATGCGTTGTTTTCGCGGAATAGGGCACTCGATGGCACCACGAGCACATCGTCCGCATGCCACGTGGCAATGCGGGCTTCGACGCGGAAACGATCACCGAGAGCCTTTGCTTCTTCCGGTGGATGAATGAGATCGATGAGCACGAGTACACGTTGTTCCTCCACGCCCAGCGAAGAAACCTTGGTGAAGGCGGCTGGTTCGATGCGACGGACTCTTCCGTTCAGTGGCGCTCCCGTGCCCCATTGTTCGATGAAGGCATCGGCTCCTTGACGGATGGCGACGGCATCGCGAGAGAGAATTTCTGCTTCCACTTCCAGATCAGAGGGGTCGCCGATTTCCAAAATTTCCTTGCCGGCCTGGGTCATCATCTCGCTTTCCTGCATCACGCGCAGCACCATGCCGGAGACGGGTGCTTTGACCTCGACGAGGTTTTCCGCGAGTTGTATGGCTGGTCGCGCGAGTGCGGCTTTTGCCTGAACCAGTTCGAAAGCACGGATCTTTCCTTCGAACTCCAGTGCGCGCACTTCGGCGGCACGGATGGCGGCATCGGACTCGATGCGCTCCCGGTCCGACTGCGAGAGGATCCCCGTGGTCTTTTCTGCGCTGATGCGCTGACGTTCGGACTCTGCTCGTTGCCACGCGATCTGAGCGGCCTGAATCATTTCCTGCGTCCGTTGTAGAGATGACTCTTGCAGCGAAACGGCAGCCTCAGCCTGCACGCGCGCGCGGGGATCGAGCAAAGGTGCGGGTGTGGGCTCGATGCACGTGATGACAGTCTCGTTCGCCTTGACGGAATCACCTGGCTTGAGTGTCACGCGTCTCATGGTGCCAGCGACGGGAGCGGCTACGATGTAGCAATGCCGGATGCGGGTTTTTCCTTCTTCCAACACTGTGACGGTGAGCGGTGCGCGCGTGACGACGCCCGTTTCCACGGGAATCGGCTTAGGCCACAGACCGGCGATGATCCATGCCAGTACGCTCACAACGATGAGCCAAGGCAATATTTTTCGCAGCAGGTGTCGTCCCGATCGATTGGGAGGATTTGCCCAAGGTGCGGTGCTGGAGTGTGTTGTGGTATCGGCCATGAACGTAGGAAGTGTAGTGCATCAATCGCGCGCTTTCAAGACGCTGACGAGATCAAGTTGTGCCAGTAGTCGGCTGACCAGTGCGAAAGAACTGATCGATGCCGAGAGCACCACGATCACAGCGATCGAATAGGTGGAACTGTTGATCAAAATCGGCAGGCGCACGGTTTCAGTGCTGAATGAGGAAATGATGAAAAGCGCCAATCCACGACCGAATAGCAGCCCAGCAGGAATCGCAAGCATCACCAGAATCCACAACTCTCCCACCAGCACGCTGCGCACTTCCGGCAACGTGAAACCGACAACGCGCAAAGTGGCCAGTTCGCGACTGCGTTCTGAGAGGGCGATGCGCGCGCTGTTGTAAACGACTCCGAAGGAAACAATGACCGCGAGCACGAAGTAGAGTGTGCGCAGGATGCCTATGCTTTTGCCTGTCGTATCACGAAAGGCCGCGAGTTGATCGCGTTTCACCATGGTCACGGCGACGCGTGGTGTTTCTTTGATCTTGCGCATGAAGGCATCCCAATGGTTTTCATCGACGCTCAGATAAGCCCCGTTGACCGTATCACCCTCCTGCAGGATACGACGCAGCGCGGAGAGATCCATGTAGGCCGCGATGCCGGCGAAGTCCATGACGAGACCGCGGATCGGGATTTCCACCTTGCGGCGTTTTCCCTCTAACAATTCGATCTGCACGGCATCGCCAATGCGCGCGCCCAGAATTTCCGCCAGCTTGGCCGATACTAGCAAACCGTCTGGCGGCATGGCGATGGGCTTTTCGTTTTCATCGAGCAAGCGGTTTAGGCTCGCATCGTGGGGAATGCCGGTGATCGATAACTTGCGGGTAAATTGTGCATACTGGAGGCGGGCGCTGACACTGCGCACTGGTTCTGCGAGGGTGACGCCGGGCAGGTGTTCGATGTCGTGCAAGCCGCGGGCCGATGTTGTTTCGTTAAGAAAAACCAGCACATCGTGGCGTTGTGCGCTATTCCACTGGAAAGTAAGCAGATGATCCACGCTGTCATTCATCGCACCGGGCATCACCATCAAGCCCGTGGCCAATGCCAGACCGCAACTGGTGAAAAGCGACTGCCAAGGACGCCGCTCGATGTTGCGCAGGGCCATGCGCAAGGCGGGACTGAAGCCACGACTCCAGCCGAGTCTTTCTAACAAGGATGGCCGAAAGCTTGCGGGTGGCTCGGGGCGCATCGCTTCGGCCGGCGGTAATTCCACGGCTTGTCGCACTACGGACCAGACACCTAACACCGCAGCGCCCATGCTGATGACGAGCGCGATGATCAGCGCTCGTTCGTTGTATTGGAAATCCAGAGACGGAAAACGGAAGAACAGCGTATACATGTTGACCAGTTCTTTGCCTAACAAATACCCACCGATGCCGCCTAGGACTGATCCAGTGATGCCGATGAATATCACAAATTTCATAAAGTGCCAAGCGATCTGGCGCGACGAGTAGCCCTGAGCCTTGAGCTGGGCGATTTGCTCGCGTTGCAGGCGCACGAGGCGCGACAACACCGCGTTTACCATGAAAGCCGCCACGCTGAGAAACACCACGGGATAGACGTAGGATAGCGAATAAAGCACGCGGATTTCGTCATCGAGCCGACGGGCGGATGCCTGCTCGCTGCGTTCGTAGGAACCGGTGGCGCCATAAGATGCCAGCAAACGGTCCAGTTCCGCCATGACCGTTCGCGCTGAGGCACCAGGACTGAGGTCGAGGCAGATATCATTGAAAGCTCCGTCCATGTCGTAGGCCACCGCCAGAGCTCGGTAGTTCATCCACATCACGCTGAAGCGCTTGTGGTCAGGCAGAGTCTCGCCCGCACGGGCCTCGAAGACAAATTCGGGTGAAAGACCGATGCCGCAAATCTGCAACACCTCGCGTCGCCCGTTGATCACTGCGGCCAGTTCATCGCCGGGCACGATATGATTGGCTTCGGCAAAGGCTTCACCCAGCACCACCGCACGGCGTTCATCGGGGCGGGGGAAGCGACCTTGTCGCAGCACCACGCGATTGAGCTTTTGCTCTGCACCATCGAGTGGGAGGGAAATTACATGCGCTGATGCGGGCACATCCAGATCGGGTAAGTCCAGAGTCACATCCACTACCACGCGCGTTTCCACTGCGGCTACACCGGGAATTTCCGCGATTCGATCACCTATCGCCAGTGGCGCGCGTTTGACACGCGCGAAAAGGTCAGCCAAAGAATACTGAGAATAATACGTATCACGCGTTTTTTCCAATGTATTGATCAGGCTGCGTGTCATGATCATCATGGTCAGTCCGCAGGCCATCACCAGACTGACGGCGATGATCTGCCCCTTCATGCGGGCGATCTCACGTAACAGCTTGCGGTCGAGTGGGGCGATCATGGGGCAGGGCGGTCACCACTTCAGCGCAGAGGCAGGGAGTCGCTGTTCGTTGTGAACCTCGTTGACGATTTTACCATCCGAGAGATAGAGCACGCGGTCGGCCATTTCCGCCATGACGGCGTTGTGAGTGATGATGACCGTGAGCGTTCCTAGTTCGCGATTGATGCGTTCCACGGCTTCCAGCACGGTGATTCCAGTATGAACATCGAGCGCGCCTGTTGGTTCGTCGCAGAGCAGCACTTCCGGGCGTTTGGCGATGGCACGGGCGATCGCCACCCGTTGTTGCTCACCGCCAGAAAGCTGCGAAGGGAAATGATCCATGCGCTCGCCGAGGCCGACCATTTCCAGGGCTTCTTCGGGCGACATCGGATTCGGTGCAAGGTTGGTAATCAGTGCGATGTTTTCCCGCGCTGTGAGAGAAGGGATGAGATTGTAGAATTGAAATACGAAACCCACGCAGTTGCGGCGGAACAGGGTCAGGGTTTCATCATTGGCGCCATGCAGAGGCCAGCCTTTGTAGATCAATTCTCCCGAGGTAGGTAGGTCGAGACCACCGAGAATGTTGAGCAAGGTCGACTTGCCGCTACCTGATGCGCCCAATAGGCAGACCATTTCCCCTGCGTGCAGCGAGAGATCGACACCATGCAGGGCGACCAAGTCAAGCTCGCCACTGTGATAGACCTTGCGCACCTTTTTCGCCTCATAGACGATCGCCTTTTCAGCGGATGTGAATGAGGGATGTTGAGACATGACGATGCAAAGAAGGTAGGGGAGCTTCGCGTAAAAACAAATGATTTTTCGGTAGCTAAGGCGAAAGTCGACCCATCGAACGGCGGACGAAATGCTTGCATGACGCGGAGATCGTTGCATCATCGAAACATGTCCGACGACCCCAGCACCGATGCGCTAACGCTGCGTCCGATTGGTTTTGTGCGTACGGGGAAAGCCGTGAAGTTCGAGGCCCTGCATCAACCGGATGAATCGGTGGAGGAGAACAGCGTGTTAGAGTTGTTGCCGCAAGAAGAACTGCGTCGAGGATTGCAGGATCTGGAAGGTTTTACCCGCATCTGGTTGATCTGGTGGTTTCACCGCAACGACACATGGCGATCGCTGGTGTTGCCACCGCGCGGTCCCACCCATCGGCGCGGTGTCTTCGCTACGCGCTCTCCGCACCGGCCGAACGCGATCGGCATGACACCAGTGAAATTGTTAGGCATTGACGGCTTCAGACTCCATCTCGGGCCTTGCGATCTGGTGGATGGCACCCCCGTGTTCGACATCAAGCCCTATATACCTGGCTATGATGCTTTTCCGGAGGAGTCGTCCGGTTGGCTCAAAGAGGTCGAAGAGTGGGCGCGGCGTGAACCTTCCTTCAAAGTGAATTACTCCGAAGAATGTCGCGCTCAGATCGATTGGTTGCGACAACATTGGGGTATCGATTTTACCCATAGGTTGGAGGAACTTTTATCGCGCGACCCGACTCCGCATCGCACGAGAAGAATCCGCCACAAGGGCAGTGGATTGTTGGAAATCGGTTGTGGTGCATGGCGCGCTAGATTTCGCGTTGAGGCGAACGATGTGCTCGTCGAGCGGATTCGTCCGGGATTTCCGCTATGTTCCCTGTTGACCTATGATGCTGCGGAAATTCCGGATGCTGATGCACAGCGGGAATTTCTCAAGCAGTGGTCAGAGTGATGGCGTCTCATGCGATCGGATCACCTTCATGATGTTGCTTTGCACGCTCGGCATATGCATTACCAAAGGATGGGCCAGAGCCCATACCCGATGGTTTTCCGCCATCTCCCAGTGCGAACTGGTGGAGGGTAAGATGATCAGGTCTAACGGAGTCCGATAGGAGATCAGTCGCACGTTTTCCAAAAGGTGCGATGAGGTTTCCAGTTGACGCAGGAACGTGCTGTCCGGGCGCATCTGTCCAGCGCCCTTGCCAGGATAAAAATAAGCGGCCTTGGTGCCGTGATGAGGTGTGGCAAGAGTGATCAAGGTTTGGCAATTTTCATGACCTCCGAGTTCTTGCAAATAGTAGCGTGACACAAGCCCACCCATGCTGTGGGCCACAATATGAAACTTTGCGTCCTTGCCCCAGGACTCCTCAATCTCGCGCTGCAGTTGTTGCGCCAGGGTTTCGATTCCCGTGCGCGCATCGCAGGGATTGAGCCGCGGCACGAGACATTCGCAGCCCATTTTTTCGAACTTTTTCTTCATCGGCACAAAACTGTGGCCGCGTTGGAAAATGCCGTGGACCAGAACGATGCGAGTCGGTTCACCCGTGGCGGCCAGAAGCGGGCCTCCGCACAATCCGCTGGCAAACAAGGAAAACATCAGACGCTTCTTCACACCCGTAGCATCCACGCGTGCCGTGGCTTCGTCAAGTCATTCCGGCGGATACGATGCTGCTACAAGAATGTTTTGATTGCCCGGATGGCTCGTTTGTTGGCAATGTTTCGTCCGTGAGCCAAGTCATCCGCACCACCCCACACGATTCTTCTTCCATGCCGCCGGGCATTCCTTACATCATCGGCAATGAGGCAGCGGAGCGATTCTCGTTTTACGGCATGCGCGCCATCCTGGTGGTCTTCATGACCAAGTATCTGTGGCTCATGGATGCCAAAGCGGGCAATCCGATGTCCAATGCCGAAGCTACGGAACATTACCACAGTTTTGTCGCATGGGTGTATTTCACTCCGTTGCTCGGTGCTTTGTTGAGCGATATTTTTCTCGGTAAGTATCGCACCATTATGCTCTTGAGCCTGTTGTATTGTGCAGGCCATGCGGCACTGGCCTGCATGGGGCTCACGGGGCAGTCAACCCAGTGGTTGCTGGCGGGATTGGTGATGATTTGTCTCGGATCCGGCGGCATCAAGCCCTGCGTTTCGGCCCACGTGGGCGACCAATTCGGAGCGAAAAACCAACACCTGCTGTCGAAGATCTACAATTGGTTTTATTTTTCCATCAATTTTGGTTCGTTTTTTTCGACTCTTCTTACGCCTTGGTTGCTGGAGTGGTATGGCCCGCATTGGGCCTTCGGCATTCCTGGCGTCTTGATGGCAATCGCGACTCTGATGTTCTGGATGGGTCGAAAGCAATTCATCCATGTGCCAGCCGGCGGATGGAAATTTTTCCGCGAGTTGTTTTCCGTGGAGGGATTGATGGCGCTGGCGAAATTGCTACCACTCTATCTGTTCATCGCCTTGTTCTGGGCGCTGTATGATCAGACGGGATCGTCGTGGGTCTTGCAGGCAGAACACATGGATTTGAATTTCATGGGCATCACGTGGTTGGAATCCCAAATCCAAGCGATCAATCCCATTCTCATTCTTCTCTACATCCCGCTATTCACGTTTCTCGTCTATCCACTGATCCATCGTTTTTTTCCACTGACTCCGCTGCGCAAAATTGGCATCGGCTTGTTTCTCGTCGCCGCCTCCTTTGCCCTGATCACGTTGATCCAGTCGTGGATCGATGCCGGACAAAAGCCTTCCGTAGGTTGGCAGTTGCTGGCATATGTGATCATCACGGCGGCGGAAATCATGATCTCCATCGTGGGCTTGGAGTTTTCCTATACGCAATCGCCAAAGAACATGAAGTCGCTGGTGATGGCTTTTTATCTGCTGGCGGTTTTTGTGGGCAATATCTTCACGGCGAAAATCAACCGATTCATCCAGATTCCCTCCTCCGGGCATGAGCAGTTCACCGCGCTTGCGGCGAGCCAACCGGAGAACTGGGTCAAGGATGCGAAAAACGCGATTCTACCCGGTTATGATCAAAAGACCGGAACCGAGGATGACTTGATCGCACGGTTGGAAAATGGCAGTCTGAAATCCATCGAGTTCCCGGATCGCACGCAGGAGGTTTTTGCCACTGCCGCAAATCGCATCATCGATCTTGCTAAAAAACGTGGGCATCGTTTTCCTGATGCGGCCACCGTTTCTTCTTCTCATCTAGGAGTGGACCCGTGGGGCAATGCCATCGAATACTCCATCACCAGCCAGGGGGCTTGCCGACTCATTTCCGCGGGACCGGATCGGCAAAAGGGCAGCGCGTGGGACATCGGCCTGACAATTGATGTCAGCATGCCACCGGGAGAGAAGCAGGCATCATGGTTCGATCGCTTCCACCCTGCCACGAGCTGGATCGAAAACCGCGCACAGCAACTGGGAGTTAAGCCGAAACAAGAGACCAACGTCGGCTATGACATCCGTTACTTCTCGGGTGGTCAGACCAAACTCGAAGGGCAAAGCTACTATCGATTTTTCACCCAGCTCATGCTGATCTTCGCCGTGCTCTACGTGCCCTTTGCCATGATCTACCGACCCAAGTCCTACGTCTTGGAAATCTCCCACAATTGATCGGAGCGCCGACGTCCCCGTCGGCCATTATGCGAGCCAACCATAACCGTGGAAACAAAGGCATCTCACAGTGCTAATTTTGCTTCTTGATGATCTGAAACTGGCTGTTCGGCTTGATACGAATGGTGGTGTCGCCACCCAATCCTCCCGTAACGTATCCTTCCATGATACCGCCCCAGACAGACTGTTGCTGACGCGCGATGAAGTCCAGCGATCCGTCGCCAGAAAAATTCATCTGATAGTCGTTGCTCCGGCCTGGTGCAATTGGCCCCAAGTCGACACGAATTCCCGGACCCGTAACGATAAAGCTTTCGATTGCGCTACCGCTTTCGTTAGAAACTCGCACGACATAGCAGGTCATGATATGGATGGCCGATACCGCGAAAATGGTCGCCACTGGAACATTCAGCAACAACATTCCGCCAGCAAGAAAAGCGTGGAGCCAGATTTTGGCGCGAGGGATTCGTGCTTCTCGGAATCCTTTCCAAGTGCATCGAAAAAGAAACCCAGTGCCGACCATGACGGAGACGGTGCCGACAGCGATCATGATCAACCCAGCCGTTTCTAGCCACGGCCAGTGGGTGAGTCTCCAAGTCGCGTAGATGAGTGAGCCGATCAGCAAAGGAGTCGCGCCGCAGAGATAAGCCGCATGGAGCGAGCGTGACATGGCGAGTTAGGCTAACAGAAAGCAAACATGTCAAACAACAGCGCGATACATGTCATTTGTCTTCGGCTTTCGAGCGGATGGTGACGATCAGAGCCTTGTCTTTGGAAAGGTATTGTTTCGCCAGTTGATTGATCTCATCGAGCGTAATGCTCTCGTAATCGGCCTTCCGGTTGCGTGCCAGTTCGAGAGTTTCCGGTTTTTCTTGGCAACGCTGCATCACCGTGCCCAGCCAGTAGCTGTTGTCGCGCAGCGTTTTGTCCATAGCAGCCAGCGTAGGCTTGAGCGCGCGGTCCAGTTCATCGGCGGTCGCACCCTTGGTGGCGAGTTTTTCCCCAATCGTCAGAGCCACATCCGTGAGTTTTTCCAGATCTTCGGGTTTGCCTACGGATACAGCACTCAGAAAACCGAAGTCCTCCAAGGCATCCGTGCCATCGAGATTCGCGTTAGGGCTGTAGGAAGCACCGAGCTTTTCACGGATTTCCTCACGCAGGCGGTCGCTGAGGATTTCTGCCAGGACGTTGAGACGGCGGCTTTCCTTCTGGTTGTCGCGCAGTCCTTTGGTTTTCCAGCTGGCGATGGTCACAGCCTGGGCGACTTTGCTATCGTAGGTGGTGTCGAGACGAGCAGGCGGTGCAGGGCTCTTGACCTTGCGCAAGGCGGTGAGGTCCGCGGTATCGGGTGTTCGGGTTGGCAGCGCGCCGAAAGTCTTGAGTAAAAGTGGCAACAGGGCATCGATCGAAAAATCTCCGACGATGCTCAGTTCGATGGGGGCCTGCGTGAGCGATGGCGTGAGCCATGCCTTGACATCATCGGTGCTGTAGCCGCCCAGAACGGACACGGGAGGCATGACATAGCGATGATCCTGACCGTGCATCCATGCCTCGATCTCGGTTTGCGGACCGGCTTGCGAGTGCTTGAGCTGTTGTTCGATCATGGGTAAGGCTGCCTTGAGTTGACGCAAGGCTTCCTCGCGGTAGCCGGGGTCGGTCAAGGAGGCGCACATCAGCTGCAATTGCAATTCCAGATCAGCGGGTGTGGTTTTTCCTGCGAGTAGGAAGGCATCCTCGCCGATGCTCAGGTCCGCGCCGATGTTTTTTCCGGCGAGGATTTGTTGCAATTCATCGGCGCTGTGTTTGCCAAGTCCGCCCCCATTGAAGACCGCATTGGCGACGATATGAAGCCCGGGCTTGTCGGCAGGCAGGGTGAGGTGACCGTGGCCGAAGCGGGCTGTCATGCTGATGGCGTTTTTCGTGAAATCGGTGGTCTTCAGGTTCACCTTAACGCCGTTCGACAGGGTGAGCTGGGTGATGCCCAGATCAGCAACCTCCTGTTTCGATGCGACGGTGCCCGCGGCGCCGAAGTCGCTGTAGGCGAAAGAGCTTTTCTGACGTGCCTCGGGTGCTTTGACTATGACTTCGGATGATTCCTTGTAGCGTGCGAGCATTTCTTCTTTGGCAGACTCGGGGGCTTCTTTGGTGCTGAGAATCAGGTGATACCCATCTACCTGCCAAAACAATTGGAAGGCTTTCTGGCAAGAAAGTGTATCAATTTTTTCCAAGGCCTGCTTGGCGATTTCCAAATCGGTTTCCGCGGAAGAAAGCACGGATCGATCGTTGATCGATTGGGCGATGGCGCTGGCAAATGCATCGGATTTACGGGTGCTGGCTGCTTTTACTTGCTGTTCGTATGCGTTCAGAACATTGGCTTTCACTTCGTCCAATTCGTCATCTGTGAAACCGAATTCCACGGCGCGACGGTATTCTTGCTCTAGGACCTCGACAGCGCTTTTCCAGTCGTCGTTTTTCGCACTGACCTCGATGCTGCCGATTTCGGCGAAGTTAAAGAGGGGACTGCGAGATGCGCTGCCGGAAACAATGGTGGCGTTTTCCTGTTTTGCCAAGCGTTCGAAGCGACGATTGAGAATCGCATGGGCTAATTCGAGCGGCATGCGTTCGCTGCGGGTGGCGATGCTGTCAGGTTTAGCAACGTAAGGACGCAGGGAAACCAGACTGACATCCGTGCCGGTTAGTTCCTTGTCCGTGAATACCGCGCCTTTGACTCCTTGGATGGCCTCGACCTTGCCGAGATCGGGATCGGTTCCCGGTTGCGTGGGGTTCATCATGCTGCCGAATGCCTGCGTGATAAGCGCTTCGGTCTCCTTGGGATTGACATCACCCACGACAATGAAAGTCATGCGTTCTGGAGTGTAGTAGGCCGAGTAGTAATCGACGAACCGTTGTTGCGGCACGTTTTTGATGCATTCTTCGGTGCCGATGGGGAAACGTTTCGGCAGCAGTGAGTTGGGCAGCAATTCCTCGAATTGCTTGTGCATCATGCGAAAGCTCACCGAATCGCGGCTGATTTTTTCCGATAGGATTACGCCGCGCTCTTTGTCGATTTCCTCCGGCTTGAGCAGCGCGCCGTCGGCGAAGTCACGCATGACAGTATAGGACAACTTGACCGTATCATCAGAGAGGTCGGGAAGGTCGAGCATGTAGACCGTTTCATCAAAAGAAGTGTAGGCATTCACGTGCGCTCCAAAGCCGATACCCAGTCGCTGCATGCGTGGTACGAGTTCGTCTGGTGTGAAATTTTTCGAACCATTGAAGACCATGTGTTCAAGAAAATGCGCGACCCCCTGCTGGTCATCTTGTTCCATCAATGATCCGGTAGCGATGTGCAGTCTAACGGAGACGAGTTGGGGTGGTTCGGTATTCGGATAGATGATGTATCGCATGCCGTTGGGCAGTGAACCGAAGGTGGTCTTGGGATCGGCGGGTATATCGGACTTCGAGTGCGGCCATGGCTTGGCAGTTCCCGTCGACACAGTAGCACCTTGCTTTACGGAGACCGGAATCGGAAGCGTGCTGCCTTGTTTTTTGGTCCAATAAAAAAGTCCTGCCGCCAGGGTCAGAACAGCAATCAGCGGAAGTGATTTTCGCATACGCCGATTGGAGCGAAACCCGAACGAGAATCAATGTGTTTTTTATTTTTTTTGAAAATCGTGATTGTCAAATTCGGCAATGTGTGGTGAAGTTCGCGCCCCGCAAGGGAGTCAAGTCACGCGCATGTGGCGGAATTGGTAGACGCGCTAGTTTCAGGTACTAGTATTGGCAACGATGTGGAGGTTCGAGTCCTCTCGTGCGCACTTGATCACGGAAAATCATCCGAGATCCATCCTTAGGCGAGTTCGCCTGCGATTCCATCGACTAGAGCGCTACCGTTTTGTGTGACGATGATCTGTCGATCGAGAATTCCGAGAAGTCCCATGCTGGCAAGGTCATGGGCACGCCGTTGCCCTGTTTCGTCCAATAGGTTCATGGCAATGCCCTCGCGAGTCCTGAGCCCTAGGGCAATGCGTTCGAGGCGCAGGTCTTCCGCCTTGAGAATTTCGCTCTCCGCCGTGGCATGGCCGATGCTTTGCACCATGTCGATATATCGTCCCGTGTCAGAAATGTTTTTGCTACGCACCGCATCCACCGTGGAAACCGCAGATGGCCCGATGCCAAGATAATCTTCGCCTCTCCAGTAGCCACGATTGTGCGTGGAGAGATGGCCTCGGCGGGCGTAATTCGAAGTTTCATAATGATCGTAACCAGCAGCGGTGAGTCGGTCATGCGCCATCGCGAAATGATCGCCGTCGCGGTCCTGATCGATCTGCATTTCTCCGGCAAGTAGAGACTGAAAAAATGCCGTATCTTCCTCGTATGTAAGATTGTAGGCGGAAATGTGATGAGGTTTCAGGGCAAGGGCCTGATCCAGGCTTGAAAGCCAATCCTGCTGCGTTTGACCAGGAATGGAGAACATCAGATCGATATTGATCGATGGGATCGCGGCTTCATGAAGAATTTCCACGGATCGCACCGCTTGTTCTGGATCGTGTTCGCGTCCCAATGTTTGCAAGACCGATGCGGCAAAAGATTGGATGCCAAGTGATACTCTAGTGACACCCAACTCTCGGAACAACCGCGCCTTGGTGAGATCGAAGGTCGCGGGATTGGCTTCCAAAGTGATTTCCTCCAGTAAGGAAAAATCCATTATTTCCTGCAAACCAAGCATCAGTTTTTCGAGATGGGTAGGGGATAACATCGATGGGGTTCCTCCTCCCAGAAACAGGGTGCGGGGCGGCTCGGTTGGGATCGCGATTTTTTGGCGCGCTTCGATCAAAACAGCATCGATAAAGGCTTGGATCGATGTTCCACCAGGGGTGTGTTTGTAAAACGAACAATACGGGCAGACTCGATGGCAGAAGGGAATGTGTAGGTAGGCGAGCACGTCTTGAAGCGAGATCCTGAACGCTTTCCGCCGCCGTGTCAAATCGCATGCATGCAGCGGAATTCTTGCCGCCTGCCGATGGATCGTGACGATCCAATGATGTCATCAAGCGAGAAAGAATTTTGACTTTGGTCGCGTAATGGGACACGTTTCTTGCAAGCATGAAATTCACGCTTTTACCCCTTACTTTCTTGGTTCACTTCTCTGCATTCGGAGCGGAGAAGGTCATGTTCAATCGCGATGTTAGGCCGATTCTGTCGCAAAATTGCTTTGCCTGTCATGGCTTCGACGCCAAAAAGCGCGAGGCGGATTTGCGTCTCGACATCAGGGAAAGCGCCACGGCCAAGGCGGAGTCGGGTAAAATCGCGATTGTTCCTGGGAAGGTCGAGGAATCCGAGCTCTGGCATCGCATCCGTGCCACGGATCCCGACGAGGTGATGCCTCCGCCCAAACATCACGCTCCTCTGAGTTCGGCGCAGATTGATATCTTGCGCCGATGGATCGAGCAGGGTGCCGAGTATCAGGGGCACTGGGCGTTCGTTCGTGCCGAGTCGCCAGCTTTGCCCAAACTTGCAGTGGAGGATGGAAACGCGATCGATGCTTTTATTCGCCAGACTCTCGATGCGAAAAACATGTCGTTCTCTCCCGCAGCGGATCGCGGCACCCTGTTGCGGCGCTTAAGCCTTGACCTGACGGGATTGCCACCATCACCCGAAGAGATCCAAACCTTCGTTGCGGATGGCAGGCCCGAAGCATACGAGGCGGCCGTGGATCGTTTGCTCGCTTCCCCTCATTTCGGTGAGCGCATGGCCTTGCCGTGGCTCGATGCCGCACGTTATGCCGACACCAATGGCTATTCGATTGATGGCGGTCGTCATGCGTGGTTGTGGCGCGATTGGGTGATCAACGCTTTCAACGGCAACATGCCTTATGATCAGTTTCTGGTCAAACAACTCGCCGGTGATCTGTTACCAGGTGCCACGGATGCCGATCGTATGGCCACGGCATTTCAGCGCAATCACAGCATCACACATGAAGGTGGCACCATTCCTGAGGAAAATCTCACCAATTACGCGGCTGATCGGGTCAAGACCTATGGCGAAGCCGTGATCGGTCTCACCATGGCTTGCGCGCAGTGCCACGATCACAAGTATGATCCCATCACACAAAAGGACTACTACCAGATGTTCGCATTCTTCAATCGGCTCGACGACAAAGGTCTCGATGGTGATGGTGGGCGCAATGCCCAGCCCGCGATCGAGGTGATGTCGCCCCTCAGCACACCGCAGGAGATTGAGCAGGTGCAAGCGGACCTTGCCGCCGCCGAGGCGGATCTGGCGAAGGATAGGCCTGAGCAACAAGGGAAATGGGAGCAGGATCAAAAGCAGTCTCACGCCCAGATGGGTAAAGATTTCTCCACCATGCCCTGCGAATTGTTAGGCTCGTCCACCCCCAACGGTTCTCCGGATCGGTTGAAAATCCAGCCGGATCACTCACTGGAAATCCATGGTGGCGATTACGCTGCTTACACCGTATCGACCAAACTTCCGGCCGCCATGAAGCGAATCAACGGTGTGCGTTTTGTCTTTGAGCCAGCGGCTCACGCCAAAAACACGTTGGGCTATTCCGGCGGGACTTTTGTGATGACCACGGTCAATGTGGGAGCCAGCGGATTTCCCGCGGGTAACGTGGATCCCAATGCTCCGTTGCCGATCGTCCGCATGACGGCCAGTGATCAGCGGCCCGGTTTTCCTGTGTCCGCCCTCTGGAGCTCCGACACCAAAACTGGGTGGAGCCCTCGCGGGGGTCAGCAAGCGCAACACCTGACTCTGACGTTTGCTCAGCCGTTGGATGTCACCGCACTGCCGTATCTGACGGCTGAGTTGGTATTCAATCACGCCCGTGGAGAAAATCCCGGTAAGGTTCGCATCCTCGCGTTCACCGGTCACACGGACGACAGCGATCTGCCCTCCGATGTCTGGACCGCGATTCAGACGGAGCAGGCCCAGCGCACACCCGAACAGCAGAAAACGGTGCGCGATCATTTCCGTGATTATTCCGATGAATGTGCCCTGGCTCGATATCGTGTGGAGAACCTGCGCGAGCGTTTGCAGGTCTTGACGCAGAAACACTCGGTGTTGGTGATGAATGAATCGGCGAAGCCGCGCAAAACTCACATTCTCGAGCGGGGTGTCTACAGTTCTCCGCTGGAAGAAGTTCAGCCCAACACTCCGGCGTTTCTTCCATCTTTGAACAAACCGCAAGCGACGCGACTCGATCTCGCGATGTGGACGGTCAGTCGCGATCATCCATTGACCGCCCGCGTTGCCGTTAACCGACTGTGGGAAATCGCATTTGGTCGTGGGCTCAGCACATCGACGGCGGACTTCGGCTCGCAAGGCGTGTGGCCCACACATCCTGAACTCTTGGACTGGATGGCAGTCCGTTTCATGGAAAGCGGCTGGAATGTGAAGGAAATGATGAAGATGATCGTCATGTCGCGCACGTATCGTCAGTCATCCCGCACTACTCCTGAGATGCTGGACAAGGATCCTTTGAACGAGTGGTATGCGCGTGGACCTCGATTCCGCCTGAGTGCCGAATTGATTCGCGACCAGGCGCTTGCGGTCTCCGGTCTACTTGTGCAGCGCATCGGTGGTCCCTCAGTGAAAATCTATCAGCCTGGAGACCTCTGGCGTGCGGTGAGCCACTATGGCTCCACTCCCGCCACCGCTCAGACCTTCGTGCAGGATCATGGCGAGAAGCTTTATCGCCGTTCGCTCTACACCTATTGGAAACGAACTTTACCACCCACTAGTCTTGCCACGTTCGATGCGCCGAACCGAGAGGTTTGCACCGTGGGACGAACCAATACCAATACTCCTCTGCAGGCGCTGGTGTTGCTGAACGATCCGCAATACGTCGAGGCGGCACGCCATTTCGGAAACCGGTTGATGGCACAGCCCGGTGATGACAAGGGTCGCCTGCTGTATGGATTCCGCGCCGTGACTTCACGTGATCCGTCGGACAAGGAGCTTTCCTTGCTTGAGTCTTCTTTGCGTGAGGAGAAAACCAAGTTTTCCGCGAACCGCGACCTATCGCTCCGCTATCTACAAACCGGCGAGAGTCCGCTGAACACGGAACACGAACCTGGCAGCCAGGCCGCTTGGACGGCGGTCGCGCAGCTGCTTCTCAATCTCAGCGAAACCATCACCCGCAACTGACATGTCACACCCATTTTTCACACGAAGAGCTTTTCTCGGTACATCTTCCGCCGCGATGGGGCAACTCGCTCTCGCATCGTTGTTAGGTCAGGAATCCGCTGCCGCTGCCAGTCGCGAACTGGTTAGCACATTTGCGCCCAAGGCGAAACGGGTCATCTGCTTGTTTCAATCGGGCGGACCATCTCATGTCGACCTTTTCGATGGTAAGCCATCCCTCGTAAAATATCATGGAACAAACTTGCCGGATTCGGTGCGTGGTGGTCAGCGCGTGACTGGCATGACTTCCGGGCAGTCATCGTTTCCTGTGGTGCAGCCCATTGCCGGCGGTAAGCGCTGCGGGCAGGGGCAGGTGTGGATCAGCGACATGCTGCCGTGGACGCAAAAGATTGCCGATGAAATTTGTGTGATCCGTTCCATGCATACGGAGGCCATCAATCACGATCCCGCGATCACACTGGCCAACACTGGCAGCATGCAGTTGGGCAATGCGTCCGCCGGTGCGTGGATCAGTTACGGGTTGGGCACTGACAACGCCAACCTGCCGGCATTCATGGTGCTGGTCTCGCAGGGTACGGGGAAAAATCCCGGTCAGCCGATTTTCTCCCGCTTATGGGGCAGCGGATTCCTGCCCTCGCAGCACCAGGGCGTGCTGCTTCGTGGTGGCGCGGAACCCGTACTCTATCTCGACAATCCAGAAGGAATTGCTCGTGAGCATCGTCGCGCGCAGCTCGATGCTCTGGCGCAACTGAATCAGCAGTATGGTGAAATTTCCGGAGACGCTGAGACCTTCGCCCGCATCCAGCAATACGAAATGGCCTTCCGTATGCAAGCCTCCGTGCCGGAACTTACCGACCTGTCGGACGAGTCAACAGAGACGTTCGAACTCTATGGCAAGGAATCGCGTAAACCCGGAACCTATGCCGCGAATTGCCTGCTGGCCCGCCGTCTCGCGGAACGCGGTGTTCGTTTTATCCAGCTTTTCCATCGCGGTTGGGACCAGCACATTGCCATCACCAAGCAGTTGCCGAACCAGTGTCGCGACACCGACCAGCCCAGCGCGGCGCTGATCATGGATCTGAAACGCCGCGGTCTGCTCGATGACACGTTGGTGATCTGGGGCGCGGAGTTCGGCCGCACCGTTTACTCGCAAGGCGCTCTCGGGTCGAGTGTGGCTGGTCGCGATCACCACGGCCGTTGTTTTTCGATCTGGTTGGCCGGCGGCGGTATCAAGCCCGGATACGTCCACGGTGAAACCGATGACTTCGCTTGGAACATTACCCGCGATCCAGTTCACTTGCGCGATCTTCACGCCACGATGTTGCACCAGCTCGGTCTCAATCACGACCGTTTTGTGTTTCCCTACCGCGGCCTCGACCAGAAGCTCGTCGGTGTGGAACCAGCTCACGTGGTTAAATCCATTCTCGCATGAAGTCCCTGTTGCTGACGCTCTGCATGTTTTCTTCTGCATTCGCGGAAGTCGCGCCATCCACTTATCTAACGGATTTTGTCAAGGCGCTGGATCTGCCGTGGCCAAAAAATCGGATGATGACAATCGTCTGTCATGGTCACAGTGTGCCCGCCGGATATGCAAAAACGCCACACGTCGATACCTTCGTGGCCTATCCTCATCGATTGCACTGCGCGTTGAAGGAAAAGCATCCTCATGCCGTGCTCAATGTGATCGTGACAGCCATCGGTGGTGAAAACTCGGTAACAGGTGCGGCTCGCTTCGAGCGCGATGTGCTATGCCACAAACCGGATGTCGTTTTGATCGATTACGCGCTAAACGATCGTTCTCTCCCTCTGGAAAAATCGGCAGCGAGTTGGCAGCAAATGATTGATCAAGCCAAAGCCGCAGGCGCCAAAGTCGTGTTGCTCACACCTACCGGAGACATGCGCGCGAAGATGTCTGACGAAGCGGACCCTCTAAGCCAGCAAGCGGCGCAAATCCGACGTTTGGCCGAGAAGAACGGCGTTGCATTGGCGGATTCCTACCGGGCCTATCAGGACTGGATCAGGGCCGGAAAGAAACTCGACGATCTGATGTCCCATGTCAATCATCCGAATGCCACTGGTCATCAATTGGTGCTGGAAACCATCAGACCGTGGTTCGAAGTCTCCGTCTCTCCGTCGAAGTGACGGGCAAATCCAAGCGCCCGGAGATTCTGTTAGGGAAACCCTACCTCCTGCGGCGAGCTTTTTTCTTGGGCTTCGGTTGGAAATCGAATTCTTCGATCTGAAACTTTTCCGCATCCCAAATGCCCTCATACCAACTGACCATGCCGTCGCAAAGTTCATAGTATTCAACCGTGCCGCCGCAGGCCTCGGGCGGACAGGCGCGCGCGCCCTCGATCATCTTGGGGCCAGTATCCGCTGATTCAAAACTGTTTTCGATCGCCACTTCATGCACCCACTCGTCGGCATAATCATAGAGATAGAGAAAACGTTTGGGCAGTTTGGTTTTGCCAATGAATTGTTGTAAGGTGACCTCACTCTCGTTTTGAAAGCTGTCCGCGCCCTTGAATCGATCGGGATGTGGCTGGGCAATGACATCGCGCAAATACTTGCCCTTGCCGTGGCGGAATTCGTGATCGTAGAGATGT
>JBJOMZ010000003.1:0-54190 GCA_046052105.1 Verrucomicrobiota bacterium | reverse complement strand
CAATCGCTATGCGCTGCGTGCTGCGGGCAAGAGGATACCGTGGCTCGACCAACAACCAGGTGAGGAGCGCGACGGCCAGCATCTGCATCCACAGAGGAACGGACTGCGTCAGGCGGTCGAAGTGCCTTCCGCTGCTGGCTTCACGTTGGGTTTTTTCTAACAAAAAAAGCGTGGACACGGGAATGATTTGCGCCTTGCGCTGCAAGAAGTGGATCAGGACCACGACTGGGATTCCCAGCAAGGCCCACAATCCGGCAGGGTTGGCAAATGTCGGCATACAAGGGAAATAGGGGTATTATCGTGATTTGGCGAGATGAAATTGGTGATCGAGAACCGATGCGATCCATTACAGGGGCATCTTTTTGGCACCAGCGATACGCGCGGCCAATTTGGGAAAAAACCGTAGGGTTGCATCCTTGATGTGGGCGCTGAATTCCCCGAGGCTTTCGCCGCGTGACGTGGCGATGTGTTCCGCCGTATGACGGACAAATGCCGGTTCATTGCGCTGTCCGCGGTGAGGCACAGGCGCGAGATAGGGAGAGTCCGTTTCCACTAGGAATGTTCCCGCGGGCATGCGGGAGGCTACCTCCGACACATCGCTCGCCGACTTGAAGGTGGTGACTCCTCCGAACGATACCAGCCCGCCGAGTTCGATGACTCGGAGCGCGTTGGATTCATTGCCGATGTAGCAGTGAAACAGGGCTCTCACCTCACTTGCGAAATGTTGATACACGGCCAGAGCGTCTTCGAACGATGCGCAACCTTGGCGATCCCGCGTGTGGATCACAACGCCGTGACCACAGGCTTGCGCCAACGCGAAATGTTGTTCCAGAAATGAAAGTTGGCGACGCCGGAACGCGCATTCGTCCCAGCCATCGGGCGATGGGTGATAGTAGTCCAATCCCGTCTCCCCGATGCCAACCACGCGAGGATCCGACATGAGGCCGGAGATGGCATCGATCGCGTCATCCGGAGCATGGTGAACATCGCACGGGTGGATACCGAGACATACACCGACGTTTTCATAAGTGTCTGCAATCGTTAGATTGGTTTCCACATCTTCCAGGCAGGTGGCCAGAGATACCATGCCACCCACACCGGCTTCTGCTGCCCTTAGAATCAAGGCTTCCAGTTCGGTGGGATCGAATTTATGCGATGCCAGGTGGCAATGAGAGTCAATCAGCATGTGAGATGTTTCGATGATTCCAAGAGATCAGATCAGCGTAAGCCACACCGCGACCGCCGAAGAGGTCGAGCGCGCTGCCCACAGTTACATCCATGCTCCCATGGCTGAGACGATCGATGGTATCGAGGTCGGTGATGTCAGCGACGCCTCCAGCATACGTGAGGGGAATGCGCCCCCAGGCACCTAACAGTTTCACCAAATCGTGATCAATGCCTCCGCACAGTCCCTCGACATCGGCCGCGTGAATGAGAAACTCGGCACATTGTCCGGAAAGTTGGTCCAGTGTTGCGGTGCAAACTTCCAGATCTGTGAGAGTCTGCCAACGGTTCATCGCCACCGTCCATCCCCGATCGGTACGGCGGCAGCTTAGGTCGATCACCACACGATCACGTCCTACTTCACTTACCAGAGCATCGAGACGATGCGGCAGAAAATGCCCCTGAGGATCAAACAAAGCGGAAGTGACGATGACATGGCTCGCTCCTGCTTCCAGCCAAGTTTCCGCATTGTCGGCACGAATGCCACCTCCGACCTGTAGTCCTCCTGGCCACGCTGCCAGTGCCTGACGGGCGGCCTCCTCATTGCCTGGGCCAAGACAAATCACATGACCGCCGGTGAGCTGATCGTCCCGATAACGCCGCGCATACCAAGCGGCATCGTATTCGGACACAAAGTTTTCCCTCGGACCATCGTCTCCCTCACGGAGCGTGCCGCCGACAATCTGTTTCACCTTGCCGCGGTGAAGGTCGATGCATGGTCGAAATTTTGTCATCGCGTGGCGCTAGAAAACCACTATGATCCGCGTAATTCCAGCACCAAATGAGAGAATTCACCTCATCCACCATACTTCTTTGCCTCTCATTCGCCGGCTTGGTCCTGAGTTCCTGTGAGAAGCCCAAACTGAATCCGTTGCCCGTAGCAACGCAACCCGAAACCATCACGGAGCATGGCATGGTGCGCTTGCCTGGGGGAACCTACATCATGGGATCGTCGGGTTTGTTTCAAACCGATTTCGGCCCCAAGTTGTTTCCGGAGGAAAAACCGCAACACAAGGTGTCGGTCAAAGGCTTTTGGATTGATCAGACGGAAGTGACAAACGCCCAGTTCCGTGCCTTTGTGGAAGCGACAGGGTATGTCACCTTTGCCGAGCGTGACGCGAAAAAAGAGGACTTTCCCGCCGAGGCCCTGGCGAACCTGCCGCCTTTCCCTTTCAAGCAAGGTTCTCTTGTCTTCATTCCCGACTCCCAAACTCAGGGCAATCCCAACGATCCGGGAAATTACATGAACTGGTGGCGCTGGGATCCCGAGGCCAACTGGCGTGCGCCCATGGGCAAGGGGAGCGGCATTGATGGTCTGGATGATCATCCGGTGGTGTGCGTCAACTTTGATGATGCCACGGCGTATGCGAAGTGGGCAGGGAAACGTCTACCCACCGAAGCCGAGTGGGAATACGCGGCGCGCGGCGGACAAACACAATTTGCATTCATCTGGGGCGACGAACAACAGCCCGGGGAAAAACCTCTGTGCAATCATTGGCAGGGTGATTTCCCAAATCAAAACACCAAGTTGGATGGTTATGCGCTGACTGCACCGGTAAAAAGTTATCCTGCCAATCTGTATCAATTGTTCGACATGGCAGGAAATGTTTGGGAGCTCTGCTCCGATTACTACGATCCGGATTATTTCAAAAACAGTCCCTCCGATAATCCTCAGGGACCGGCAACGTGGGTCAATCGCGATAGCGGGGTGAAGGGGCAGGCACCGGCGCATCGCGTCAGCAAGGGGGGCTCTTTCCTCTGTCACGAGTCGTATTGTCTGCGATTCAGACCTGCCGCGAGGCACTCGTGCGATTTGCAGTCACCTACCAATCACACGGGGTTTCGTTGCGTGAAGGATTTATGAGCGACTGCGACAAAGCATGACCCCGCACGACACTCTCCTTGACATCCCGGCAGGCATCCGAGCACACTCTCCGCATCAATGACTTTTCTGCGCATGTTGCTTGTCCCTCTGGTTGCTTTGCTAGGGCAGGGATGCGCGTCGTTGCCTAGCTCCGTAGCATGGCAAGCCACACTGCAACGCCATGTCTCGCAGTTGGGATTCCGCAATTGGATCGTGATCGCCGAAGCATCGTTTCCCGCCTACAGCCGCAGCGGAGTTCACCAGATCACGGCGCAGAGTGAAATTCCGGAAGTCATGGCGCATGTGCTGCAAACCATCGATCAAACACAGCACGTGAAACCCAACATCTATCTGACTCGCGAATTGCGATCGATGAACAACGATTCGGCACCAGGAATCGATGAGTTGAAAAAGAAGAATGATCAAATTCTCGCCGGTTTGGATGTGACAAGTTTGGACCAGGAATCGCTGATGAGTTTGATTGCCGATGCCAACCGCAGTTTTGACGTATTGATCATCCGTACCACATCGCCCTTGCCCTACAGCTCGGTATTTATCGAACTTCAGCCCGGTTATTGGGATTCAGAGTCCGAACAACAGTTGCGGAGTCGTATCGAACGGGAGCGGAAAAATAACATCAAATCCTGAAAACACGATGAACCAAAGCAAAGAACAACAGATCCGCGCGGAGCGGGAAAAAGCGTGGATCGGTGATGCGGTGCTGTGTCTCTTCGCTCGCAAATTCGTTTTGCGAGAGCGCCAATCCATGGATGCCGAATGGTTCACACATTTGACTTCAAACGGATTTCTCAGCGCGTTGGGCAATCCCACCAGCGTGGAGGCAAAAATCGGAGCGATCTATGCCGAACAAGGACTGGAAGCAGCCTTCGCCTACATGGATGAAACGCTTGTTCCGCTGTTTCGCAAACAGATCGCTAAAAAGAAGAAGTGATGCTGCTTGGGCTCAGTTAGCAAATTCCAGGTAGTCCTTCATTTTTTCCAAGGTTTTCGAACCGATGCCCGGAACTTTGAGCAAGTCTTCGGCACGCCGGTAGGGGCGGTGCTTGATGATCTCGTCCGCGCTTTTTTCTCCTATTCCCGGAATGCCGGTTAACTCGGACCGAGTTGCCGAGTTGGGGTCGACGCGCTTTCCTTGAGGAGCTTTGGCGTTGTCGATGCCGATCAGGTCCTTGGCCTCCTCTTCGCGCTGCAATTTTCTTTCTGCGGGCAATTGTTCCCAATTGGTGATGGACCAGATCCCGCGTTTGTTGATCGCGGCCTGCAATTCCAGGTCTGTGAGTCCGGCCGCGTATTCTCTCGCCGGACGTGACGGGCGGTGATAGGTTTCCCGGGTGACGCCGAAGGCGCGCGCCAATCCGAGGCGCACCAGTTCCTCCGCCAGATCCTTGCCGTCCGCCGTGACGACAAAGGCGTACACGCGCTTGAAGTTGGCATCACCGCGAGCATCGGCTTCGGCTGTATGGACGGTGAATGGTTTTTCTAACATTTTTGTTACTTCCGCAGCCGCTTTGGCACCATAACCCTTGGCGATTTCCGCCGCACGTTGGGGATCAGGATCCACATGGGTGATGCCGAAGTAACTGCGCTGGTGCCTGAGGCGGCGACTGTCCGTCGTGTCACCGATGTGCCACTCCATGCTATCCGCCCCATACAAGCGAACGGTGAATGGCTCCGCGCCGGGCGGACACACTTGGAAGCTATCTCCGTCCGCCCATTCGGTTTGTTGCAACACACAATTCCGATAGGTTTTCAATGGCTTGGCCTGCGCAAGAACAGGGGAAGAGAGCGACATCAAGCAAAGCAGCAAAGATGTGATAAAAAGTCTCATGAGTGTTAGATGTCTGTGAGTGATTTCATCCTTCCCCTGGTGGATGGATGACGCGTAGGTGATCGATGCCGTGGCGCTCGAACTCCGACCAATACCGTTTTTCCAGATCCGCCGTTTGAGATCGTCGCTGGTCTTCGGTGAGCTGATTCCATGCTTCGAATCCGATCCGTTGCAACAGATCGCGATCCGCCAACCGAATGACCAGTTCTTCCCAGAAACTTTCCTGGCGGAACTCCTCGTAGCAGGAGAAAAAAAACGATTTTTTTTGGAAGTCGTCCGTGACTTGGTAATGCTGTTCGATCTCATTGAATTCAATCATCTGTTTCCATCCAGCACAGTAAAGATGTTCGAAAATCTTGTTTTCCAAGCGGTTGATGGCAGCCATCTGATTTTGGAATGCCGGGTGTTGATTCCACTCCGCTACCATCGTGGCGAGAGAGAGCAACTCGACGAGCGTCTGGAGTTCGTCATCGGAAAAACGGAAATTCATGGTAACGAGCGTTGCGTGGGAAATCAGCGTGGCGGTAGATGCGACTCGACGGCGTTCAGAATCTCCGCGAGTTCGGCGAGTCTGCCAATGCCTTGATAGCCGCAGGCAAGATCTCCCGTGGCGGGTTCGATGATGTGAACACCATCCGCTTTGAGAAGGTCGACATTGCGCTGCGTGGCGGGATGAGTCCACATTTTTCCATTCATGGCGGGAGCCAGAATGACGGGAGTGCTGCGAGGAAGAGCCAGGTAGGTGGAGGTCAGCGGATCAGGAGCCAATCCGTTGGCAAATTCGGCGATCAATGAAGCCGTCGCCGGTGCCACCAAAAACAGATCGGCGGAATCCGCTAGCTCGATGTGCCCGGGTTTCCATGATTGTTTTTCGTCATCCCATGAGGCCAGCACGGGGTGGCGCGTCAAGGTTTGCAGGGTGAGGGGAGTGATGAACTCGCAGGCGCTGCGGGTCATCAGGCATCGCACCTCATGACCTTTTTTGATCAGCTGCGAGGCAAGGTCGGCCGCCTTGTAGGCGGCGATGGATCCGGAGATGCCGAGGACAATGTTCATTGCGGTGGGAGATCATTAGCAGTGACACGCGAGACGCGCAAGCGTTCGGCGACAAGCAAGGCCTTGAAGCGCAAATAATCTTCCTCTCGAGTGGAGGAAATGAGACGATACTGATACTCATGCCAGTGCGACATTTCCTCGATGGCGTTTTTCAAACGCAGGGCGATCACTTCCTCGCTATCGGTCTTGCGACCTGTCAAGCGTGCGGCCAGTTCCTCATCGGTAGGTGGCATGACAAAAAGATCGACCAGTGCACGACGAATTTCCGGGTCCGTGCAGGAACGAACCTGAACAGCGCCCTGGACGTCAATATCCATCACCACGTCCATGCCTTTGTGGATGAATTGCAATACCTCGGACTTCAGGGTGCCGTAGGAGTTTCCGTGAACGGTGGCATGTTCCAAAAAGTCGCCACAAGCGATTTTTTTGTCGAATTCTTCGCGACTCAGAAAAAAGTAATCTCGGCCATGCACTTCGCCGGGGCGTGCGGCGCGCGTGGTGCAGGAAATGGAATAGTGGGCTTCTTGGTCGTCGGCCAAGCGGCGGCAGAGCGTGGTTTTTCCCGAACCAGATGGGCCCGAGACGAGAAGTAAAGTGCCAGTGCGTGCGGGCATGAGTGGATTGTGAACGAAGAATGCGGGTGATGGCAGAAAAAAATCGCCAAGTATCGCAGAATCTGCTACCAAGCCTTTATGCAACAAGAATTGAATCAAGAAGACGCAGGCAAAAAAGGACTCTCGGGTTGGGCCTGGGCTGGCATCGGTTGCGGCACGATTGTGCTGATCGGTGTGATCGCGTTCGCCCTACTCGTCGGTTTCTGCAAACGCAAAATCGATGAATTTGGCAAGGAGATGCAGAGCAATCCCGAGCGCAAGGCGGCCGAGATGATCATCGGCATCCACCCGGATTATTCGGTCGTTAGTGCCAATGATGAAACAAGACAGATGACCATTCGTGAGGACAAAACTGGCAAGGAAACGACCTTCTCCTATCGTGACATCGCCGATGGCAAATTTGCTGTTACCAGTTCCGATGGTGCGGAGTTGAATACGGGCAGCTTTGATCTTGCGGCGCTGCCGTCATGGGTCGAGTTGCCAACCGATGCCCACGCGCGCAGCGGATATCAGTCGCAAAATTCCGGTAAGACCTCGGGTGTTGTTGTCATTACCACGGCGCTGCCTGCGCAGGACGTGCAAAAACATTTTGAAAAATCATGGAAGAGTTGGACAAAATACACGGGATCGTCGAACTCCATGACCATGAATGCGGTGGAGACCATCAACATGGAGCGGAAGTCCGCAGACAAGTCGATCACCGTGGTGATTCAATCAAGCGCTGGTGTGACAACGGTGACGGTGACGTATAGCGAGAAATGATGGATCAGACCAATCGCATCATGAGGTCTTTGCTTTCCAGCGTGTGACCCACTTCCACGAGAATTTCCTGCACGGTGCCTTCGCAGGGAGCGGTGACGGTGGTGAACATTTTCATAGCTTCCAGCGTGAGCAGGGGTTCGCCTTCCTTCACTTTGTGTCCTACGCTTACGGCCATGCTCGCGACCATGCCGGGCATAGGCGCGGCAATCTGCAAAGGATCGGCGGGATCCGCTTTGGCGCGCGCTGTCGTGGCCTTCGCGGCACTCTTGTCTTCCACTTGGACATGACGCGGGTAGCCGTTGAGTTCGAAAATCGCAGTCCGTTGTCCCGCCGCATCCACTTCTGTGATATTGTGCAAACGGATGAAAAGCGTCTTGCCGGCCTCGAGATTGAGTGTGACTTCCTCCTTGGGCTTGAGCCCGTAGAAAAAAGCGGGAGTGGGCAGCACCGCGAGATCGCTGAACAATTTGCGTGATTTGACGAAATCCTTGAACACCTGCGGATACATCAAATACGAATACAGCTCATCGTCGTTCGCCGTTTTGTGTCCGGTGATCTTCGCCACGTCCACGCGGGTTTTTTCGAGATCAACTTTTTCCGCACGTTCCCCAGGCCGGTTGGTGAATGGTTTTTTGTTGCCCAGAATGATCTTCTGGATGTCCTTCGGCCATCCGCCCATGGGTTGGCCGAGACCACCTTGCAGCATGTCGATCACGCTCTCAGGGAAATTGGTGCCGGGAGGCAGGGAGTGCAGGTAATCCCGCGCATCGCCTGGTTTGACTCCGCGTGAAATCAGGAACATGCACATGTCGCCCACGACTTTCGACGATGGTGTGACTTTGACGATGTCTCCGAACAGATGGTTGACTTCCGCATACATGCGCGCGATTTCCGACCACCGGTGACCGATGCCCATGCTTTCGGCTTGCTCTTTGAGGTTGGTGTATTGACCTCCTGGCATCTCGTGGAGGTAGACTTCCGCCGTGCCGTGGGGTTCAGCGGTGTCGAAAGGTTTGTAGTAAGTGCGGACATGAGCCCAGTAATCGGAATACTCATTCAGTGCATCGAGATCGAGCCTCGTATCGCGGCTGTGGTGTTGCAGCGCTGCCACGACGGAATTCAAGTTGGGCTGCGAGGTGCAACCGCTCATGCTGGCGATGGCAGCATCGCAAATGTCCACGCCAGCTTCGGCTGCCATCAGAATCGAGCTGGCATTGATGCCCGAGGTGTCGTGCGTGTGGAAATGAATGGGCAGACCGATCTCCTCTTTCAGCGCCTTGACCAGCTTTTTGGCCGCGAGCGGACGGCAGAGACCCGCCATATCCTTGATGCAGAGCATGTGAGCTCCCATCTTTTCCAATTCCTTGGCGAGTTTGACATAGTAGGCAAGATCGTATTTGTCGCGCTTGGGGTCGAGAATGTTTCCGGTATAGCAAATGGTGCCCTCGCACAACGATTGGGTCTCCTCGCGCACGGCGGTCATCGCCTCAGTGAGATTGGGGAGGTAATTCAGGCTGTCAAAGATGCGGAAGATATCCATGCCGTTTTCAGCCGAATGCTTGATGAATCCGCGCACGACATTGTCCGGGTAGTTGGTGTAGCCCACCGCGTTTGATCCGCGGAAAAGCATCTGGAAAAGAATGTTCGGCACGCGTTCACGCAGTTGCCGCAGACGTTCCCACGGACATTCCTTGAGGAATCGCATGGCGGTATCAAAGGTGGCACCACCCCACATTTCCAGAGAGAAAAGCTCGGGTGTACGATGGGCCACGGCATCGGCCACGGCCAACATGTCGTGGGATCTCACGCGGGTCGCGAGCAACGACTGGTGGGCGTCGCGCATGGTGGTATCCGTTAAGAGCAATCGTTTTTGTTGAAGGATCCACTGGGCGAACTTCTCCGGTCCCATTTTCGTCAGCAGCTGTTTCGTGCCATCAGCCGGCGGCGTGAGGTGATTGTATCGCACGCTGGGAGCGGGCGTGAACACGCGATCGCTGATGAAGCCTTTGGTGTTCGGATTGCCATTGACGGTGACATCGGCAAGATAACTCAGAAGTTTCGTGGCACGGTCTTTCTTCGACGCAAATGCAAACAGGTGCGGGTTGGTGTCGATGAAGCGAGTGGTGGCATCTCCCGCGCGGAACTGCGGATCCGCGATCACATTTTCTAGGAATGGGATGTTGGTTTTGACTCCACGGATGCGGAATTCACGTAGAGCGCGGTCCATCCTGTCGAGCGCGATCTGATAGCTGCGGCCGAACACCGTGACCTTGACCAGCATCGAATCATAATAGGGCGTGATCACCGCATTCTGCGTGCCCAGCGCGCCATCGAGACGGATGCCAAAGCCCCCGGCGCTGCGGTAGGTGAGAATTTTGCCGAAATCGGGAGTGAAGTTGTTTTCGGGATCCTCCGTGGTGATGCGGCACTGGATCGCGAAACCGGATTTCTCGACCTTGTCCTGACGTGGCAAATCCATCACCTTATCGTGAAGTTGATGCCCCATCGCGATCTGGATTTGCGACTGCACGATGTCAATCGCGGTGATTTCTTCCGTGACCGTATGTTCCACTTGGATGCGTGGATTCATTTCGATGAAATACCATTCGCCGGAATCGACATCGACCAAAAACTCCACTGTGCCGGCGTGGGTGTAATGGACCTCGCGGGCGATGGCGAGCGACGCGTTGCAAAGTCCCTCGATGATGGAGGGTGCTAGGCCGTAACTCGGGGCCATTTCGATGACTTTTTGGTGGCGACGCTGGACCGAGCAGTCACGCTCGTGCAAGTGCAAGACGTTGCCGTGTTTGTCGGCCAGTATCTGCACCTCGATGTGCTTGGCGCGTCCGACAAATTTTTCGAGAAATACCGCACCGTTTCCGAAGGCGCGTTGTGCTTCGGTCTGCGCCTCTTCCAACAAAGGCTCCAGATCCTTTTCCTCCCGCACCACACGCATGCCGCGACCACCACCGCCGAATGCGGCCTTGATGATGAGAGGAAAACCGATTTTTTTCGCCGCCTTGATGGCTTCCTTGCGATCGCTCACAGGCTCGGGTGTGCCCTGAAGTGTTGGAACTTTCAGTTTCTCGGCCACATTGCGAGCGGCTGTCTTGTCGCCCATGCGGTCCAGAATGTCGGCATCGGGACCAATGAAGATGATGCCATTTTTCTCGCAGGCGCGCGCAAAATCTGGATTTTCCGAGAGAAAACCGTATCCGGGATGAATCGCATCCACGCCTTTTTCCACCGCGAGGGCGACGATTCCCTCGATGTCGAGATAGGCGCCGAGAGGACCTTTGTCCTGGTTGAGTTGATAGGCTTCGTCGGCCTTGAATCGATGCGGGCAGAACCGATCTTCGAAGGCGTATATGGCTACAGTGCGGATGCCGAGTTCGGATGCGGCGCGCATGACGCGAATCGCAATTTCCGAGCGGTTGGCGACAAGAATTTTTTTGATGGCACGAAGCGCGGTTTTGGGCATGCGAGAAACTGTTCGATCGCAGCGAAACGATCAAGCCGAAAATCAGCCATCTTTCCAGATGATCTAACAGAAAAAAGCACTCAATAGGTCGGTGCTGTGTAGACGTCTGATGAACCGCCGCCGCGTTTTTCCTGAATTTTGTTTTTGGTCCAGATCACACCTTCTTTGGCATCCCGATACATCCCGATGGCGGTGTTGCACGATACAAGAGACAAACAGAACGCGAGCAGAGTAAGCATTTTCATCGTAGAAAAGCTAGCAAATCGCCCTAATCTGGCAATCCAAAAATGACGCAAAAATCGATCTGATCGGGTGTTTGCTATCACACTTCGCGGAGAACTTTGCCACCGAGGGAAAGGATGCGGGCATTGCCTTTGGCTGCTTCCGCTTCGGCGATCTGTCCATCGCGCACATACATTTGGGAGAGGGCTGTCCAGGCAAGCAAATCATTGGGTCGCAAGGTCGTCGCTTGCAGGCCACAACCAATGGCTTCTTTGAGTTGACCCAATTTCATCAGGCACATGCCCAGCGCGTGCCATGCATCGAAATCGTTGGCATCCGAGGCGACACATCGCCGATAGAGCAAGACTGCGGCGTCAAGATCACCCACAGCTAGGCTGCCATTTGCCTCGTCAAACCATTGATCCCGATCCGCGGAAGACATCCTTTACTGGGAAACTTTGGATGCCGCGCTGCGCTCCGACAGCCACGATTGAAATGCCATGACTCGCATCTGTTCCTCGTAGCGCGATACTCCGCCCATCAGCATGCTTTCGCCGTTGGGATCTTTTTCGATCTCGCGCTTGTCTACGATAGCGATCAACGCACCTTTGTCGGTGTAAATGATTTCGGTCAGATTGCCGGGATTGACATACTGGGCAGCGGAGAAGATCGATGGAGCCTCGGATTTGCCAGCAGGGGTTTCGCCATTGCCGACCGGTCCCAACGAGCTTGTGGTGTGACCCGCATCCTTCGCGGCATCGGCAAAAGATTTGTTTGCCTTGATGGCTTCCTCGATTTTTTTCTTCAATTCCTCGGCGGCTGTTTTAAGCGCCTCTTTGCCTTTTTCTTCGACCCATTGTTTGGTCGCTTCTTCCTTGGCTTCTTCGAAAGTTTTGACGCGCGACTCTTCCTCGGAGTCGAGTCTGGCGATGAACCAATCGGCCTCTCCAACTGGGAAGCTGGAAGTGAATTGCGAAATCGGATCCGAGGTGGTTTTGAGGTCGAATAGCAGCTGGGCAAGAGTTTTTCTGGTCTTGCGCGGTGTCAGCGGAAGAAGAACATCCGGAATCGTGCTTGCGGTAAAGAGGTCGGTCACACGGATTTCCCAGCCTTCTTTTTTGACCGCGTTTTCAAATTCACCACCTTTGCTGGCTTCGATGGCGGCAAGGATGTCGTCCATCTTGGCAGCGACTTCGAGTTCGGCTTTGCGGCGTTTTTCCAATATGGCCTTGTCTTCCGCCGATGGTTCGGGCGCGGGGTCACCTGCTTTGGCGGGCTTGGGTGGTTCTGGCGCTTTCTCCGCTCCTTGGGGATACTGCGGCTTGCCGATCACGTAGGAAAACTTGCGGCGCGTCTCGGTTTTGAAACTGTCCTTGCGCAGCTCCCAATACTCTTTGATTTGCTGCTCCGTGGGTTGTTGTTTTGATGTGAAATCCGCGAGAGGCAGGGTCACATAGCTTGCTGCGACTTTTTGTGACATCGCCTGATACGTCTGCTTCACATCGTCGGGATTTACCGCGATCGCTCCACCGAGCAATGTTTGGAGTTTTTCATAAGTGAGAAAATCTTTGATCAACAGAAACAGGTCGGCTTCCGAGAGTCCGCTTTTGCCGAGGCCGTTTCGGATGAAATTTTGATAATTTTCCTGATTGAATTGTTTGGTGCCACGCTTGGTGGGATCGGAGTCAGCAAACACCGAGCGCTCGCGAATGTATGCTTGGATTTCCGCGTCACCTGGCTGAATTCCAAAATCGCGACCGGCCTGCTGGAGCAGGAGTCGATTGACAAAGAAACTTTTTTCGGCCGCGTCCTCGCTGGTCGATTTGGTTTCCGTAAGGGCATTGATGAAGCGATAAAGATCCAGCGACTGATAAGAGGACATCTGCTCTCCCAGCTTGCGCGAGCTCGGACCGATGCGGCGGAACTCGTTGATGTCGTAGCTCACATCATTGACGGAAATGCTGTTGGCGCCCGATTGGCGGAAAAAGCGCTCGGAGTCCATGAGCAGGAATCCGATGAACACAGCGACGAGAGCGGCGATGATGACGCCGGGATATTTGCGAAGGTTTTCAATCATGGTGCGGTCAAAAAATGCATGTTCGCGCAAGGGCGGGCGGGTAGTTAATCTCTTCCTGTTCCTCATCGCAACCATAATTGCACACCAGCCCCCTAGTTTTTTCTCGGAAAATTTCTAAGGTTTTCCTCGGCGCTGTGTCTTTATAACTGTAAGACCATGGATTCAACCCAGCAACCGTGATGGATCAACGCTCTCCCAATGTTTTCTCCCGTGCCGCGACTCATGAGTCGGCGGGCGAGATCGTATCTTCGGGGGAGCGCGCCAGTTTGAGGTCTTTATTCGATTCCGAGGAATCGGCCCTGCTGCGTTTTGCCTTTGGCGTGGTGGGACACCTCGAAACCGCTCAAGATCTCGTGCAAGAGGCGTTTTTGCGCCTGCATGAGCATTGGCAGGAGGTGGAACACCCCAAGGCATGGTTGTATCGATCCATACGCAACATGGCATTGAATCACCTCCGTGACCACCGCAGGGAAACCCCAATGAGTGAGGGCGTCGATTGGGCCAGCGATTCGCCTTCAGCGGCGCAGGTGCTGGGACGCCATGAAGCGGTTGGCGTATTGCGCATGCTTATGGCGGAAATGTCGGTTCAGGATCAACAACTGATTTCTTGGAAATATCTGAACGGTCTCTCTTATGAGGATATCAGTCAACGCTCGGGCCTGTCGGTGAGCAACGTGGGCTACAAACTGCATCATTTGCTCAAGGGAATGGCGGATGCCATGCGACGCATGGGCTTGGAAAGCTGGGAAGGTTAACAAACACGGAAATGAACGAGGAATATTCACATTTAAGCGCTATGGGCGATGAAGCCACGGAGGCGAAAATCATCGCCTGGGTGCTGGGTGAGGCATCGGCCTTTGAAGCAGCCGAATTGGAGAGCCTGTGCACGGAGCATCCCGAGTGGCGGGTTTTCCAACGTCGTATGCTGGCCTTGCACGATTGCCTGAAGGATGCCCATGCAACGGAAACGTCGACGGAGTGGAAACTTTCGGCGGAAAAACGTCGAAAACTGGATGAAGTCATGGGGGCGTCGGAACCCGCTCCGCAATCTATCAAACGTCCTCGCCGCATGGTATGGCATGCGATCTCCGGCCTGGCTGCGCTGTTGGTCTTGTTTCTGGTTGTAACAGCCTTGATGACCGGCGAGGCAACGACCTCACCGCGTGTTGTCATCGAAACGATGAAACGGATGCGAGAGGCGGAAATGGATGATTTTTCGGATCCTGTGATAGCCGCGGAGCCGATGCGAAGAACGCTCCGCGAATCGAACAAGATGGATCCTTTCGCAGCAAATTCCATCGATGGCGCTGGGGATTACGGCCGCAAAGAATTGGCCACGCAAGCGGCGAAGCCCGTCATGGCCTATCGCCCATCCTCGGTGACACTCTCACAAACGCAAACGGCGGAAGCGGATGCACAATATGGAGCACCCGCCGATCATGATGGGGAAGTTTTGGCAACGACAGGGAAACAAAGTGATATCGCTGCCGCCGCAGTCGGAACATCGCTGCAGCTCGCTCAAGGCCTTGCGGATCTAGGTCAATTCGATGAATCGAAAAAAGTCTACGAGGAAGGGCTGCGCGCCAATCCCAACGATGCCGATGCGCGCCGTGGTTTGGAAAAAGTGACAGACGCGTCGCAAGATTATTACCGCGCCTCGTATGATCATACCCGCGCAGAAATGCTCGCTGGGGTCGATAAGACCTGGGAACTGAGCGCACCCGATGAAAAAGCACGAGAATCAGGAAAGGAGTCGGCGACCCCTTCGCCGAGTGTGGTGGACGTCAGGTTCGCTGGCAAGAACCGAGGTTTTGTCTCGATGAGGAAATCGGAATCACTACAAAAATTATTAGATCATAAAGTTTTAGAGAAATCGGCTAACTCTCCCGAAAAACAGGCTACCGCCGCGGTTCTGCCGACAAATCCTGAATTATCCGCATCTCTGGAGCCTTATTCGACTTTTTCTCTGCGCGTCAGTGACAATTCGTTTCGTATTGCTCAGGCCGCTATGATGCAGAAACAAAGGCCCGCGGCGGAGTCGGTTCGGGTCGAGGAGTTTTACAACGCGTTTGATTATGGCGATCCATTGCCCGCCGCGCGTGAACCGGTGTCGGCATCGATGGAGCAGTCGGCTCATCCTATTCTGCCCCAGCGTCAACTCCTGCGCATCGCCCTGCGCACTGCTTCGGCTGGACGCTCGATCGGTCAACCTCTGAACATTACCCTGCTGGTGGATCAATCGGGATCGATGAGCCGTGGCGATCGCCACGCCACCTTGTTGGCCTCGGTGAAAGAACTGGGAACTTTGCTTCAGGCTCAGGATCGGGTTTCCGTGATTGGTTTTTCCAGAACCCCTCGCTTGCTGGGTGAAAAAATCCCAGGCAACGAGGCGCCTCGGGTAGGGGAGTTGCTGGCCCGCATCCCCAGCGATGGCGGCACGAATTTGGAAGAAGCCCTCAAACTCGCCGAGGTAATTGCCCGCCGCAATCAGTTGCCTCTCACGCAAAACCGCATTCTTTTGATGACGGATGGCGCTGCCAACCTCGGCAATGCGGATCCCATACGTTTGTCCGAGTGGGTGAAGGAATTGCGACAGAAAAACATCGCCTTCGATATCGCGGGCATCGGCACAGACGGTTTGAATGACGCGCTTCTGGTGGATCTCGCCCGACACGGCAATGGCCGCTACTACATCATGAACGATGCCGCACAAGCGAAGCAGCAGTTTGCCACCCAGCTAGCGGGCGCATTCCGACCTGCCGCGGAAAACGTTAAAGTCCAAGTGCAGTTCAATCCGCGCAGGGTCGGTCGCTACCAGTTGATCGGTTTTGAAAAAGACCGCCTCCGGCAGGAGGATTTTCGCAATGACCGTGTCGATGCCGCAGAAATGGCAGCGGCCGAGGCGGGACAAGCACTCTATCAAGTCGAGCTTCTTCCTGACGGCATGGGTGACATTGGCGAAGTTTCCGTTCGTTTTCGTGACGCAAACACGCAGCAGATGATGGAGCGCAATTGGACGATTCGTCACGAAGCTTCGGCTCCGACCTTTGACCGCGCTTCTCCGACTCTCCAGCTTGCTGGTCTGGCGATGTTGACGGCGCAAAAATTGCAAGGTGGAGAAGGTTCTTCGCTGGTCCGCTTTGCAGATGTGGAGGAAGCCTGTCGTCGCGTCCGTGAAAATTTTTCCTCCAGCCAACGCGTAAGCGAGCTGCTAGAAATGATCCAACAACTCCAAGACTGAAGCATCATGAAACATTCTCTCCGCAATGCAATCGCTGGCATCATGGCAAGCCTGTTAGCACTCGCGCTCGCCCAAGAACAGCCGAAATCCGATGAAGGTCTGATGCTGGTTCCCGTGACCAAGACCAGTAAGCCCGCGCCCACATTTTTTTCGGCGAATGCGAATGTCGCGATCAACCGCTTCTCTGATCGAATCGAAACTGCAACCACGGTTCGCTATGATCTTCATCAGGGCCAGGCGGAGCGGCTCAGCCTATCGATTGCGGGGGAAGGGGAGATTTCCGAAGTGACGGGTGACGGATTGCTCGACTGGTCGCTGCGGCGTGACATCCAAGGGCAGCGTTTTCTCGACGTGAAAGTCAACACCTCTGACCCGCAACGCAAGCAATGGGAGCTTCAGGTAAAAAGCCTTTTGACCACGCGCACAGAATTGA
Organism: Verrucomicrobiota bacterium; assembly: GCA_046052105.1. Lineage (GTDB taxonomy): Bacteria > Verrucomicrobiota > Verrucomicrobiia > Verrucomicrobiales > Akkermansiaceae > UBA956. The sequence continues at coordinate 37,367 of JBJOMZ010000003.1, read as the reverse complement.
AAACCTGTGAGGTATTCTTGTTGGGGCAGGGAGATGCGGTGGGTTTTACGACTGAAGTGTCTTTTTCTCATAATGTTTCTCAATCGTTGCGGGTGATCGAGGTGGAGAATCTTGCCCCTGTCGAAAAAGCAGAACCGATGCGGTTTGTAGGATCGGGCAAGCCCAAGATGAGGATCGATCTCTCTCCATCGGATGGCGACGTGAATTTCCGCGATGCCCAACTTCTCGGAACGCTGGCCGCGGACCGGCGTTCGATATCGTTTTTGTTTCAAGCCAAGGCCAAGGTCAGACGGTCTGGTGCCAGCGTGGAGCTTTTTCGAGGTGCTGTCGCTTTGCGCGAGGCGGCTTGCGGAGATGGATGGCATGTTCGATTGCGCCAAAGCGAGAGTGATTGTGTCTTCGATTGGATCGCCGATCGTGCAGGTGATATCGCCGTCGAGATTCGTTTTGATGTATCGGTCGCGCAGATCAATGAATTGCGAGAAGTGGATTTTTCCGTGCCCGCCGGTGTGGTCGTGCCCATGTGGCTGGAGGGGTTTTCGAACAGCGCACAGTTCGATATGCAAAAGCCTCTGGTGCCGTCCAAGCAGGATACCAAGTGGCGCGGATTCCTGCCCGTCGATGGCAGGGCATACTTTGCTTGGCGTGATGGACAGGATATGACGGATGGCGCTTTGTTTTTTTCCAGTGCGGAGATCACGGACATTCGCGTGGGCAGCGGACTGCTTCGTCAGACCAGTCAGATCGATCTGCGTGTTCTTCAAGGCAAACTTCCGGCGATCTCACTGCAGTTGCATGGAGCCGGAGAGGTGTTGAGCGTGCGCGGCGATCAAGTTGTGGGTTGGACGGTGGCGGAGAATCAGGGCAGACGCATTCTCGCGGTCCAGCTGAGCAGGCCGATGACTGGTGTCGGCCGTTTGTCCCTCGAATTCCAGGCTCCGTTGGGAAGTTTTCCCGCCAAAGCGGCGGGCTTGCGCTTGGAGCCCCTGGGTTCTCTGCGTCACAGCGGATGGTTGCGTGTCGCCAATGAGGGAGCGGTAAAAATCGAGGTCTTTTCTGCGAAGGAATTGATTCAATTGTCGCCCGAGCAATTCCCCCAGGAAAACAAGCAACTTCGGCAGTCTTTTGTGTATCGTTTTCCCAGTGCCGGATATTCCTATCAGATCGGCGCAGACCACGTGCTACCGGAAACCTCGGTGCAGGAGCTGACGGTCTATGAGCTTGCTGAAACCGATCGGCGCATCCATTGCGATGTGGAAATCGATATCCGTGAGGCGCCCTTGCGCGAGTGGGAATTGCTCGTGCCCGAGGACTACACCGTTGTCTCCTGCGTGGGTGCTGCGGTTGCCGACTATGCACTGGCTTCCGCATCCGGTGGCGGGTATCGTGCGCTTAAAATTCTTTTTCGCGACGCCGTGAGGGATCGGCAGTTGATTCAGTTGCGATTGGAAAAAAACGAAGCCGCCCAAGCCGGTGCATGGAAGCTCCCGCGCATTGGTTTTCCGGGTGTGAAATCGCATCGCGGATTCGCGGGCATTGCGTCCGTGCCGGGCTATCGGATTAGCGGCGATGACAGGAACAATCTCAACGAGGTGCCCTTGTCATACTTTCCCAAACAATGGCAGGGATTGCAGCAGGCCTACCGTATGAAGGACTCCGCGTGGTCGGCTTCGATGAAAGTGGAAGCATTGGGACAGAGCATACAGGCGGATGTCTTTCACCTTTATTCGGTCAAGGAAGGCGCAGTCTACGGCTCCGTATTGTTCAATTTTTTTGTGGTCGGCGCCCCTGCGAACGAGTGGCGTGTGCAGGTGCCCGAAAGCATCGGCAACATCGAAATCACGGGACAGAACATCGGTCACGAGTGGCGCAGGGAGGGCAATGTCCTCGTTGTGCCATTGTCGCGACCGCTTCTCGGTGCCGGCACCATGTTGCTTTGTTTCGAGCAACCCATGAAGGCATCCGGTGGTGACATGTCACCCGGAGAAATTCGTCCGCTTGGTGTGCAGAGTGAGAGCGGATATGTGCAGGTGGTGAGCCCGTTGCAGGTGGATTTTCAGGTCACCGAAAACAGCGGCAACGTGCTGCCTCTGCAGGCTAACGAATTGCCTCCTGATTATCGCGTTTTGAGCACGGCACCGACACTGTCGGCTTGGCAATACACCGCGCGGGATTTTTCGATCCGTATGAAATTCCAATGGTTCAAATCCGGAGAAACCGTGGAGCAGGTGGTGGACTTCGTGCAACTCAGTAGTCAGGTTTCCCGCGACGGCCAACGGGTTACGGAGGCGAAGTTTTTTGTGAAGTCGAAACGTCGTGAGGCCTTGCGCATGATCTTGCCCGAAGGCTCATTGTTGCTTGAGACCAAGGTCAACGGTATGACAGCGAATCCCCGAGTGGACGGCGCTGAGATTGTGGTGCCACTGCCACAAAAAAACGATCTGAATCAGGCAGTGGAAGTTGTTCTACGCTATGGTTCTTCGGCAACTGAGGATCGTGAAATTACTCTGCTCGCTCCTGTGTTGCAGGCACCCACGGTGATCGGAGAATGGAAGGTGACCGGTGACGAAGGTCGCGTCCTCACACCCGTGGGCGGCACGGTGGAAATCGTCCGCCAACCGCTGTTGTTGGATGGTTTCGAGTGGCTGTCTCGTCATTCCGCAAGCGCCATTCTGTTAGGCTTGTTGTTCGCTCTGTCGTGGTTGTTTTCGCGTTGGCATTGGAGTGCCGCGCTGCTCTTCTTGCTTGGCGCCATCATCACTGCTGGCTTGGCATATACGGGTTATGCCACCGCTGTTACGACTCCGTCGATTCTTGAATACGCTGCACCGGTGGTGAATGCGGGCGCGCGCATGAGCGTTGTGATGGAAAACGATTCGTTCTGGGGTTCAGTTCTTACGCCTGGCTTCTGGTGGTTGCTGGCTCTGAGTTCCTTGCTCATGCATCGCGGTTGGCAGCGACGTGATCGTAGGTGGCTGGCAGCGGCCGTGATGTCGATCGCGTTGGCTCTGCTGTTCTTGCGCAACGGCATCATGGTTTTCTTTGGTGTGGTGTCGGTCTATTGCCTAGTCATGAGCATCATGCGATTTCGTCTTGCAAAAGTTCGTGTCCGACGTTCGTCCGCGATCGCCTCTGTGTTGATTTTCTTGTGCTGGTCGATGACGCAAGCTCCGGCCCAATCACTGGGCGAGAATGCTGAAAAATCAGCCGACCTATTGCTTTATTTCTGCAAGATCAAAGATCAGCGACTGATCGGAACCGCGGATATTTCCGTCAGGGCAGAATCGGGAGATCGTTTCGGCCTTTTGCAAGCGCCCGCCGTGTTGGGAGAGTTCAAGTCGGACGGTCTCAGACTGGTGAGGGAAACGCGAGACGGTAATGCGGTGTATGTGATGATTGCAGAACGGGCGGGTCTGTTGTCGGCAACAGCTCAATTTGAAATGTCTCTGCCGGGAGACCAAAAACCATGGGTCCTGCCCACCGCAATGGCGGCCGTTCGCAAGTTGTCACTGCGTTCGGAGCAATCTGGATGGGACTGGGTGTCCGATGCCGCAGTATTGCGCGAGCCATTGCTCAATCTATCGGAAAATGAAAGCGGTTGTATGCTGCTTTTGAAACCTTCCGCAATCGTGCAAATTGTGCCTCAGCCGCGCGCGCGCGATTTGAGCAAGGAGGCACCTGTGTATTTCGTCGAGTCCTCACAGCTAATGATTCCCTTACCCGGTGTCGTGAACGGAGTGCACGCAGTAACAGTGCGCCCATCACAAGGACAGGTGTCCGAATTGGTATTGCGCGTGCCGCAAGGCTTCACTGTGAGCGATGTGACTGACGGTCCGGTGCGCGTATGGCGATTTGAACCGAACCGGTCCGAATTAAGGCTTTCGATCGATCCGCCGCAGCAACAGCTTTTTTCGTTTACGGTGCAGACACAGCGGAGCACCTCCGCGTTGCCACTGGATCTCTCTATGGAACCCTTGCGCGTTGTTGGCGCTGCCAGCGAGGTCGGAGTGATGGCGCTGGCGTTTGGTGATGATGCGCAACCGGAAAAAGTCACCACCCAGGGTCTTGTCGCGGTGAACCCCGAAGATTTCCCCGGCAAGTTATTGCCCAGTGACGCGCAGGGTCGCTCCTTGGTCACGCTGCAACAGGTCTACCGCTTTGGCGCCGCTCAAGCTGCACTTCAGGCACGCATCACCGCTGTGGCGCCAGAAATGCGGGCCGAGAGCTGTCATGTTCTCTCTCTAGGAGATGACCGTATGGTTTTATCAACGGACCTCACCGTCTCAATCACTCGTGCCGGAATGTTCCGCCTTCTTCTCGAAGTTCCACGAGGACTGGAGCTGGAGAGCGCATCGGGTGCAGCCCTGAGTCATTGGACCGAAGCGGAGTCGGATGGTGTAAGGCTGATGACATTGCATTTGCAGGGTCGCACCATGGGACGTCAGCAGTTTCAACTTGCTTTTGTCGGCCCTGCGACCGGACCTCAGTCTTCGTGGCAGATACCGCGTCTGGTGCTGCGGGAGGCGACCCGTGAGTCAGGATTGTTGATCGTCGTGCCGGAGCAGGGGATGCGTCTGGGAGTGGTGGAGCGCGAACGCGTTTCCCCTCTGGACCCACGCGATCTGTCAGATGCCCCTCAAGCACAATCACGGGCCGCGATGCGGATGGGCGCGATGGCGTTCCGATTGCTACAAAAGGATTGGAAAATCGGCCTATCGGTCGATGAATTGGAACCCTGGGTGACCGCACAGGTGTTTCACGAATCCACTCTGCGCGAGGGGCAGTTGAGCACCAAGTTGCAGTTGGTCTATCAGATCGAAAACGCGGCGATGAAACAGGTGCGGGTGCGTTTGCCAGGCTTGAACGATGTGGCTGCGGGCACATTGCGCGCTTCGGGTGCCCATGTCGCGGATCTGGTAAGGGTCAATGGAGAGAGCGACGTTTGGGAAATCCGTTTCCAACGCGGTGTCTCGGGCAACACGGTGGTCGATTTGGAATTTCAGCAGCAACTTGGTGATGGTTCTCAAGTTTTGTTAGAGCCGGTTCGATTGCCGGATGCGCGGCAGGTCGCCTATTACTCAGCGGTCCGCTCCGGAGGGCGCATGGAGATCAGTGTGGACGGCTCCCTGCCTGAGGGGTGGGCCGCGCACGATTGGGCTGCGATCCAGGTTGCGATGCCCAAATTGCGCACTGTCGTATCGCCCGCATTGTCATTCAAGGTCACCAATCCCGATCAAGCACTGAAGCTATCGTTCCAGCGACATCGCTTGGCCGACATTCAAAAAATGCGTGTCGATCAGGGACAACTCACCACACTGATTTCCTCGCGCGGCGAGACTCTCACGGCCGTGCGCCTGGAGGTGAGGGTGGCAGAAAAAGGGACATTGCGTTTGCGTTTACCGTCCGGTGCTGATCTATACAACGTTCTCGTAAACGATGAAGGTGCATCACTGGTCAGACAAGGTGAAGAGTGGTTGTTCTATGTTTTCCCTGCTGCCGACTCCCTTGCGCCGGCAACCGTTCGTTTCGTCTATGCCGCTGCTGCGGGAGAAACGATGAAACTGGAGGGACCTTCGTTGAATGTGCCTATGGAAAATCTTTCGTGGCGTGTGCTGATTCCCGATGGCTGGCGTTTGCGCGACTACCATGGAGATTTCGAGTGGAAGATGGAGAATCGCGTGGGATCCTTCCGGTTGGAAAACTACGAGGATTACGTCAACACCCGTAAGGCTAACAGTTCGGCCGAGGCGATTGCCTTGTTTGATCAGGCTAGCAACTGGATCAGCCAGGGCGACCAAGAAAAAGCCTCCATAGCGCTGGGCAATGCTGCACGCAATGGATTGCTCGATGAGGCCTCGAACGAGGATGCCCGAGTGCAGTTGCGGGAATTGAGAACCCAACAAGCTGTGCTGGGTCTCAACACCCGGCGCCAGAAATTGTTTCTCGATAACAAGTCGCAATCCGGTGCTTACAATCAGCAACTGGAGCAAGCTGCACTGGCAAATCCACTGCTACAGGGAAAATCGAATTACGATCCCAAGCAGTTCGATCGTTTCATCGAAGGCAACACCGCGGATGAAAATGCCGCGCTCCAGGTCATTGCTCAACGCATCGTCAATCAGCAACTCGCCGTTGAGCCGGCTCCTTCGGGCCTGGAAATCAGCGTCCCCGAGCGCGGCTCGATGCTGACATTCGGTCGCAGCATCCAGGTCGACGGTGGAAAACCGATGCATCTCCAGTTGAGCCTGGAGCGTGAGCAAAAGACTCGCTACGCCATGGTGGTGGGGCTTTGTGCGTTGATTGCGGCGGGACTATTGATGCCGAGGCTGAGGAAACATCAGGACAAAGGTGCGGAACTGGTTGCGTAAGGGCGCTACGGAAATGCAGCCCGCGAAAAAAATACAAAAAAGTCTTGCTTTTATGTAATAGAAAAAGTTAGTCTTCTTTCCCGCGCCGAGAGGCGCAACAAGGTAATCGCGGGATGGAGCAGCCAGGTAGCTCGTCAGGCTCATAACCTGAAGGTCAGAGGTTCAAATCCTCTTCCCGCAACCAATGTAAGCCGTTAATCCTCAAGGGTTAGCGGCTTTCGCCTTTCTTGGGCTAGGGTCGGTGTGAACACGGCTGCTCGGTAGGCATCCGGGAAATATCTACTTTGAATCCAACGGACTTCAAAAGATTCGAGACATTCCAGTTCCAGACCATGTCATGATTGATTCCACTCAGGCATAGGAGCACTAGTGATGAGATATGTTTTTCGCATACCTAGGGGAGATATTCGAAAAATCCGATTCGGAATTCATCTTCACGGGGACATTTTCCCTTGTCGGCTGCGCGGAATCCTCGTAAGCCTATCACACATGAAAAAACTTCTTTCGTTTGTTGGTGCTTGTTTCGCCTCCTGCCTGCTGGCCGCTGGTGCGGAGGAAGGTTTTGTCTCTTTGTTTGATGGAAAAACCTTCGACGGTTGGAAAATCAACCGTGTGCCAGAATCGTTCGCGATCGAGGACGGTGCCATCCGCGCTAATGGCGATTGCAGTCACATCTTTTACGAGGGCAAGGTCAACGGTGGTAAATTTAAGAACTTCGAACTGCGCATGGATGTTATGACCCGCAAGAACTCGAACGGCGGCGTGTTCATTCACACCGTGTTCCAGGACAAAGGCTGGCCCAGCGGTTACGAAATCCAGGTCAACAATACGCAAAAAGATCCGCAGAAATCCGGTGGTCTCTACAACACCGTAAAAAATCTTGTGCCATTTGCAGACGATACATGGATGAAATACGTGATACTCGTCAAGGACGGTCATGTTACCGTCACAGTGAATGACAAGGAACTCGTCAGCTACAAAACCGAGGCCTCCACCACCAAGCTTCTGCCCGAGGGCGGCACCTTCGCCATCCAGGCCCACGACAAAGGCAGCACCACGCTTTACAAAAACATCCGCGTCAAGGTGCTACCATAAGAAATATCCTTCCACTCCAATGAAAACAAGCATCCTTCCACTCACCCTGATCGGGCTCACATGCCTGCCACTTACCTCCGCATTGGCCGAGGACAACAAAGCTCCATTCACCATGACTACTGAAACACCCGCTGACGTCAAAGCAGCACCCGCAGATGCCGAGAAAACCAAGACGGGCCTGGCCTCGAAGGTTTTGAAACCAGGAACCGGAACCGAAAAACCTGCCGCCGCAGATACGGTGACGGTGCACTATTGTGGCTGGACCACGGATGGGAAAAAATTCGATAGCTCGCTGGATCGTGGTCAACCCACGAGCTTCCCGCTGAATCAGGTGATCAAGGGCTGGACCGAAGGTCTGCAATTGATGACCCAAGGAGAAATCCGTCGATTCTGGATTCCTGCCGATCTGGCATACGGAGAAAATCCTGGCGGTGGTCGTCCTGGTGGCACGCTGGTGTTTGATGTGGAATTGCTGTCCATCAAGGTGGCACCTAAACCACCACCGGTGCCAGAAGATGTGAAGGCAGCACCTGCCGATGCGGAAAAAACAACATCCGGATTGGCGTCGAAAGTCCTGACCAAGGGGACTGGCGAGGTTCGCCCGAAAGTGACGGACAATGTGACGGTTCACTACACCGGATGGACCACGGATGGCCAAATGTTTGATAGCTCTGTGGTTCGTGGTCAATCAGCCACCTTTCCGCTCAATCGTGTGATCCCCGGTTGGAGTGAGGGCGTGCAATTGATGGTAGAGGGCGAAAAACGCCGATTCTGGATTCCCGCTGAGTTAGCCTACGGCAAAAACCCGCCTCCCGGTGCCCCTGCTGGTCTGCTCGTATTTGATGTGGAATTGCTGAACATCGCAAAATAAATATCAATCCCTAGCTACAACAGAGAGGAAACATGCGTTTCCTCTCTGTTTTTTTATCGATCAATTCAATCGAAATGATGTGTTTCGATAGTGACGGCAATCGTTTTTTCTCCCTATTCCGCAAACCTAGGCAGCGTTTTTTTGGGGAGGGAGAATCACAATCAGTTTCGTGATGTGTGTGCGGTTACCGATCAGGGTGTCACGACTCTCAATCGTCCAAAAATCCTAGTGTTTCCGGATTTCGGAATCGAGATGGTGATATCGTCTGCTTCCGCTGCGTTTTCGGTGTTTACAACATTGCCTGCAGACGTTGTGCCGAGCGCGATATCATTCCAATCTTGTAGATTGGTACTCCATTGGAAGACTTGTGTCACGTCGTTCTCCGATGCGTCGCTTCGTTTGAATCGGAAAATGAAATGGGCATCGGTTTGCGAAATGTTTGGTAGGATCCCTGAACTGGCGACGTTGGGATCTCCTGCAAGGGTGTATTCTAGCAAATTGTTGATGCCATCGCCATCGGCATCGGCCAATCGGGCCCGCTTGGTTGCATCGGTGATAGTTTCCGCAAATGTCGAGAAGCCCGAGGTGGGTGGATTTTGTTCCATGCGCACCTGATGCAGATTGGTATCGTAAACAATCCGGTAACCATCTGGTAAGCCACTGACGGATGCGAACGAGCTACCGCTGATGGGAGTTGCGGAATCAAGGATCACATACGGTGTCGTGCTGAGAGTGCCGGCTACTGTGAGTTGCAGATTGAGACCGGAGATATCGATTGTTCCGCTGCCGCTAATCTCCAATCTGTCCGCTGTTGCTCCGTCCAACTCTATGGCAATTCTGCCTGTTCCGGTAACGTTCGACGAAGTATTCAATTGACCAATTCCGTTTCCGGGTGCGATTGCTCCGTCCGTATGGACAATGATAGCTCCGCCGAGCGTGCCGCTTCCCGAGAGAATCGCCGAGCCTACCGATCCTTCACCGTCACCCACCAGTACGTTGCCGGTAGCGGAACTGTGATCGACGTTCACGCGTAATTCGCCGTGATTCACCCGGGTGTTGCCGGTGTAGGTATTGGCAGCTGTCAAGGTGAGCATGCCAGCGCCGATCTTTGTAAGACCTCCGCCTGTCGAGCCAGGATCACCAGCCAACAACTTGGGAATGGTTGCGTTGAAGCCGTTCGTGTCAACCGTGAAGCCGTTGGATTTGACCCATACATTGTCGATTTCCGCCGTGATAAGGTCACCTACACTAGCACGAGCTTGCAGGGTGCCACCGTTCAGATTGACAATTTCAACATTGTTGCTGTGCTTGATTCTCGTAACTCGAAGAACTCCGCCGTTGAGATTTACGGTTCCTGTCGCCGATTGGGAAACACGGAATTCTCCAGCGGAAAATTGTCCTTGGTTGATGGTAAAAGTGCCGGTTGCACCATAGGCATTTAAAACTTCGAGCAAGCCGGCATCAAAAGTTCCGGAATCGAGAATGAATTGATTCGCTCCGCCCAGTGTATTACCGGCTGTAAAGACATAGCTGCCTCCTGTGGCCGTGATGTTCGCACCATCGACGCGAAGTGTTCCACCTCGCGAAACAATCAATCCACTCATGCTGTCGGGAGCTGATGTAGCTGCGGATCCGGTCACCGCGAATGTTCCGGTTTTGAGATGCAAGGTTCCGCCGGACACATTCAAGCCTGCCAAAGTGGAGCTGTGTCCGCTACCTGGGTCGTATTCCAAAATTCCATTGCCAATTTTTCGAATCGCGCTACTGCCTGTAATGGCTCCGGTATACACAGTGGATTGATTGTTTTGTCCTACTGTCAGTGAGGCAGCGTTTTGCGCGGTATTGAGCAAGGATAGAGATCGAGAACCTTTGATGCCTCCCATGGTCACTGCTGTGACTCCGTCAAATGAGACATTGCCAAGATTGGATTCCGTTAGATCGAGCGTAGAACTAGCCAATGCACTACCATTGGTCACGAGAAGACTTCCTGCCATGACTTTCGTGTCGCCACTGAACGTAGCGGCACTTCCGATGGTGAGCTGACCTGCACCGGTCTTTGTCAGTGAGCCTGCTCCCGAGACTGCGGTGAATGCGCCCACCGTAACAATCCGGCCTGCGTCAGCATGAAATGTGGGCGTGCCAGAGGAGCCCAGAACAATAGCGATACTTCCGCCTGTTCCAGTTACTCCATTGATGGTGAGATCCGTTGACGAGTCATAGTTGCCGATGGTGCCATCATTGAAATTGATTCGGCGTGTTGTGGAGGTCCAGAAACTTCCAGTGCCCGCTTTGATTTCTGCTGCGCGAAGTTCACCCGCAGATAACGTGTATTGAGCATTGAATGTGGCAGCTGTGGTGGAGGTGGTCACAGCACCAGTATGGGTGGTTTGTCCAAAGACCAAGCTGTTGATTTTCGCATTGCCTCCTAGGTGATACAGGTGTGAGGTGTTCGTTGTATTTCTGCCACCGGCTTCATTTTTGGAGAGCCACACTGTGCCGGCAGTAACGGTTCCACCACCGAAAGAGAAATATCCATTGACCGCTGGACCATTGGCGCTCCCCGAGCCGCTGTATCCTCTCGACACAACAATTTCATTAGCTTGGATGTCCACTGCTCCACTGGCGAGTTCAAGGCTGGAGGTGCCTACTCCTGTAGAACCGGCGCCATTTTGGCCAATCGTGATTTTGGTAACAGGGCTTGTGCCGTTGGATGCGCGCAGCGTGGCCGTAGGATTGGTTAAGCCTGCACGAAAACGAACGATGCCACCGTCTCGTGTGTTGCCCAAAGTCCAGTTGTCGGCATAGATCGTATTCGTTGTGCCGAGTTCCATGTCCCCTTTGTTGATCACACCGCTCGCATTGGCGCCACTTGTTGTGCCGATGTTCAAGTTTGCTGCCGTTATCGTATTCGTTGTGCTGCTGAGTTTCAACATTCCGTAGTTCCCGGGGGATGCGGCGTTAACTGTTCCTCCGATGGTAATACTTTGAGAAGGCTTGTTGATGGTGAGACTGCTTAGAGCGCTGGCATCGATTTCCGCCGTGCGAGATCCTGTCGTTACGCCCGGTGCTACTGTCAAGGCAGACGCCCCGTCAAGAGTCAGCGCTCCGTTCGAAAGTGTCGCGGTTGTGTTATTCGATGATGCGGAAATTGACAAGTTGGCGAGAGTTTGCGTGTTTCCACCAACGTTAAATGAAGCTGTGCCGGTGATGGATAGATTCCCTGAGGATGCGAGGCTCGCCCCCGTTCCCAGAACAAGCGATCCTGCGCCGATTGTCGTCGTGCCTGTGTAGGTATTCGCTCCTTCCAGTGTTAGATTGCCTGTTCCCGTTTTGATGAGACCGGAGGATCCCGTAATGATGGAGTTAATCGAGGCATTGGCATTGGCTGCAATCGTCGGGCTTGCACCGTTCAAGAAGAGAGTCTCGCCTTGAATGCTGTAGCCTTCCACTTGAAAAGCGATATCGTTGACCGTGATCCCACCCGCTGCCACGGATACGATACCGCCGGTTCCGGCAAATACAGCGTCGTCATTGAGAGTTGGCACAGATGGCCATGTCACATTGCTGAGACCGGCGTCCTCTGACCACAGGGCATTGGTGTTGTCCCATGCTCCACTGCCACCTGTCAGCGCGGAATCTCCTGCAACTGTGTCCCAAGTGAATGTGGCCGCTGGAGCATGGGTGAGAAAAATCACCAGAATGGATGCTGTGAGATTGAATTGTGATTTCATCGTCGATGTGGGTTTATAGAAAACGGGAATCGTTTCCGCAAAAAAACAAATGTAAGGCTTGCGGATGGGCCGTGCCATAACGCATTCGCGTGGTTTTTTGGGTTTTACCTTTATCGTGGTTCGTGGCACTTTGCCGCGATGGCCAAGCGATGGGTTTGGTGCGTCATCTTGAGAAAATCCCCAGCTTATGTTGCGATCACTGATATCGGTTTTCCTCTTTTTTGGCTTGTCCGCGCATGGGGAAGCGGTGCCCAAAGTTCAAGGGATCGCCCGTTGGGCTGCGATGCGATTCACCGATTTGTCTCAGTTTGAAACAAGGATGGTGGAGGTCGACCGTGAAATCCGTGGTCTTCCTCGTGCTTCTGATCAAGATGCTCGTGGCACGCATGGATATCATTCGGATTTCACGACGGATTCACGCTCAAATTGGATTGAATTGTCATGGCCCTCGGGGCAGTGGCTGGACGCTTTGGCGTTGATCCCTACACGCATCAATACACAAAGCGGAGTTTTTGCGAATTACGGATTTCCCCGAAGTTTTGTGGTCGATGCGATCGATGTGCAAGGACGATCCGTGCGCATCGCGGAGGTGGGTGATACAAGATTGGATCTCCGCTGGGGTGATCCCTTGTTATTGAATTTCCCGCGCTGCCATCTGCGCAGTTTGCGAATGATTCCTACGGATCTTCCTGAATTGAAGGATAAAAAAAATGTCCGCGGTTTTGCCTTGGCGGAGTGCCTAGCCTTTGATCATGGGGTGAATTGTGCATCAGCCGCTGAATTGAAGGCCGCTTATAGCATTGACGGTGAGTCGGGATGGAACATTCGCTATCTCACGGATATGCAATCACCACTGGGCCCCCCCGAAAAGGGGAATGTGGGGGAGAGCCTCGGTTGGCACTCGGATTTGCAGATCATCGGTCAGCAGAGCCCTTGGATTGAAATTGATCTGGGGGAGTTGCGTGAATTCGATTCTTTCCGCTTGTTCGGCGCGCGCGGTGATTCACCGATCAAAGGCCCGGGCTTCGGGTTTCCACAGCAGATGCGTATGGAAATACGTTCTGGTCCGGATGATTTGCCCGTGGTCGTCTGGAACTCGGGAAATGACATGATTCCCAATCCCGGCTACAATGTGTTTGATATTTCCATTCCGCGCAGCAGGGCTCGTTATGTTCGTTTGGTCGTGGAAAAACCGGACCAGCCTGATGTTCTGACGATTCCACGCGTGCTGATTTCCGAGTGGGAAATTCGCGATGCCAGTAACAACATCGCCCTGCACTTCCCAGTCATCAGCAATGACGGCTACGACTCGATTCCCCATGATTCCAAGCGCGTCTGGAGCAGAAAAGGCATCAATGACGGATATACCAGTTCCGGTCGCATCATATCCGACTTTGATTGGATTCTGGGGCTGTCACGGCGTTTTGATCTTATGGTGGAGCACGATGCTCTCACGAGGAAAATCGCTGCGATTGATAGCCGTTCGCGTCATATCGCCAACAGCGTGTTGATCGCGATATTATCTCTCATTATCGCATCACTCGTTTTGATGTTGCGACGCAGTCATTTGCACAACGCGAAAAAAATCAAGGAGCTGCGTATGTCCATCTCCAGTGACTTGCACGATGAGGTTGGCAGCAATCTGGCAACCATTTCGCTCTTGGCCGATTTGCCTCAGGGCTCTGGTACGGGAGATGACAGCACCCTAAAAGAAGTCAAGCGTCTCGCGACCGAAACTTCGCTGTCCTTGCGAGAGATTGTCGATCTCACCCTTGCAGATCGCACCCGACGTCCGCTGGTCGAAAGAATGCGTGATATTGCCAGCCTTATGCTCTGTGATCATCAGTGGCATCTTGAAGCCATCAATCTGCTCGAACTCGGTCCGCTGCAGAGGCGTGACTTCATTTTCTATTTCAAAGAGGCGCTTCACAATGTGATCCAACACGCATCTGCCCGTATGATTATGATTCGTTTATTGATAATAGAAAAACGAATGATTTTGGAAATTGAGGACGATGGCGCGGGCTTCGAATATGACGATGCGAAAAGTTTGCTCACTCTTCATCAGCGGGCCACCTCGTTGGGTGGAAAGCTGCAAGTCGAGACTAGTCGCGGAAAGGGCACATGCTTGCGACTTGATTTTCCTCTTACCTCTCACACACCATGAATGTCAAGACACCGCAGATATGCTTAATCGAAGATCACACGAACTATCGTAAAACCCTGCAAATGGCGATTCGTTCGCAATCCGACTTATGTTGTGATTACTGCTTCTCCTCAATTGAGGCGTTGCTGAGTGTGTCATCCTCGATCTCGGAGGTCGCCGTGATTCTGCTTGATCTAGGTTTGCCTGGCATGCATGGCGTAGAAGGTATTCCCCAGTTGAAAAAAATCATGCCACAGGCGAAAATTATTGTGATCACGGTGTATGATAACAAACCCGTGGTGCTACAGGCGCTGGCAGCCGGTGCTGACGGCTATCTGCTCAAGGCGGATGGCCTGGAAACCATCATGCGCGGGATTCGTGAAGTCATCGATGGCGGTGCTCCGCTCAACAGTCATATTGCCAGGATGATTTTGTCGACATTCAGCATCGCGCCACCGCAGAGTCCGGATGTGGATCTCACGGAGAGGGAGCGCGAAATTCTAGTGATGCTCTCGAAAGGAATGATCAAAAAGGAGATCGCCCGCGCCATGAATCTCAGCTATCACACGATCGATAGTCACGTGCGCAACATCTACGGGAAGCTGCAGGTGCACAATCTTTCCGGCGCCGTCGCCAAGGCGATGAAGTTCGGCCTAGTGTGAGACACTCTTTCGTCCCGTTTTGTCATCGATGCAAGATCGATGTATTCTGATTCGTAGGCACGGAATTCATTTGATCCGTCCCATGAACAAAACCCCAAGCATTTTCGCACTGTTCTCGCACTTTTTTCTCTGCCGCACATCGTTATGGTTAGCCGTTCTTTCCATGACTGCCATGGCGCAAGTGCTAGATGTGATGACTCCGAAGGAAGCGACGGTTCTTTTTTATGGCAACGCCATGGTCGAACGTTTGTTAGAGCATGGGGAAATGGAGGCGCGCGTTCATCTGGCCATGCCTGAAAAAAAGCTGCATTTCCGCAGTCTCGCATGGACGGGGGATGAAGTGGCCAACCGCATGAGAGCTGAGGGCTATGCGGCTCACATGAAAGAATTGCTCGCCGCATGGCCGGCCGACGTCGTGGTGCTCGGCTATGGGCTGAACGAATCATTTGCAGGTGCGGCAGGCTTGCCCGCGTTTCGTAAGGCGCTCGCGGGGCATCTGGATCAATTGGCCAGACTTCATCCGCGCGCGTCATTCGTGCTGCTGTCTCCCGTGGCAACGGAGTGTGATGCGGCGCCTGCGGCTGTGACCGCTACGATGCCTTGCTCCTGTTGCGGTAAGGGTGCGGCACGAAGAGAGGATGTGAAACTCTATGCCGATGCCATTGCCGCGATCGCTACGATGCGGGGTATCGGTTTTGTCGATTTGTTCGGACCTACCTCGCGGAGTTCTGTGGCATTGACTTCGAATGGCATTCATCTCCATGAGGCGGGGCATGCCATGGTGGCACGCATTTTGGCCGTTGCACTAGCGGGCGAGAAGGCGGCTTCTGTCGATGCGGCCCGCCTGAAAGAAGTCGCTGCAGCGGCATCGCAGTTGGCGTATTACACAGCTGAGGTTGTGAGACCAAAAAACGGGGTGTTGTATTACGGTGTTCGCAAGCGTCCCGAGGAGCGTGCCGCGGAAATACCGCTGTATCTCAAACGCATCGAGAAAGCCGATGCTCTCGTGCATGAACTGGCGAGGCACTCTTCTGCGAAATTTTCCGATGCTCCCTTCATTGCTTTGGCTCTCTTGCCGCCGGTCACCAAGCCGGGTTACAATCGTGGCGTGGGCGTTGTGAAATCACCGTCAGAAATGCAAAAAGACCTGAAAGTCGCCGATGGCTACGCGCTCAATCTTTTTGCGTCTGAGGAGCAATTCCCCGAATTGAGGGCACCGGTGCAGATCGCCTTCGATGCGCGTGGCAGACTGTGGGTAGTGACGATGCCGAGTTTTCCTCACACGGTGCCCGGTCAACCGCAGGAGGATCGAATCATCGTGCTGGAAGACACGGATCGGGACGGCAAAGCCGACAAATGCACGACTTTTGCCGAAGGCTTTGATGCTCTCGATGGCATTGCTTTCACCGAGCATGGCGTGCTGATTGGAGAGCAGTCACGCCACTGGCTCATGCGGGATACGAATGGTGACGGGCGTGCTGATACCAAAAAAGAGTCGCTGCGTGGTCTCGATGTAACTGATTCCCATCATGGAGGAATGGTAGCTACGGATCCGGTGGGCGGAGTATGGTTTGCCGATGGCGTTTTCCATCGTTCTCAACTCGAGACACCGTATGGCGTGCATCGCGGATTTGACTCCACCACCTATCGACAAGATCCGAAAAGCGGGCGCATCGAATCGATGTGGCAGAGTGAGACACCGAACCCATGGCGTATCACCTTCGATCGCACTGGGAACGTGTTTCAGATGTATGGCGGTGGTCATGTGCTCGATGGTTTGGCGCTTCCTTGGACCCCGCTGGGCGTCTATCACAAATACGGTTTGGGAAATGTCATCAACTACAGCAAGGGCAGTGGTGTGACGAGTGTTTCGAGCCCGAACTTTCCTGATGAATACCAGCAGGGGCTCGCGAACGGGGTGCTGCTGGGACCCTATGTGGTGACGCTCACCAAGTGCGACTACAGCAAGGGACTGGTGACAGGTAGCGGGCGATTGGATTTGGTTTCCTCGGAGAATCCCGCGTTCCGGCCCGTCGATATGAATTTCGGCTTCGACGGTGCGCTCTATGTTTCCGATTTTTCCAGTGCCATCATCGGTCATGCGCAAAACCCGATGCGTGATCAACGGTGGAACCACACGAAAGGACGCATCTGGCGTGTCGTCCATCAGGGCAAACCTGTGGTCAAGGATTGGCCCAAGATCGAAGGAGCGAGCGCGGCGGAGCTGTGCGAATTGCTATCAAACCCGCAGGACATCGTGAGACATCACGCAAGAATCGCGCTGCGGAAAATCGGTCGTCCTGCACTGGCTGCCGTGGATGCTTGGATTTCCCGAAGGAAGAATGAGGACCAGTCGGTGTTGGAAGCCTTGTTCGTATGCGAGGGACTGGGAGAAACTCGTCCCGCGCTATTGCGTGAGTTGCTTTCATCCCGATCTCCGCTCCACCGTGCGGCAGCTGTGAGACTGGTGGCGTTGCAAGTTCGGAAATTGCCCGATTTTTCCGAGCTGCTACAATCATCCGCTAAGGACCCCGATCCGCGTGTGCGCATGGAAGTGGTCAACGCTATCGCCCGCCTCAGGCGCGATTTTTCGCAGGTCGAGCCGCTGATTCGCTTTTTCGATGCCGAGAATAACCCGCACGTCAAAGCCATGCTTGCGTCACTTACGCACGGCACGGCTGCCCGTCTTGGCAGCAGTGTTCCTGTGCTCGAGATTCAGCCTGAAACGCAGATCAAGCATTGGGAAAACCTCGGCGGTGGCAAATTCCGCACCTTTGTCCGCAGTGCCAGCGATCAACCTGCGATACTCTCGGTGAAATACAGTTTTCTTGATGTTTCGCTCAATGGCGTTCAGGTGCTTTCGTTTGATTCGCAGTGGTCGAGCCAGCAACAGGTTCGATTGGCTTTGCAATCCGGGCTGAATACTGTGGAAATCACTTATCGCAAGCTCCGTGGTGCGCCGCCTGCGGTGTATCTTTTCACTCCTCTGGGCCGTTTGCTGGAGGGCGCTCAGATCGCGGCAAATGAAGCGCAACTCGTCGCTTTCACCGATGAATGGAAGAAACAACATGCCGAAGATCACGACGCGCTTCGAGTTCAGGCGGTGCCGAACCAGATGCAGTTCGCGCCGCGCGAGTTAAGAGTGAAGAGTGGTGCAAAAGTGCGAATCATTTTCGAGAATCCCGATCTCATGACGCACAACCTCGTGTTGATCGAGCGAGGCGCGGAAAAGGAAGTGGGGGAGCTCGCTGACAAACTCGCTGCAGATCCGAAGGGCATGGCACAATCGTATCTGCCCGCTTCGCCGAAAATTCTTCACGCCACCCCGCTTGTGGAGCCCAATGGCAAAGCCGAACTCAACTTCGTAGCACCTGCGACTCCAGGCTCATACCCCTACATCTGCACATTTCCCGGTCACTGGCGGGTGATGAAAGGGGTGCTCATCGTTGAGGCTCCGTAAATGGCGGAGCCATGCGATACAACATCTTTTTATAGGGATCTGATGTTATGCCAGGAAAACAGCGGTGCGATGATCATACGCGACGCATGAGGCCTAGGAAGTTGGATCGGGATCCGACGGATACACGGATGGATGAATCATTCGTAATCACTCCTCTATCTCAGCGGAATCCCCCTCACATGAAACTTTTTCTTTTCCTTCATACCCGTTTCCGCCTTTTCATCCGTGAAATCCGTCGTGAAACAATGCCTTTTTTGCCTCAAACGTCACTCTTGCGGGAATTCATCGGCATCGGATTCGTGAAGGTTCGTTGATCTCTAGGCATCTGCGAAGACTCCGATGGATTTGTTCAACATGACATCATGCCCCTAACTTGATCGCTATGGGATTCAATGTCATGGGCGAAGCACTTTCAATGCCTCGCGCAGACAAGGATCCTGCCAGGCCTCGAGCGCTTTCTGTTGCTCGACAGAGAGAGTGTTCTTCACCAGGCTGAGAGGGAAGTTTTGGCGATCGGCTTCGCTGAAGCGAATGGCGACATCTGGTGTGATACCTACACCATGCGGGGTTCGCCCAGATGGTGTGTGATAGGTGGCAATGGTCAAACGTAGCGCCGTGCCGTTGTTCATCGGAATGATGTTTTGCACGGATCCTTTGCCGTAAGAGGTTTCGCCGATGACGGTGGCGCGCTTGAGGTCCTGCAAACTACCGGCGGTCAGTTCTGATGCTGAAGCAGACATGCGATCGATCAGCACCACGATAGGATAGTTCCGCTCCCGGCGTTTCTGCTCAGACGTGACATGGGTTTCCCAGTCTTTCGGATCACGAGTGCGGACGGTGACGACCGTGGTTTTTGGTGGTAGGAAAAGACCTAACAACTGTATGGTGGCGTGGAGATCACCGCCTCCATTGCCACGAAGATCGAGAATCATGCCTTTTGCTCCCTGATCTTCCAGATCGTCTAACGCTTTTTCGACCAAGTTGTGGCAGTCACTGGAAAACTGGGCGAGACGCAGGTAGGCGATCTTCGGTCCGCCATCGAGCAACTGGGCATGTGTGAGGGCTTTTTCCTCGACGCGCACATGGGTCACGGAAATCTCGTAGGGCTTCGGTTCGGTGAGGGATTTGAGCTGCAGTGTGGTGGTCTCACCAGGAGCTTTCTGCAGTAATTTGACCCATTGCGAGAGATCCATGCCTGCTGGATCCTTGCCATCGATGAGCAAGATCTGCGCGTTGAGCGTGGCATTTGCTTTCGCAGCAGGGCCTTGGGTGGTGAGAGCGGATAGGTAAGGTCCTCCGTCCCTTACGCCAATGGTGATCCCCAAGGAAGCGATGTGGGGATCAATGTTCTCATGAGCTTTCATGGCTGCCGCCATTTCAGGATGAATGTAGGAGGAGTGCGGATCGAGGGAAGAGAGCATGCCTTCCAGCGCATGATTGACCAAACGATCGTAGGTGAGTTGATCCACGTCGGGATGCCGCTGGCGTATGGTCTCCATCACCTCGATCATGCGTTCGATCGCGGGGTAGGCAGCTTCATCAGAATCGGATGGCTTTGCGCTCGCAGCGCGTTCTTCGGCATGCAGAAGATGAACCGTGAGCAGCAGTAGGGGCCATTTCATAACAAAGAAGAAAAAAGTCACTCGAACAGATCAGAGTAATACTTCTGCGCCATGTCCTTGGTAAGGCGGAGAATATCGGCACTGTAGGATGCTTTGAGGGCATCGTCCGCCATGACGGAACATTCCGCGTGCGATAGCGAACGGATCGCCTTGCGCACGCTTGGCACCTGATGCGGCCCCACGGAGAGCTCCTCGACACCAAGACCGATCAGCAATGGGGTGAGGCGTATGTCGCCCGCCATTTCCCCACAAATGCCGGTCCAGATCCCTTCCTTGGCTCCCGCCTGGATGGTCCGGTGGATCAAGCGGATCACGGCGGGATGCGTGGGACGATACAGGTCTGCCACATAGGGATTCACGCGATCGACAGCCAACGTGTATTGGATCAAGTCGTTCGTGCCGATCGAGAAGAAGTCCACTTCTTTCGCCAATACATCGGCGATGATGGCGGCGGAGGGGATTTCGATCATCGCGCCCGTCTGGATGTTAGGATCAAAGGCAATGTTTTCTCGGTCCAGTTCATCCATGCACTCGCGCAGCATGGCTTTGGCTCGCATCACTTCCGAGAGTCCCGAAACGAGCGGGAACATCAAGGCGACCTTGCCCTCGGCGGAGGCGCGCAGTGCGGCACGAAGTTGAGGTTTGAAAATCTCGGGGCGATCTAACGAAACCCGGATGCCGCGCCAGCCAAGGAAGGGATTGGGCTCGGGCTCGCTGAGGGGCTCGGCGGGCAACTTGTCTCCACCGGAATCCAGAGTGCGTATGATCACGAGATGCGGTGATACCGCCTTCGAAATCGTGCTGTAAGCCTGCACTTGTTCCATCTCGCCGGGGATGGCATCTTGCTCTTCACTGAGCAGCAGAAATTCTGTCCGATAGAGCCCGATGCCAGTGGCTCCCGAATGTTTCACAGCGGGCAGTTCTTCCAGTAGTCCGATGTTTGCCGAGAGCGTGATCCCGCGTCCATCACGTGTGACCGATTCCGCATCGCGCAATGATTCCAGCGCTGATCGTGCGCGCAGTTTTTTCTGCTCGATCATCCGGTAGGTATTCAACGTGGCCTCTGTGGGGTGGAGGATGAGCTTTCCGGTGTAGCCATCGAGAATCGCATGCGTAAGTGCGGTGATGTCGATCACGGCTTCTTCCAGACCGACGACCGCTGGAATGCCCAGCGAGCGGGCGATGATGGCGGTGTGTGAGTTGACACTGCCCATTTCCGTGGCGAATCCCAATACCAAACTGCGATCCATGGTCGCGGTGTCTGATGGGTTGAGATCGTAGGCGATGAGAATGTGGCGGTCTTCCGGCCGGATGTTCTTGCGCGCGTGACCAGAGTCGAAGGAATTCAGCACTCGCTCGCACACGTCCTCGATATCTGCTGTGCGTTCGCGCAGATAAGGATCGGGAATCCGGCGCATGGCCTCGAGAAAGTTTTGCATCACCGCATAGAAGGCATATTCGGCATTCTGGCTGCGTTCATCGATGGCGAGATGCACGCGCTTGAGCAGTGCTTGATCCTCGAGCACCATGATGTGAGCCTCAAAGATCCGCGATTCCTCATCAGACGAAAGTTCCGCCAGACGGTTCTGGATCTCGGCGAGTTCCTCCTTGGCCCGATGCACCGCATCATCGAAACGCGTGTGCTCGATGGCTACGTTGACCTCGCTGACCTCATACACCTCTGGTGCGGAAAACCCACGTGCAGTCACATGGATCGGAGCGATGGCGATACCGGGAGATACGGGGATCCCCTGGATGATCGTCTCGACGGGTGAAGTGCAGGGCATTGTGATGAAGATTCTGTCGGCACGAGGCTTTGACTGTCAAGCTGATTCGGCTCAAATGGAACGGTCGAAACGCATTATGTCATCCCCTGTTCAAACCGCGCGCGCAGGGAATCGAGGCGCTCCTTGATTTTTTTCTCGTGGCCATTGCTACTAGGGTTGTAGTAGGTTTTTCCTTCCGGTAGGTAGGCTTGGGGCACGTAGTTTTCCGGGTAATCGTGGCTGTAAAGGTATTCGAGCGCCTCTGGGGACTCTCCGGAGCGTGCGGCAAGGGATTTGCGACTTTTGGTGCGGAGATGCTGGGGCACGGCGAGCGTGCGGCCTTGGGCCACGTCTTCCATCGCGCGGTTCAAGCCCATGTAGGCGGCGTTTGATTTCGCGGCGGCGGCGAGATAAACCGCCGCGTGGGCGAGGGGAATGCGGCCCTCGGGCATGCCGATGAATTCGAGGGCGTGGTGGGCATCGATGGCGATGCGCAGCGCCGCGGGATCGGCAAGTCCCACGTCCTCGCTGGCGAGAATCACCAGACGGCGGGAGATGAATCGCGGGTCTTCTCCGGCATGCAGCATTTTCGCCAGCCAATACAGGGCGGCATCCGGATCGGAGCCACGGATGGATTTGATGAAGGCAGAAATGGTATCGTAGTGGTTGTCCTCATCGTAGGCGATAGACTTTTTCTGGATCGATTCTTCCGCCACTTCTAACGAAAGATGGATGCTGCCATCATCCTCCACTGCTGTGGTGAGAACGGCGAGTTCCAGAGCTGTGAGAGCCTTGCGCACGTCGCCATCCGATTTCTCGGCGATGTGGTGCAAAGCGGCTTCCTCGACTACGATGGCCAGATGCCCCAGACCTCGTTCAGTATCAGTGAGTGCCGCACGCATCACCGGCAGAAGTTCCGCTGTTGCAACCGGTTCCAGTTGGAAAATCTGCGAACGCGAGGTCAGTGGGGAATTGATGTGAAAAAACGGGTTGTGGGTCGTGGCTCCGATGAAGCGGATGGCGCCGCGCTCAATGTGGGGCAGCAGCACATCCTGCTGCGATTTGTTGAAACGGTGGATTTCATCGATGAACAGGATCGTCGTCTGTCCGCGCATCTCGCGGTAGTGACGAGCCTGATCGATCTTCGCGCGGATTTCCGCGACATTGGACTCCACGCCGTTGAGCGACTCGAATCGCGATCCCGTCATGCGTGCCACCACGGTGGCAAGTGAGGTTTTCCCTGTGCCTGGTGGTCCGTAAAAAATGAGCGAAGTAAAACGATCCGATTCGATGGCGCGCCGCAATAGTTTGCCAGGTGCGAGAATGTGTTGCTGCCCAGCGATTTCATCCAGATGCCGTGGCCGCATGCGCGAAGCGAGGGGCTCGCGGTGCGGGTCCTGCGGTATGGGCTGGGAAAATAGGTCGGACATGGAACGAAATGTTGTGATTTGGTGTGAAGCAGAGTGACCCAGTGCTGGGATCATGGCAAATCCCAATTTCCTCGCCAAATCATCGCGGCGCGCCCCGCTGGATCCATTCCAGCACGGCCTTCTGGAGGCTGGGTGATAGGCTGGGCAATGGATACGGAGGCATGCTGCCACTTTGAATCATCCCATAGAGCATGCTTCTGCGGGCGTCATTCGGGCGTATCTTGCTGATCAATCCTTCGTAGGTGCTGTAGTCGTGCTGAGTGCCGGGGCCGTGGCACATGAGGCAGTGTGTTTCTAACAAATTTTTGCGGATCCATGGGTAATTCAGGTCTTCCACACGGTAAGTGACTTCGGACGTCACGGCGCGATTCCTGATTTCTCGTCCGGCCAACCGATCAAAATGCTCGATGATTTTCTGATAGGTGTCGCCATTGTTCGTCACGGTAGGAACCGAGAGTGTCACTGGTCGTTCCGCAGCGGTGGGTTTTCCCCAAGGTGCATCAGGGCGGAGCCTTTGCACCGTGGCGTAGACATCAACGGGCACCTGACTGCCATCGCTAGCCAGCAATGTCAGGTGAAGGTGCAGACACATGGCGGGTAGCAAGTCGCTGATCGCGATGAAGACTTCATTCTTGCTCTCGGCTGAAACGATGGTTTCCACTTGCAAGCGGTCGTGACCGATGGCATCGGGTTTTTTCACCGAGTATTCTGCCGAGCCGTAGGTTTGGGGTGAGTCGATGTAATTCCACTCTTGCACAAAGCACTGCGAGGCATCGGGCAATCGACCAAGGGGCTTGTTGAACGATAGCAGGATGCCATTGCGATGCGCCCGCCACCCAGTCACGTGCATCGCTTTTTTTCCCGTGTAGCGAATCCGGTGCAGGCAGCCTTCTTCGACTCCGTAATCACCCCAACCGTCGAGGCCGGCGACGAAAACCTGTCCGTCTCGCGTTTGTTGAGCCACACGGCACGCACCGCTGCGAAAGATCCCCGAATGAGGAATGAGCATCGCCTGAGGTGTGCCATCGCAGACATCGCGCAGCAGGGTATACCAGGTCCCGTTTCCGAAGCTCACTCCGAGAATCGATCTCCCCAAGGGGCCGAAACGGTCGTCGGCGAGAAACAAACGGCTGCCGGGTGAGTTGTCTATGCCTCGCGGCAGGTAGATGAGCCTCTTGTGCTTGGCAACGCTCTGTTCGTTTTCCGGGTGATCGGATTCAAAGATCGTGCAGGTGCCATTTTCTAGGTTGCCTTCCGAGGAATCGGAAAGGGTCAGACCATCGGACCGCACACCGATGCCTAACGGATTCCTCGCGCCCTGACCGATCTGCTGGAGATGCTCTCCATCGGCACTGAGACGATAGATGCCACCGCTGGTGTTGAAGATGAAATCGCCCTTGCTGTCGCACCGCAAATCACGCCCGTTCTCACAGTTGTTGGGCAGTATCATGCGGTTGACCCGCTCATAGTGATCGGCCTCGCCATTCTGATCACGATCGCTCAGGCGGATGAGATGATGGCGCACATGAACGTGCGGTTTCCCCCCCACAACCGCCAAGCCCATGGGCAGATCCAATCCTGCGGCAAATCGTTGCCAGCGTATTTCCGTTAGATCGCCATGAAGTCCAGTAACACGCCAGACATCACCGACCAAGGTGCAGACATAAGCGATGCCGGTTTCGTCGAAACCGATGCCGCTGATGGTCATCGGCGCACGATCGGGATTGGTGAAGGGGACTGGGATGTCATCGATTTCATAATCGCTGCCACGGGCTTCTGGGTCGGCATTCAGATGTCCTTTGACGATGATTTCTCCACTGAACTCCTTGGCCGTGGGCACTGTTCGATCCGTCTGATTCTGTTGCGTGAAGGGATGTTCTTTCAGCAAGGCCATGGCAACTTCGATTTCATCGACGTGGCCGATCCAGGAGGTGAGTCGCAGTTGGTCTCCTGCATGGATGCTTTGCAGGGAGAGTGATGAGCCATTTTCCGCGACCTCGGCACGCAGTTGGCCCTGGGTTCCCACATGATGCATCGACGCCTGCTTGCCGCAACGCTGAAGAATCAACATTGAGCCTTTGATCTTTTCGATTCTGGTTTCGGTCGATTTTGCATCCCATGGGATGACTGGCTGCGGGAAATGCAGTTGCAGGGGCTTCACAATCGGAGCGGTAAAGTCCCATCGGCGTTGCAGGGCGATGATTTTATCGTCGATGGAAGACAGCAACTCGGGCTGGTCCTTCACGAGTGTGCCATCGATCTCCCAACAAAACACCGCGCGGTTGTTTTCCCAAGCGTAGCTGCGCCATGAGGCGATGGATTGCCCTTCGCGGCCCCATTCGTGATCCGCACCGCGCAGCACAGGTGTGCCGTCGATCTTCATGCGCATGCCAAACCGATCGAC
The DNA here is from genome assembly GCA_046052105.1 of Verrucomicrobiota bacterium. Classification (GTDB taxonomy): domain Bacteria; phylum Verrucomicrobiota; class Verrucomicrobiia; order Verrucomicrobiales; family Akkermansiaceae; genus UBA956. Next base: position 11,812 of record JBJOMZ010000003.1, on the reverse strand, counting down.
TGCCAGCCCAAATGGGTGTTCTTCGGTACATAGTCGGGCGGATGGAAAAAAGCGCCGAAGTCCGGCGTTGCGGGTATCGAAGGCAATCAACGCCGTGTCATTTTTTCTCGCGATGCGATAGAGCAATTCGCCGCTGCCCGCTCTGCTGGTGACTCGCGTGAATTCGGGTCCGGTCGCACGCACAGCCTGGCTGCTGGTTTTTTCATTGGTGGCACCCCAGTGTCCTCGGCGTCCACCGTCCAGGCCGGGGTAGGGCGGGAGCAAACGCTGCGCTGCGTTTTCTGGTTTGAGATGATGCATTGCTTGCCGACGGTAGAAGTCATAGATCCGGTATTGATTGAGGTCTCCATCGCTGAATCGTTTGTTGGTCCGACCCTCCTCGGTTCTGCAATAAGGTTCCGCACTGAGGTTGGTGCGCAGTGGCGCGGCATCGTAGGGTCCAGCCATCGCCGTATTCAAGATTACTGCTTGAACCAAGAGCATGCTGCGCTGAAGAGGTGCACCGATCATGATGTTACCTTCACCTAACGCTGGGTGCGCTCTCATGTTTTCAGGAAACGAAACGATTTCCCTGATGAGGCGGCGGTGGGATTCGATTGACGGACACCCTAGGGTTCGTGCTACCATGCGTCGCGATGCCGAAAAACCGATCCACGCCAGCAAAAAATGTGTTGTTTGTCTGCACCGGAAATACTTGCCGCAGCCCCATGGCGGAGGGCCTTTTCCGCAAGGCGCTAGGCACTCGTCAGGACTGGGTTGTTCGCTCGGCCGGAGTCGCGGCCAGCGTGGGAAGCCGCGAGAGTCGCGATACCGCCAAGGTGCTGTCCGATCGCGCGGCATCCTTGACGAATTTCCGCAGCCAACAAGTCAGCGAGAGGATGATCGAAGAGGCCGATGCCGTGTTTGCCATGACACTGGGTCACTTGTCGGCATTGGAGTATGATTTTCCTGATCACACCGATAAATTTTACCTGTTAGGCGATTTTGTGGATGACCCGGCCTTGGCGGGGGACGTGCCGGATCCGATCGGGCAGGGATCGCGCGCTTATCAAGAAGTGGCGCAGGTTCTTGAGGCTGCTTTTCCCGGAGTGTTACGGTTTTTGGAGGCTGACGGGTCCCAAGAGACAAAATAATCACTGCGACCGCAATTCGTGGTTGAAAATCAGTGCATCGCAGTGCATCTCTTGCACGTCCTTCAAGACTTAACCTGATGAGCCAAAAAACAGTGCGCGTAGCAGTCGGTGCCGATCACGGCGGAGTGGAAATCAAGAATGCGGTCGTGGCCGCGCTGAACCAATGTGGTTGCGATGTCCAGGATCTGGGCACCCACGGTCACGACTCCGTGAATTACGCCGATTACGGTAATCTGGTGGCCATTGGCGTGGCCGATGGTAGTTATGATTTCGGCGTCCTTTGCTGCACCTCTGGTGTAGGCATGTCCATCACCGCGAACCGTCACCGCGGAGTTCGCGCCGCTAACGTTTCCACGGTCGAAGATGCCGTCACCACCCGTGAGCACAACGATGCGAATGTGCTTTGCTTGGGAGCCAAGTCCGTGGATGCCGAGACCGCCCAAGCCATGGCCGAGGCTTTTGTGAAAGCAGCCTTCGCCGAAGGACGCCACAGTTGCCGCGTTGCGGCCAGCTCGGGCAGTCGCATCGAGGTCACCGATCCAGCGGTATTTGACGCGATCCGCGCTGAAGAAAAACGCCAGCGCAATAACATCGAGCTGATCGCCTCGGAAAATTTTGCCTCTCCCGCTGTGATGGAGGCACAGGGGTCTGTGCTTACCAACAAATATGCCGAGGGCTACCCCGGTCGCCGCTGGTATGGTGGTTGCGAAAATGTGGATGTGATCGAGCAACTGGCCATCGATCGCCTGAAGGAGGTTTTCGGCGCGGAACATGCCAACGTGCAACCCCACTCGGGCTCCCAAGCAAATACGGCCGTCTACTTCTCCGTGCTCAAGCCCGGCGATCGAATCCTCACCATGGATCTCGCCCACGGTGGTCACTTGACTCACGGTCACAAAGCGAACTTCTCCGGTAAGTTCTACGATGTCGTCCACTACGGCGTGAGTCAGCAAGATGAGCGTATCGACTACGATTTGCTGGAAAAAATGGCACACGAATCCAAGCCGGCTCTCATCACCTGCGGCGCCAGCGCATACTCCCGCATCATCGACTTCGAACGCATGAGCAAAATCGCGCGCGACGTGGGGGCCTATCTTTTTGTTGATATGGCTCACATTGCCGGTCTCGTGGCTGGAGGTGTTCATCCGAACCCCGTGCCCTATGCCGACTTCGTCACCTCCACCACCCATAAATCCCTGCGTGGACCTCGCGGTGGTGTGATCCTCTGCAAAGAGGAATTTGCGAAAAAAATCGATGCTCAGGTTTTCCCCGGCATCCAAGGCGGCCCACTCATGCACGTCATCGCAGCCAAGGCAATCTGCTTCGGCGAGGCGCTCAAGCCCGAGTTCAAATCATACCAACAGCAGGTCGTGAAGAATGCTCAGGCCATGGCGACGCGCCTCACGGAACACGGCTTCCGCATTGTTTCCGGTGGCACCGAAAACCACGTCATGCTGGTCGACCTGCGTAGCAAAAAACTCAATGGCACGTTGGCCTCTCACGCGCTTGATGAAGCGGGCATCACGGTCAACAAAAACTCGATTCCCTTCGATACCGGCACACCTATGAAACCCAGCGGTATCCGCATCGGAACTCCCGCCGTTACCACTCGCGGCATGAAGGAGGCCGATATCGTGAAAGTAGCCGACTTCATCAACGAGGCTCTGAACACGCCTGAAGACGAAGCCAAGCTCCACGCTCTGCGCGACCGCGTCTTCGCCTTCAATCGTTCCTTCCCCATGCCCTGGTAAGGGGCGTCTGGGTTTCCCTTGTCAGAGTTGCTGAAGTCTTTGATGCACAGCGTTGCCTCTGATGCTGAAATAGGGTGTCTCATAAGGGGAAAAGAAACCATGCAGGTTGCTGTATCATCCGACCAGGACGACATCGCAAGTCTATGTCCGTGGGCAATGACATGCAAAAATCCATGGAAATCAAACACTTCCCTCAGACGAAAATGAGGGGGCCTGCCATCAGCCCGATTGACACGGGTCTCTGCAATCGGCTAGTAGATTGCGGAGAAAGCACTTCCGCGATGAAAGATCATTTTCTCACTCCTCTGCTCTCGGTTCCCGGTATCACCGTCGATTTCATCGAGCGGATGCCAGGCTTGGCGATGGATACCGATCGGGATGAGGCGATGCGGCGACTGCGGGGGCAGCACACCTTGGCGATCGAGCGTCATGGTTTCTCGATTCAGAGTTGGTGGCGAGCGGAGCAGATACATGGCGCGGATGTCGCCATAGCCGGTGAAAGCCCGACCATTCTCGCATCTGATGGATTGCCTGTGATCGCCGGAGTGGATGGTCTGATTTGTCAGCAACGCGGTTTGATGCTGGCGATTTACGTGGCTGACTGCGGGGCGATTTGGTTGGCAGATCGAGTGAAGGGTGCGATCGGTCTATTGCATTCCGGCAAAAAGGGCACCGAAAGAAACATTCTTGGGCGTGCGGTGGAAATGATGGGTGAATCATTCGGCTCAAGACCCGAAGACCTCATTGGGGTGCTAGGGCCCTGCATCCGACCGCCGGAGTATGAAGTGGATTTCGCCGCGGAAATTGTCCGCCAGGCCGCCGCAGCGGGAATTCGAGATTTTCATGACTGTGAAACTTGTACGGCATCGGACTTGCACCGATACTACAGTTACCGTAAAGAACGGGGGCGCACCGGTCGCATGATGGCACTAATCGGATCCCTACCAAACTCATGAGCGAAAAAAGCATCACCGTCACAGCCCCCGCGAAAATCAATCTCTCACTCCGCGTGATCGGCAAGCGCAGTGACGGCTATCATGAAGTGGATACTCTCATGACTCCCGTGCCCGGGCTTTTTGACACACTGACATTTACTGAGGCCGATGATTACGTGCTCACCTGTGATATCCCTGATGTCCCCGTGGATGAAACGAATTTGGTGACAAAGGCCACGCGTTTGTTTGAAAAAATCAGCAAAATCTCCTGCGTCGCGAGCATTCATTTGGAGAAGCGTATTCCTCATGGCGCGGGTTTGGGCGGAGGAAGTAGTGATGCGGCGGCTACCTTGCGTGCCTGGAACGAGTGGCATGGTGAGCCTCTTGATGAAAAAAAACTGCATCAAGCTGCGGCGGAACTGGGCAGCGATGTGCCCTTTTTTCTCAAGGCGATTACGGCCCGCGCCAGTGGCAGAGGAGAAATCCTTGCTGCGGCGGATTCTCCTCCGCGCCAGAGCATTGTGATTTTCAAACCGTCCTTTTCGGTGTCGACTCCCGATGCCTATGCCCGGTGGAAGGACGCTGTTGCGCTCCCTGGCGTCAGCTACGAAGCGGTGGAATTCCCTTGGGGCTCATTGCAAAATGATTTGGAGAAGCCGGTATTTGGCAAGTTCTTGTTTCTGGCGGAATTGAAAAACTGGCTAAATTCCCGTCCGGAAGTCAGAACGGCGTTGATGAGCGGTTCGGGTTCCGCCATGTTTGCCTTGCTCGCGGATGCTTCGCAGGCCGAGGGTTTGATTCAGACGGTCCGTGACCGACTCGACCCAGTCATTTGGGCTTGGTCAGGAGAAATTGGTTCCTGAACCGATTGCATCAGGCCGTAGGTTCCTGACTCAGTGCTTCGAATACGGGGGGCGGAACGTAGCGGCGCACAATGTCTTCCCAGCCTACAGGACCCATTAGGCTTTTGATCATGGAGGAGGAGATTTCCGCAATATCGCGCGGTGGCATAAGAAACACGGTGTCGATTTCCGGTGCCATGTCCGAATTGATATGGCGCATGACGCGTTCGTATTCGTAATCGTGTGGCGACCGGATACCCCGCAAGATATAAGTGGCGTTCATGCGCTTTGCGTAGTCGACAAGATAACGATTGTCAAAATGGGCAATCGTCAGTCGTTCACAGGAATGCGTGGAAGCACGTAAAAATCCAATGCGCTGTTCGACCGTGTAGCTGTAGCTTTTCTGAGGATTATTGCCAATGGCTACAATCAAACGATCGAATAATTCAAGCCCTCTTTGGATCATCCACAGATGACCGTTGGTGGGTGGGTCGAATGAGCCTGCGTAAACTGCGGTGCGCATGAACTGACGATATGGTGGCTTGGTTCGTGGTCAATGCTCAAGTCCGTAAGATGCGATCTTAGTTAGGGATGAGGCAGCTTGCCGCGCGGTCACTGGATTGTCACTGGAGTGCCGACTTTTACTTTCGCGAAAACTTCGGGCATCGCTTTGTGGTAACCGCGGATGCAGCCGTGGGAAACCGGACGTCGACTGCTGGGTATGGGACCGATGTGGTGTCCTACTCCGTCCCAAGTGAAACGCATCCAATACTTCATGTAAGCGCCTTCGAACCTGCCTCCCTCGGGGATGGCGTCGGTTGTAGCATCCGCATCGGTATTCACCAACTCGCCTTGCGCATCATAAATCTTGCCATAGCGGTTGGATCGTTTATCGATGATTTTTTCTAGCACTGCAAAACGTCCGGTAGGGGAAGGGTGTGAACTCCGTCCACTGGAAATCGGGTAATCCATGACTACTTGATCCTCGATCAGTAGCTTGCCTCGCTGCGAGGTGGTATCGAGAATGATACGCGAATTACCCTCATGAGCCAGTGGGTAAAGCTCCGGGTTTTTATAAATCGCGAATGTTTTCGGGTAGGATGGCTCGGCAATGAAATGCTCGTATGTTCCCGGCTTGTGAGGATTCTCAAAGGGCTTGGTTCTCGAGCCGTTCACTCCTTGGACATCACCATGATCACCACAACTGTTGAAAAATAACACACAAGCCAGTGTCGCAATGGCGCGTGAAGTCATACGGATGTCCATGCCCTTTTCGGTAGAGCGTTTGCCCACTCTTGGCAAGAAAAACTTGCACGGAAAAGCTTGTCAGCGAGGAAATGGATCCTTGAGAAATCGATAGTATTGCTCACGCAGCGGCGTCGCTCTGGGGTCGGCAACAATGGCCTTTTTCGACCACTCCACCGCTTTCGGGCGATCGCCTCTGGCGAAATGGATTTCCGCCATGGTGTCCAGGTAGGCGGCCTGGTTCGGACGCAGGCGCAGCGCTTCCTTGGATTCTTTTTCGGCGTCGTCGAGACGCAGCATGGAACGAGCCGCCAACCAAGCCGCTGAATTTCTGACATTGTCATCTAGAGGGAAGCGGTCGCGGTTTTTCATCAGTGCCTGCCAGGATTCTTCAAACCATGCGTCATGTTCTTTTTTAGCTCCGATCATGCGCAATGCGGGGAAGAACTGGTCGGCCAACGATGCGTCGGCCATCAGTGATTGATGGCATTCTCGCAGCAATTCCAAAGCCTGTTTGCGGTTGTTGGCATACATGGCAAACGCCCGTGCCATATCAGCCTTTTTTCTCGTGCGATAGGCTGTCATCAAGGTGGATGTATCGCCCTCCTTGAGCGAGTGTAAAATGAAAGCCTCATATCCTGCCTGCGCACGACGCCATTGCGCCGTGAGAAGTTGCTCTTCGGCATGGGTATAGAGGGCGACATGCCACGAAGCATCGCGGGTGCCGCAGTGCAGTGCCATCTGCCGCCATTGCCGTGCTTTTTCCAAGAAACCCAAGTGCTGGTAGATTGCCGATGCCGCGATCATCATGCCGCTGTCGCCCAGAACCAGAGATTCGTGGAGCGATTCCCATTGCCGTGCTTTTTCAGCGTTATCCGCCAAGTTCCAACAGAGCGAAGCCCAGAGCACCGCGTTGATTTGGTCGGGTGTGGTTTTGATCGCCACTTCCCATTTTTCCGCTGCCTGTTTCCACATGCTGAGATTCATCAGGTCGTCGGTATCCAGTTCACTTTCTTCCTTGCATGACCATTGCGAGTAGGGAGTGTTGCCCGTGACAGCGGCCAATATGGCAAGCAATTTGCGATGACTTTCAGCGGCATCAGGTTCGTCATGGCTCAGTGCCTCGCGGATGTTTTTATCCAATTCCATCAACTGCCCACTTTTATCGGGAATCACACGGAACAGCGTGAGCATGAGGTGAAATCGGTCGGCTCGTTTGGCATCGGGGTAGATATTGCCCAGCCATTCCCACCATTGTGTGAAGTAACTGTTTTCGGAAAAGGCGATTCGAATCATGGCCCCCCAGATGACGTCATCATCCTTGGCATAGGCCGCAGCTATCTTGGCAGCCGTCTCCGGTGCCAGTCTGTTGGTCGCATAGGCGGAAAACAGCATCCCTAGCAGATCGCTAAATGTTTCGTTGTCCTTCTCCGCCAACTGCATCATCAGCGGCAGGAAATGTTTTTCGATCGGTTCCCAGAGACCTCGTTTTTCCAAGAAGCCGATCATGTTGGGAACCGAATCCATTTCATCGTTCGAATCGCCGGCTAAAACAACGGCCATATGGCGATCGATCCATGCGCCGTAATCGGGCGATGTGATATCGAGGTTCAATGCTTGGAGCGCATCATCGATTTTCTCCCTATCCGCCATGTAGCCGAAAAGCATCGAAGGATTGAGTTGTTTCACTGGTTTCTGGGCGATTCCCTCATTCCCTAACGAAAACAAACTGTGTATGGCGGCCCAACGTCGTGTGTAGTCGTCCTCTTTCATGGCGGTCTTGATCAGGAGGTTGGTATCCTGAGCAGGGCCATCTTTTCCGGTGCGCAGTTTGTGGAGAGCCACACTGGCGTAAGCACTAGTGATGTCAGCCGTCTCGCCATCCGCCTTTTCTGCATGCCAACTGAGCCATTTTTCTGCATCTCCGTCTAACAGTTCCATGGCCGCTGCCAATTCGGCGAGATTGTGCTTTTCTGCGAGCTCTGCCACTGCGGCGCGATCCCCCTTGATGCGCAGCAAGGCAAGAAGATAGCGCCAGTTGTCGTTGTTTGCGGTTGCTCGGGCCTCGGCAATTTCTTTATCCAGCTTACCTTCGACGCGCGCCAACCAGGCCAGAGCGGTCAGACTTTTCGGGTCCTCGGGAAATTCCGTGAGGAATCGCCTGGCTCCCTCGCGATCCCCTGCGATCATGGATTCTCGGGCGGCAACAATCGACAAGCCACTGATCGATGACCGGATTTGTTGCCGAACCACGGTGTCTTTTTCTTGTTGGAACAAGAGAAGTGCAATGCGGAAACGTCGTTGTTTTTTGAGTAATGCTAGAGCGCTATTTTTTCCCTCAACAGACATTTTGGCGAAATTTTGCGCCAGTTCGATAACTTCCCGGGGGGAGTCAGGCGTTAGTCCCAATTGCAAATAACGCAGGATTTTTCCGGCACGCATTGCGGCTTCCGGACTCGCGGCCTTGGTGGCGGATTCCAAAGCAGGAATAGCATCGTTGCCCGCAGACCAAAGTTTCTGCTCCGCGTCCTGGCGAGATTTGAAAGTCTCGCTGGCCAATTGTTCCACCCAAGCTGCAGGATCATTCGGCGCGGCGGCAAGGGCAAGATGACCTAGGGCCAGCCAACCCAACAGACCATGAGGAAAACTGCGCAACAGCATAGGAGGATTCTCCGATGAATTCCGTGAATTGCAATCAGGAACCGAGAGAGCGGGGCAAATTATTTGCCGATGCAAAAACGGCTGAAAATCACACCGAGAATGTCATCCGAATCGATTTTTCCAGCAATCTCACCCAGCGCATGCATGGCGCTGCGAAGCTCGATGCTGATCAATGTGAGATCTTCCTCGCGCTTGAGTGCAGGCAGTGTTTGTTCGATGGACAATAGGGCTCTTCGCAGGCAGTCCTGATGTCGCGCATTGATGGAAACGAGACTATGTCCGTCGTCCATGGTGCGATCAAGCATCAGGGAAGCGATGGCTTCCTCCAGTTGTTCCATTCCGCTTCCGCTCAAACAGGAAATGCGCAGAGCCTCGGTGTCTTGCCAACTGGCGTGTTCGCCACAATCGATTTTGTTTAACAGAATCAATACGTTTTGGTGTTCATGGAGAGGACTGGGCATCTGCGGTGGTCTCTGCCGTGTGGCATCAAACAATGCCAGCACCAGGTCAGCTTGCTCACGGAGTTTTTCGGAGCGCCGGATGCCTTCTTGCTCGATAAGGTCATCGGTTTCATGTCGCAGACCGGCTGTATCCGTGAGTCGCAGAAGAATGCCTCCGACGTTTACCGACTCCTCAATCGAATCACGCGTGGTTCCTGCAATTTGACTGACAATCGCACGTTCGTAGCCTAACAAACGATTCAGCAAACTTGATTTCCCGGTATTGGGAGCGCCATAAATCACGGTGCGCACCCCTTCGCGGAGGATGCGTCCGCGGTCTGCTGTGGCGAGGAGGTGCCGCAAGGTTGAGGCAATTGCGGTCAGTTTTTTTTGCAAGGCCTGCCCCACTTCGGGGGAAATGTCCTCCTCAGGAAAGTCGATGTAGGCTTCGACGTGGGCGATGCATTCCAGAAGTTCGTCTCGAGCGATTTCGGTTTGTCGCCCCAGTTTCCCTTCCCGTTGCTCATGAGCGGCACGTAGGGCATGGTGGGTTTGTGCAGAAATCAGATCCATGACTCCCTCGGCCTGAGTCAAGTCGAGCTTCCCATGAAGAAACGCCTGCTGCGTGAATTCTCCGGGACCCGCCATGGTGGCCCCGCAGGCCAAGGCTCGATCCAACAGGGAACGCATGACAAGAATGCCGCCGTGTCCTGCAAATTCACAAACATCCTCCCCAGTGTAGCTGCGTGGTCCTCGGAAAACCGTTAGCAATGTTTCATCGATCAAGCAGCCATCCACGTCATATACGCGACAAAGCCGGGCCTGGCGCTCTTTGGCCGTGCTTGCCTTGCCGCGCGTCATTGCATCGGCAATCGCAAGCGAAGCCGGTCCCGATATCCGCAGAATCCCCACAGCAGAAGGTGCTGTGGCTGTGGCGATGGCCGCGATGGTGGAATGGGAAAAGGACACGTTCAAATTTCTGTCATGACGCCCGACGGAGTGTGCGCTTGATGCATCGCGGATTTCTTGCCCCGGAGGCATCGTGGGGTGGGGCGCGCTGATAGCCCTAGCGGATTGATGCGGTTGGAAAAATCAATGAGACTGCAAGGCCTTTACCAACTGGCGCCGCACTTCCACGGCATCGACTTCTCCCTGATGCTTCCATACGATATTGCCTCCGGGTGCGACCAATACCGTGTAAGGCAGAGCCCCGTTCCAATCCTTGCTAATGGCGTCAGCCACCGCATCCAACTGTCCGTCTTTCACTTGATAGTTGTTCGAGGTGCGGTTTTCTTTTTTCATAGCGGCTTCTCTGGTTTTCGGCGTCGCCACATTTTTGGCTTTCAAGACGGCTAGCACGCGTTTGCTGTCGTCGGCTGGGTCGGTGCTGATGGTGATCAATTCAAACGGGCGATTTTGGAAGCGCCGCGCCGTTTCGACCAGATCTGGCATTTCCGCCACGCAAGGACCGCAGGTGGTAGCCCAGAAATTGATAAGCCTGACCTTGTCGGTTGCATTCGCCACGATAGACTTCGCAAGCTCAGCATCCATGGCATCTACAGTAACCTCGCGATTGAGCCATGCCTCGTTGTCTTTTGTCACGGTATCGCGTTTGTAGGACCACTTGGTGGAGCAACCGTAAGAACGGGTCACCGGAACGGCCACTTCTTTCCCAGCAAGCAGGGATTCGATTGCATCGCGCATCTGGCTTTTTTCGACGGGCCCCGCTTTGCGGTAGCCTTCGTCCATGCGCCCTGTGTAGCGCAGTTTCCGTTCGGCATCGAAGACAAAAACGTGAGGTGTCGATTGAGCTCCGTAGGCGCGGCTGACCGACTGGGTTTCGCCATCATAGAGATAGGGAATGGTCCAGTTCGCCTCCTTGGCGGCCAGTTTCATTTCTTCGAATGAGTCACCATGGGGAGCGTAGCCCAATTCATCCGCACGCAATGCGAGCGGATCATTGCCAGAAATCGCTACGACGGCCACCCCTTTGTCCTTATACAAATCCGCGGTTTCCTGAATGCGTGCACTGGCCGCATACGCCTCCGGGCAGTGGTTGCAGGTGAAAATCACCGCCAATACCTTAGCTTTTGAAAAGTCCTGAAGCGCATGTTTTTTCCCATCGATGCCGGGAAGGTTGAATTCCGGAGCTGTCGCGCCGATTTCCAAGGTTTTGACTTCGAATGGTTCAGCCGCACTCAAGAAACATGCGGAGGAGATAGCGAGGAGAATGGGACGGATCATAGTAGAGTGATGGATACGTGTTTGGCGGGAAAACTTTTCAATTAGGAAACGAGGCGGATGGACCAAGGGATGCGCGTCCATTCACCATGGCTCGCTTGGACGCAGGCGATGATTTCCAAGACGATGGAAAGGATGATGGCAATGCCCAAGGGAATGAGGAATAAAAATCCGATGCAAAAGAAATTGCCAACGAAAGTGCAGAAGCCGCAGAGCAGGTAAACGAGCAAAAAGGTAATCTGATGGTTGAGGCTCTCTTTGGCGTGAAATGTGACAAATTCAGACTTTTCCTTTTGGATAATGTAGAGGATCAAGGGGCCGACAATGCCCAGTGTGAATCCACTCAGCAGGCCGCCCAGCAAGCCTGTGAGATGGGAGAGCATCGCGAGGTTTTTCTCGTCCGCTTTAGGAATGATGCCTGCTCTGTGTTGTAGGTCGGGTGGTGGTTGGTCGATCATAAGGATTAGGGTTGGGCGGTGATGAAGGCCACGAGATCCGCTCGCATTTTTTTCAGATCTGGCGGGTTCAGATAAAACATGTGCCCACCCTCATACCATGCGAAGC
>JBJOMZ010000002.1:0-56185 GCA_046052105.1 Verrucomicrobiota bacterium | reverse complement strand
CGGCAAAAGGCATTCATGATGTGATGAAGATCCATACGGTGGATTCCTAGTCAATCTAGCGCACGATTTTTTCGCTTGCGATTTGCGGATTCACCAAAGTGTGCGATAGAGATTCTGTCCTATGACAGAAATCACACCAGCGCCTTCGCGGGCATTCATGCCTTATCCGGTATCGACGCTTAGTCCCCCGATTGTGCCCAATGACCTCAGCAGTTTCAAATCCCGGGGCATCAGTGAAGTGCAGCGTGACCTGCAGCAAAAACTGCGGGAACTTCGCGAGGAATACCTGCGTGCTATTGATCATTTCAATTGGAACAAACTGGTCTACGAAGCTTCCATCCAGTTTGAGCCGGTGGTGGGTCAAACGTATCATTTGTATGCGATGAGCCGAGGCAATGTGTTGTCCATGATTGCTCCGCATGAGTGGCCGATGCGGCATATGGCAACGGTGCGACTGAATGTCGACCGTCAGTGGCAGGTAGAGAACCTCGGTCACGACATCGACCCCCGCGACTTGTTCGGCACGAGAGACCTTGCGGCCGACGAATGAGCGTGCTGTCGATATGAAGGAAGGCGCGGACATTCACCCTTGTCAGAACTACGGCCTTTGATCATGGTGCAGCGATGAATTTTCCTTTTTCGCTTTTTCGGCCGCTGATGGTTGCCTGCGTGTTTGGCGTTTCTGTTGGCTCTGCTGAGGAAAGCCCGTGGACTCCATTGTTCAACGGCAAGGATCTTCGCGGATGGCAGCCCAAGATTGCCGGTTTTCCGTTAGGTGAAAACGCCCATAACACTTTTCGGGTGGAAGAAGGTATTCTGAAGGTGTCTTATGCGGATTATCCCGAATTCGGCGAAAAATTCGGTCATTTGTATACCGACAAATCCTATTCGCATTTTGTTCTGCGTTTAGAATACCGCTTCGAAGGCCAAAAGATGGCCGATGCGCCCAGTTATGTGAATTTTAACAGTGGCGTGATGTTTCACTCGCAATCGGCGAAGAGCATGCCCTTGGACCAAGGGTTTCCGACAAGTCTGGAATTTCAGTTTCTCGCAGATGAGGGTAAGGGACCACGCGCCACAGGAAATGTTTGCACTCCGGGCACGCATATTGAAATCGATGGCAAACGTGTGACGCAGCATATTGTCGAATCAAGCGCACCAACTTTCGCTCCGGACCAATGGGTGAAGGTGGAAATCGAGGTCCATGGCCACGAACGAATCATTCACCGAGTCAACGGCAAGGAGGTACTTCGTTACCAACATCCGGTGCTTGATCCAGATTGCCGTATTTCGCCGGCGAAGGTTTTGCTGGCGGGAGGCGCCAGTGAGAAATTGGGTAGCGGCCATATTGCTTTGCAGGCAGAAGGCCACGGTGTTTGGTTTCGAAAGATCGAGATCAGGGAGTTGCCCCCAATCTCAGTTTCTCCTTGAGAGATTTTTTCCCGAAGCCGCTTTGCGATCAGTCGCACGAATGGCTTAGTCGCTCATCCTAGGATAATCATTGTAGCCTTTTTCACCTGGAACGTAAAAGGTTGAGGGATACGGCGAGTTGAGCGGAGCACCGGCGCGGATTCGTTCCGGTAAATCGGGATTGGCAAGATAGCTTGTGCCAAAGGCGATCGCATCGACCACGCCCGAAGCCACCGCGCGCGCCGCTTCTTCAGGTGTGTAAAACATGTTAGAAACCAATACGCCTTGATAAGCTTCACGCATGGGCGTGAGCACATCGCCCTGTTGGATTTGATAGAGATCGCCGCGCATGACGTGGAGGTATGCTAGACCGAACCGGTTCAGTTCTCCAGCCAGCCATGTAAAGAGGCCGATCGGGTCACTGTCCCGCATGGAATTGAAACTGTTGAGGGGAGACAATCGTAGTCCTACTCGGTCACTGCTCCAAACCGTGGATACAGCGGTGAGGATTTCGAATAACAGTCGCGCTCGGTTTTCCCAAGAACCACCATAAGGACCAATCCGTTGGTTGGCGCTATCACGCAAAAATTCATCGATCAGATAACCGTTTGCACCGTGGATTTCGATGCCATCGAAGCCAGCAAGTTTGGCATTCTCGGCAGCTTTGCGAAATCCATCGACAATATGAGGAAGTTCGGCGTCTTCCAGAGCACGAGGTATGACATAGGGCTTTTTGCCCTCGGGGGTATAAACCTCATCATTTTCGATCGCCAAGGCGCTGGGTGCTACCGGTTGCGCACCATCATTGAGCAAAGGATGACATGCTCGCCCACCGTGCCAGAGTTGCAGGAAAATCTTTCCACCTCGGGCATGCACCGCATCGGTGACCTGTTTCCAGCCTGCCACTTGCGCCTGGGAGTAGATACCAGGCTCACGCCAAAATGCCGAGTTGCCTTCCATTACCATGGTCGCTTCAGCAATGATCAGCCCGGCGCTGGCTCGTTGTGCGTAATGCTCCGCCATGAGCGAGCCGGGCACATGATCATCTTCTGCCCGACAACGTGTCAGAGGCGCCATGAAAATTCGGTTGCAGGTGCTCAGGGATCCGAGGGTGAGGGGGTCGAAAAGAGTCGGCATAAATTTGTTAGGAGAACCGAACCATAGATGCGATCCTATGCTCCGCAACACATACTTTCAGACGATGAATCCGATTGCCGAACATCGGCTTGCGGGTTCAAGTTATCGGGAAATCACGGCCCCGCCGCAAACGGATGGGACCTTTGGCGCTTGAGGGATCAACAACTTTCCCGCCTTGAGTGATTTCAATTTGACCTTTCGCCATCATACGTCGAGCGGCGCGACGGACCGCTTCCATCTGACGATTCCAGTCGGAGGGAAATACCTCGCGAGCCACCTTGCTCGGACAGATGGATGAGGATCCAGCTCGTTGTTGCAGCAGTAGGATGATCGACGTTTCAAGAGCGTGATCTTGGGGCTGAAGACGAATCCGACGACAAGCATCCGAGCAATACGAAATCGACTCCCAGACATCCTTCCATTTCCGCCGCCATTCGATTTCGCGACCGCAGCATTGGCATATTCGTGTCTCTTTCAATTGTCACACCATGACACGCATTTGCGTCAATGCTACTGATGAAAACACATTTTCTGTCGCCTCATGATCAGCGGCATGCTGTGTGCAATGAGCTCATCCGTTAACGGCTCATTGTCACACAGCCGAGGGGTGAACATACCTAGCAGTGCAATTTTCTTGGGTCAATCGATCGTGCTATCATATCGACGAAATGGCGATTTTTTCGATGTTACCTTTCCAGCAAAACGCGTCCATCCTTGATCACGAGATCGATGGATCCTTGCAACGTTTGATCAAGGAAGGGAGTATTTTCACTGCGGGACTGCATGTATTCGCGGGTAAAAGTTGTTTCCGCGGAGGGATTGAACAACACGAACTCGGCTGTTTTGCCCGCCACAATCGGAACGGGTTCCAGGCCCATGAAGCGGCGTGGCTCCGCGGAATAGCGTTTGACCAACAGATCCCAACCGAATGAATTACTACGAACATAGTAGTGATACATGCTGATCAGCGCGGTTTCCAGACCGGTAATGCCATTGGGAGCGCTGACGAAATCCTGCGATTTTTCAAAGGCTGTGTGCGGAGCGTGATCGGTGGCGATGAGATCGAAGACGCCTTGTTTCAAACCCTCGAGCAGTAGGTCGTTATCGCGTCTCGTTCGCAAAGGGGGATTCATTTTGTAATTCGTATCGAAATCACCGATGTCATCCTCGCTGAACATCAAGTGGTGGGGTGCCACTTCTGCTGTGACCTTGACGTCTCCGCGTTCTTTCCACCAGCGTATGGTTTCCATTCCCAGTGCCGAGGATACGTGCTGGATGTGGATGTGGGCGCCGGTGGCGTGGGCGAGACGGATATCGCGATCGATGATGATTTCCTCCGCACAGGGTGGCGATCCCTTGATGCCGAGGCGAAAGGCCGTGGGTCCCTCGGTGAGGGCCCGCGGTCCGGCCAATTCGGGCACTTCGCAGTGACTGGCAAAAAACATGCCGAATTCCTTGGCATACTGCATCGCGCGGTAGAGCACGGCGGGGTCGTACACCGAATCGCCGTCATCGGTGAGCATGGTAACGCCCAGCTTGCGCATACCATCGATGGCTGCCAGTTCCTTGCCGTGGCGTCCCTTGGTGATGCAGCCGCTGGTGAGCACGGTGATTCCCGTTGCTTTTCCGGCATCGAGCACGGTGCGAATGGTCGCCGGATTGTCGAGCGCGGGCGAAGTATTGGGCATCATCACCACTCCGGTAACGCCGCCGTTGATGGCTGCGCGGGCACCGCTGGCGATATTTTCTTTCGCCTCAAAGCCCGGTTCCCGGAAATGGACATGGGCATCGAACATCGCTGGCATCAGCACGCGGCCGGCCGCATCGATTTCACGCGCGTGCTGAGGTTGCGGCACGTCCATACCCACCGCCTTGATCTTCCCGTCCTCGACCCAGACATGGCTGGGTGTCAGAGTTGGTGAGTCTTCATTTGCGATCAGGCAGTTTTTGAGGAAAAGAGCATTCATAAAATCGAGGCATTAAAAAACGGTTGGCACGGAAAGCTCATGGTCAGGCATGGTTTCCCGGTTTGAGCGAATACAGCACCGACATCCGCACGGCGATACCGTTTTCGACTTGTTGGTTGATGAGTGACAGCGGATAGTCCATGACCGCATCGCACAGTTCCACCCCGCGGTTGACGGGACCAGGATGCATGATGTGGATGCCGGCATCTGCGATGTGCTTGAGGCGTTCTTCGGTGACCCCATAGACGCGATGATATTCGCGCAGACTTGGGAAATACTGCACGTCCTGACGTTCCATTTGCACACGCAGGAGATAGAGTGCGCGCGGGTTCCATTTCAAAGCTGTCTCGTAGTCGGTGAAGCATGCGACTCCCGCCGGTGGATGGCCGGGCAGGAGGGAGCCGGGTGCGAGCCAAGCGACTTCGACGCCGAGGCGCTGGAATATTTCCGTGGTCGATCGGGCGACGCGGCTGTGCAAGATATCACCGATGATGAGCACCCGTTTGCCGCTGAGATCTGGATGGATTTCCCGCAGGGTGAAGGCATCCAGCAAGGCTTGTGTGGGATGGGCGTGGGCGCCGTCACCCGCATTGATGACGCTCGCGTTTGTCATCTTGGCAATGGCGGCGGGCAGTCCGGAACGTCCGTGGCGAACGATGATGTAGTCGGTGCGCATCGCTTGCAAGGTCTCGATCGTCTCTCTCACCGATTCTCCTTTGGTGATGGAGGACGAGGGAACATCAAAATTTGTGACATCTGCCGAAAGGCGCTTGGCGGCGACTTCAAATGAGGAGTGCGTGCGGGTAGAGGGCTCGTAGAATAGCATGAGCACGCCCTTGCCTTTGAGGGCGGGAACTTTTTTCACCGAGCGGGTGAAGATTTCCTTGAAGGGCGCGGCTTGGTCAAGAAGAGCGGTGATCTCTTCCGTTTTCAGCGAATGGATGTCTAACAAGTCCTTACGTGGCATAGGGATTTTTCAGGGTGAGCAGGATGACAAAACCGAGCACAATCAACGAGATACCGCTGAGGATGGCGGCATGATGGCGGGCACGGGGTTTGTTGAAATAGAGAAAGAGGCTGGTGAGCAGCAGGAAGGCGCATCCTGCTCCAGGACTGTAAAATCGTTGCAGGCCTTCGTAACTCCAGTAGCGTATGGTCAGCACGATGACGGCAAGCGCGATGCCATACAGCAAGGTGGTGAAAAACGGATGGAGTTGCATGGCGACGATCCTTTGCACGGGAGGGCGTGTTTGCATCAATCCGCGGTGACGCAGTTCTTGGAGTTCCTGCTCGTCGAGTTTGCGCTGCGGCAGTTGTGCGGAGGTTCCACGGATTCCAGGAGAGAGTTCACGTGCGGCTTCGGGTCTGAGTCCACTGAAAGCCCGCATTTGCCCGTGTTTGAGAGGTGGGGATTTTCGGATGCGCTCCACGGGCTCTTCTTGAGTAACCATGGGGCGGGACATATCTGGTATAGCAGAAACCGTGCGATGTTGCGTGATGTCGATGGAAACTACATCAGGTGCGGGCGCAGACGGCAAGGAAGCGGCCTTGGGAGTGGGCGAGGGAAGGTTGGCGAATTCCTGAGCGCGAAGAGCGGCCAGCTCTTCCGGCGATTTCTTGCGCTGGGGAATCGAACTCATGAGCGCGGCGACACGAGCACTTTGTCTTCACCGTCAGTGCCCTCTAAGCAAACCCATACATGATCCGAACGCTCGGTGGCGAGAGAAATCCCCACAAAATCCGGTTGGATGGGCATTTCCCGGTGGCCGCGATCAATCAAAACAGCTAATTCGACTTTGCCAGGGCGTCCGTAATCCGAAAGAGCGTCTAGGGCAGCGCGGATGGTTCTGCCAGTGAAAAGAACGTCGTCTACCAGAATCACAGTGGCATCATCGATCGGACAATCGATGTCACTGCCTTGCAATTTCGGATTTTCGCGCAGATGCTCGAAGTCGTCCCGATAGAGTGAAATGTCCAGTGTGCCGAAATTCAGTTCGCGGTCATCCGTGGCCAACAAGGTGCACAACCGTTCCGCCACTTCATCGCCGCGGCTGCGGATGCCGATGATGGTTAGCTCCTCCTGCGGATGGCGTGCGCGAATTTGCGTGGCCAGCGATTCGATGGCGGTCGCGATGTTTTCGGCGGTCAATGATGTGCTCATGAAGAAATTGGTTAAAAATGCATGATGCCGATGTCGGAACGGCGCTGTGAGCCGGGGAATTGCACTTTGGTGGCTTCCCGATGGGCCAGCGTGGCAGCTTCTTCAAGGGTGTCCGCTTGCGCTACCACAGCGAGTACGCGACCACCATGGGTCACCCAAGTGCCATCCTGATGGAGTTTCGTGCCGGCATGATAGACACGTGCTGCGCTGACCTCCTCGAGACCACTGATTTCATCGCCATTGCGCGAAATTTCCGGATAGCCGGCCGATGCTAGAATTACCGCCACACTCCAACCTTCGGAAAAATTGATAAGCTCGGGACGCAACACACCACGTGCACCATCGAGACAGAACTGTGCCAGATCGCCTTGCACCAAGGGCATCACCGCCTGGCATTCGGGATCGCCGAAGCGGCAGTTGTATTCGATCACCTTGGGACCATCCGGCGTGAGCATCAGGCCGAAATACAAAAATCCTCGGTAAGGCAGATTTTCTTCACGCAAACCGCGCACCGTAGGCTCAATGATGGTGCGCTTGATGGTTTCTAGCAAAGCCGCGTCGATCAACAGTCGGCTCGCCACCGCGCCCATGCCGCCCGTATTCGGACCAGCATCGCCGTCACGCGCGCGTTTGTAATCACGCGCCGGGGTGAAAATCATGGAGTCGTCATCGACAATGGCGGCAAAGATCGAAACCTCTGGCCCTGTTAGGCAATCTTCCACCAGCAATCGTCCTGGTCCGAATCGTTGCTGCACCAGCACCTCCTGCAGAAAACTTTCGGCACTGCTTTCATCGGGACATACCGCCACGCCTTTACCAGCGGCGAGACCATCGAATTTCAGCACCGTAGGGTATTTCCCGGCAATCGAGGCGATCGCTTCGTCGCGCGTGCTTACCACTGTGGCCATGGCGGTGGGAATGCCATGGCGAAGTAAGAACGCTTTGGAAAATTCCTTGCTCGCCTCCAGTTGAGCCGATTCTTTGTGTGGACCCCAGCACGGGATGCCAGCCTGCTCGCAGAGGTTGGCCAATCCTTCTTCTTTTACGAGGTAGCTTTCTTCACCTGCCACGCAAAGGTCAATGGCTTGTTGTTTCATCCACGCGACTAACTCGCGCAGCGTCTTAACCGGAACGGGTTGTGCGAGCGAAAAAATCGCGTCGCTGCCGGGGAAACAAAACATCTCCGGCTGGTTGGGCGATTCCGCCAAAGCGCGTACCAAGGCGTGCTCTCGACCACCTTTTCCTACTACGAGTATTTTCATGCTAGGGCGAGCTTATCAATGAATTCGACTTCTGATACAATCACAAACTGCAATCACGCAGGAAGAACGTGACCATTTGCCTCTTGTCAGTGGACCTCGGTGCGATTAGAAGTAGAAAATGAAAATCACGTTTTGCGGTGCGGCGGGCACCACCACCGGTTCCCAGCATCTCCTGCACGTCAATGGTCAGACCATATTGCTCGATTGCGGTCTCTATCAGGGGCATCGCGATAAGAGCTACGACATCAATTGCAATTTCCCCTACTTCGAGCCCACTGACATCGATACCGTGGTGCTCTCCCACGCCCACATCGATCACGCGGGCAATCTGCCGAACCTTTGCCGCAAGGGCTTCCGTGGCAATATCTTTTCCACCTTCGCCACGCGCGATCTCTGTCAGATCATGCTGGCTGACTCCGCGCGCATTCAGGAGAGCGATGTCGATTGGCTCAACAAGCACAACAAACGCAAGGGTCTACCACCCGTGGAGCCCTTGTATTCCGAGCAGGATGCGGAGCGCTGCTTGCGCCAGTTCGTGACGATCAACTATGAACGCCCCATGCTCATTGCCCCGGGTGTGACGCTGACTTTCCTCGATGCGGGACATATTCTCGGCAGCGCGCAGGTTTTGTTAGAAATCGATGATGAAGAGGACGGCAAACACAAGCGCCTGCTGTTCTCCGGCGATGTTGGTCGCGGCAACAATGATTTGCTCAACGATCCCGCCATCGCGGAAAATATCGACATTCTCATCATGGAGAGCACCTATGGTGGTCGTGAGCACGAGGTGCCCGCCGGTGTGGATGCTCATATTGGCACCGTCATCAATGAGGCGCTCAAGCGCAAAGGGAAAATTTTCATCCCTGCCTTCGCCGTAGAGCGCACGCAACAAATTCTCTACGTGTTGCACAAGCTGTTTGAAAATCAAGTCATCCCGGACGTCCCGGTATTTGTGGACAGCCCGCTCGCCGTCAGCGCCACGGAAATTTTCCGCCTCCACCCAGAAGGCTTCAATCACAAGGTCTACGAGCATCTGTTCGATCGTGAAAATCCTTTCGGTTTCGAGAACCTCACGCTCATTCGCGCCGTGAAGGCATCGAAGGAGTTGAACGAACTCAGGGGCACCGCCATCATCATCGCCGCTTCCGGCATGTGCGAGGCAGGGCGCATTTTGCATCACTTGAAAAACGGCATCGGCGATCCCAAAAACACGGTGCTCTTCGTCGGCTACTGCGCGGAAAACACCCTCGGCCGCAAAATTCGTGAGGGCGAAAAGGAAGTTCCCATTCTTGGCGATCGCTACCCAGTGCGCGCTCAGATTGAAAAAATCGACAGTTTCTCCGGTCACGCGGATCACTCGGAGTTGTTAGAATATTTTGCCCGTATCACTGGCACGAAAGAGCGCGTCTTCCTCGTGCATGGTGAACCGAACGCCTCTCAGGCCTTGAAAGAAGCGCTCGATCAACAACACGATGGCCGCATCGAGGTCGCGGTTCAGGGCAGAGAAGTCATTTTATAAATATCGTATGTCAGGATATCGTCATTCCGTTTGTCGTTGGTGCTTCGGCGAAGTGCCCTTGGAAGAATTGTGTCAAAAAGTGAAAGCCATGGGCTATGAATCCATCGAGCTCACCGGTCCCGCCGAGTGGCCGGTGTTGCAGCGATACGGGCTTACCTGCGCCATTGCCACATTTCCCCAAAGCGCCGAAGGCATCGGCACCATTGAAAAAGCTTTCAACCGCACGGAGCATCACGATGTGTTAGAAGCGCTCTACCGCGACATGATTCCACAGGTCGCCGCCGCAGGAATCAAGCAGTTGATTCTTTTTTCCGGCAACCGTGATGGCATGGATGACACTACGGGGTTGAAAAATTGCGCCATCGGCATTCGCCGCATCCTCCCTCTCGCTATCGAGTATGGCATCACCTTGGTCATGGAGCTGTTGAATTCCAAAGTCGATCACCCCGATTACATGTGCGATCATACCGAGTGGGGCGCCGCCTTGGTCGATGAAATCAGCTCGCCGTACTTCCGCTTGCTCTATGACATCTATCATATGCAGATCATGGAAGGCGATGTCATCGCCACCATTCGTAAGCATCATGATCGCATTTCCCACTTCCATACCGCTGGGGTTCCTGGTCGCCACGAACTGGATGACACCCAGGAACTCAATTACAAAGCCATCTGCGCTTGTCTGCACGAAGTCGGTTACACTGGCTGGCTCGGCCAGGAATTCACTCCGCGTGAGAAACCCGGCTTCTCCGCGTTGCAGTCCGCCATCGCCCTCTGCCGCTAAGCGTGGCTCTGCCGTCATCCATGCTCTCCATGTCTCAAGCACAGGCTATGGCGAGCTAAGTTTCCTAGGCTGGGACCTTTCCCTGATTTCACTCAAATTCTTTGAGTTGATAGCCTAACAAATTATCAAAAGGTTGCGACTCGAGGACAGATCGATGAATGCTAGGAATCATAGCAGAAAGGTTTGGATGTGAGCATTGAGGTCGTGTGGTGTGGCAAACCCTGTTTGAGGAATGAGCTTGAGAATTTGCTAGAAGACTGTTACGTTCACTTGGATCGTGTTTTGCATAAGGTCCTCCTACTGCAGGGATATCGGTTCAAACACAGTCCGCTTTTTCCCATGCTACATGATTTCGTGGAACGGCTTTGTTTGAAAAAACCATCAATGAAAAAAACCATCACTTTTCTCCTAAGCAGCATCTCCTGCCTGCTTGGAGAAACCATATCCTTGATCAACTCATCAGGGGAAATCAATAATGGCGTTAGTGCCACGCCTCTCTCCGATCCCTCCGTGCTTGGTTGGAGTGGCAGTGCTGGTCAAGTGCTCAAAGGCCGCACCGATTACGGCAACGGCGCTTGGCGTCTCTCCTTCGAAGACAGCCAGGAAATCCGTCAGCTCACCGGTCACACCATCCAATCCGGGGCGTCCTATTCGTTGCGCTTCGATGCCGCCATGTTTGCCACCGGCACCGATGAATCGGTCCTCATTGGCGAAAGTCTTCGCAATGGCAATTTCAACGCGGACACCTCCGTCACCGACTCTCGCACTTTTTCCAATACTCCGAGTTGGACCAATCTCACGGGTAACCAAGGCATTGAGGCCACCCGCACCAATCTCCCCTTCGATGGCTCGCGAAATGCCGTCCTCTCCCAAAACGGCACCCGCGTCTTTGCGAACGACACCGGCCACACCCTCGTCACCGGCGAGCTCTTCCGCGCCACCTATCAATGGTATGACGCCTCCGGATGGACGGATGCCTTCGACCGCGTCGGCGTCACGCTCTTCACCACCGCTGATAACACGATCACTGGTATCCGCACCAATCTTCAAACCATCCTTTCCGCTCTCTCTACTACGGACAGCACCTACCAGGCAGAAATCGCCAACTTCGCTGCCATCCCCGCCTCCGCTAACGGGAAAAAACTCTTCGTTGCCTTTGAAGGAGTAGATGGGGATGCCGTTAATACCGGCTTTGCCCGTCTGGACAATTTTGTTCTCCAGCGCCTCGTCGGCGGGTCTCCTCCTCCGGCCCCGGATCCCGCCACCCGCGTCATCATTGCCGATCTTTTCGTGAACGACAACGGCACCACACTACCCATCGCAACTCGCAGCTTCCTCTTCAAAACCCCTATCGAAGGTGCATGGAATCACTACCATCTTGCCGTCCCCGCCGGAACCCTCAATGCTCATGCCGGAAAGGTCATCGGCATTCGTTTTCGTTCCGATGATTCCGCTCTTGGTAATTATCAGTCGGTGGACAATATCAAGTTCGACTTCTGGCCCTCCGGATCGCCCGACGGCGCTTTCACCGATAACTGGAACGCCACCCCCAACCAGGTCTGGATTGGTCCCGGTTACTGGGCCAATCGCCTTCATGACTGGCAGGTTAGCAGTAGTCGCATCAACAATCTTTCCAGCAACCGCGAATACCGCACCCTTCATCGCGCCGGCACAAGCATTCGCGGGAACGGAGGAAACTTCACGCTCTCTGTGAGAACCGGTATCCACGCTAGTACCGATACCACCAGCGCCCGCACGGGATTTCTCCTCGGCTCTGCTCCTGCCCTTGACTGGCGCGGCGCCCTCATGGTCCAGGATAGTCTAGGTCGCGACTTCGGACTCTTTCTTGGGCTCCGCCCCGGAGGTGCCGTTGCCATCGAAGACTATTCCACCGGCACCGCCACTACTCTCGCCAATGGCAGCGCCGCCGCCTTCACCGAAAACTCCCGTCTCGTCCTCACCGCCACCTACGTCCCAGCCGGTGGCACATACACTCTCAAAATCGAATCATACAGCCCTACCAATGCTCTCCTCTCCACTGCCACGACTTCCGTATCCTCGGATCGCGTTTTGGGATCTTTCGGACTCCTTTCCCACCGTGGCTCCGGTGATGCCCGTCATTGGTTCGATGACTTTACAGGCAGCGGCACTGCCCTTCACCCAGAGACGGACCGCCACCTCGCCATTGTCGGGGCCATGCACAGCCTCTCCCGTGGCACCCTCAAACTTACCGCCCAGCTCTCCCCGCTCTCACTCAGTTCCAACCCCCAGGTTTTTTTCGAAACGAAAAACGGCAACAGCTGGACGCCGCTCGTCGCCGCACCCGTCGATAACACCGATGGCGTTTCCTCGTATACCGCCACCTTCAAGATTCCCAACTGGAATAGCAAGATCGATACCGATTATCGTTTGAGACTTCCTCTCAACGGTATCGATTATACCTGGTCCGGCACCATTCGTCGTGATCCCGTCGATCAAACAGAAATCGTCGTCGCCACCACGACTTGCCAGCGCCTCGCCGACCTCAGCCTTGAATCCGGCTCGGTCGATTGGACTCCCGTGGTCATCTGGCATCCACACAATCTCGCTTATGATCACATCGCCAAGCACCGGCCCGACGTCCATTTCGCCGCCGGAGATCAGATTTATGAAGGTCAGCCCACGCCCGTCGACAACACCAGCGACTTTAGCCGTCAACACGACTACCTTTACAAATGGTATCTTTGGCTGCTCGAATCGCGAGAACTCGCCCGCGACACTCCCACCATCGCTATCCCTGATGATCACGATGTCTTTCAGGGAAACCTGTGGGGTGAAGGCGGCATCGCTACCGCTGTTGAAGACACGGGCGGCTATCGCTGGCCCGCCAGCTTCGTGAAAATGGTCGAGCGCACGCAAACCAACCACCTCCCCGACCCCGATCCCTACAACCCCATCCAGCCCGCTCCCACGATTACCCAAGGCATCGGCGTATACTTCACTGGTATGGTCTATGGCCGCGTCGGCATCGCCATCCTCGAAGATCGTAAATTCAAAACCGGCAAGGACAACCCGCCCGCCGACCTCAATCTTCAACATCTGTTAGGCACTCGCCAGCATAACTTCCTCAGTGCGTGGAGCACCGACTGGTCCGGTCAGGATATCAAATTCGTCGCCTCACAGTCACCGCTTGGAAATTTCCGCACGCATGCGGGTTCCGGCTATGGTTATTTCCTCAACGACAAAGATACTCATGGCTGGCCGCTCCATCGCCGCAACGAGGCATGGCAACTCATACGTCTCAGCCGCATGTTCCAACTTGCCGGGGATCAACATCTGGGCCTTGTTGCTCATCACGGAGTCAACGCCCCGCGCGATGCTGGCTTCTCCTTCACCGCCCCCGCGATCTCCAACTTTTTCCCTCGCATCTGGGATCCCGTCAACAATACCAGCGGCATCACCACCACCGTCAGTCCCTACAAAGGCGATTTCTTCTTCAACGGTGCCGGCACCCTGCCCGATGGTGTCACTCCCAACCGCACCGCGCTGGACCCCGCTCATATGGCCGTGCTCGCCGCCGCCAACTCGGACGAATACTACTCCCGCAGTCTCGGCATCAGCCCTCTCAACCTGCATGACCGCGCACCCGGCTACGGCATTACGCGTATCAATAAAACGTCTCGCCGCATCACTTTCGAGGCCTGGCCACTGTATGCCGATCCCGAATTTCCTCAAACCGGCAGACCATACTCCGACTGGCCTATCACCATCAACCAGACCGATAACGACGGCCGCATTCCCACGGGCTATCTCCAAACCATCGATACCCAATCCGAAAAAAACGCCGTCATCCGCGTGTTTGATGAATCGAACAACTCTCTTGTCTACGCCATGCGCATCCGTGGCAATCTCTTCCGCCCACCGGTATACGATCGTAGCAAAACCTACCGCATCGAGATCGCCTACGGCGATGCCCCTGTCAGCGAAATTTACACCTCCCAGACCGCTACGGCTATGAGCTCCGCTGCCATCCTCTCCTTTACGGCCATCCGACCTTCCATCGTGATCGGCTCCAGCAGCACGCTGCGCTGGGATGTGACAAGTCCCACCACCCTTACCATCAATCAGGGTCTCGGTGATGTGAAACATCTCACCGTCGATGGCATCGGCTACCTCGAAGTCGCGCCCACCACCGATACCACTTACACTCTCACCCTCAACGGAACCCTCACCGCCACTACCACCATACGTGTCTTTGCGACCCGAGCCAACTGGAACACCAGCTACTTTAGCTCCATCGAACTGGCAAATCCCGCTCTCTCTTCTGGTACCGCCGATCCCGATGGCGACGGTTCCACCAATGACGAGGAATACCGATTTCAAACTTCACCGCGCAATGCCTCTTCGCGCCCTCTCCTCAGCGGTCAAATGACCCAGTTAAGTGGTCAACTCTATGCCGATTTTTCGTCTTCCTTCCCCCTCGATACCACGGGCTGGACGCTTTTCGTCGAGTCCAGCACCAATCTCCAGCAATGGACTCGGCTACCATCGAATAGCTTCCGTGAAGTCTCCCGCGACAATCTCCCCGCCACCGGCACCAGCCGCATCACCATACGCCTGAACGCAAGCCTCCCCGGCCCCGCCGCAAAAACCTTCTACCGCGCCGGTTGGCTCCTGCCCGATTGAGCCAACAGAATTTTCATAGAAAAAACGCCCCCGCTGAGTGTTCGCTTACCGCGGTAACATTGTCATTTTTTGTTAGGCTATCAAACTCAGGATTTCGGGTGAAAAGATCCAGCCGATGTTCGATGCAAGAAACCCCTTGCGCGGTAGCCGGTTTTCTGGTGGATTGCATCGCTTCATGGGTCAGAAATGACCGGTGCATGAATGCAGAATAGCAATTACTTCCAAACCATCCCATGTTGTCCGCACTTATTCTTGCCGCGTTGATCAAGCTGAACCTCGTGATCGAAAAACCCATCGTACCGGCGAGCATTTTTGCCGTCGCTGCTTTTGTTTTGGGCATTTTGCTCGAACATCCTTTTTGGGTTGTCAGTATAGGAGCGGTCATCAACCTGAGCTTGGGGTTTCTCTTTTTCTGGCTGTTGAAACGCACCGAGGGACAGGGATCGTGGTGGGTGGTGCTTATCATCGGCTTGCTCGCGTTCATCGGGCTGAGTTTTGTTCGATAGAATTATGGGATCTTCTCCGCGTTTGTCTTGACGGGACAAAACCCTTTTTCTGCAATACTACAAAAATGTCATTTTTTACGTTTGCTCTTGATTTTACGATGCACAAACCGTAGTGTTTTTCTCAGCATATACCTGCCATGGGATTTTTTTATCGCAAATCGGTGAACTTCGGGCCTTTTCGGGTCAATTTGAGCAAATCGGGCGTAGGGTATTCCGTGGGCGGCCGAGCATTTCGCGTCGGCAAGAGCGCGCGCGGCCGCAGTTACTCCACCTTCAACGTCCCGGGCACGGGAGTAGGTTATCGCGGCAAGGGGTGCCTGGGTTTGCTGGTGGCCCTGCCGGCGATATCGGCGGCCATGGCTGTGGTCCATCAACTCATCCATCATCTGTCATGAACATCACTTGGAAACGAACACTGCGCACGCCATCCTCCGAAAGGTTTCTGGCCATTCACCAAGGCAAAGAGGCGGCTGCGGTGGATTTGCATTATTTGCCACAAGGGACTATTTCGGGCACGGTGATCGTGCTCAAATCAGCCGGCATCAAGGAGGAGGACATTCCTCTGCTGTTATCATCGCTGGATGACGAGTTTCTTCCCGACGTCGATCTCAATGAGGGCAATCTGAGTTACACCGTGGTAGTGGGTGAATGGCTGGGAAATTGGCAAGCCGAGCCAACTGAATAAGGCTCACTTTGCAGAAGTCTAGGGCGATTCAACCAGCAACAGAAGCCACAACCATCTTCGCCCTAGCGGTCGGAGGTTTTTGATCCTATGCTTGTCATCAAGGGTTACGGCGCTAAGGTAAAAGGCATGCTTCGCGAAATGAGCATTGTAATGGTCTTGAGTGGGATCGTTTCCGCTCAGGATACGGCCGTGGCGCGACGCGAATTTGCGCAGGCAGTATTGGCTGGATTGCGAGGAGACATGGTGGGAAAGGCGCGACACGAGGAGGCGGCACGCGTGGCACATCCCCAGTCGCTACTGTTGACTGATCGCTCGGCGCGGCGCGCGCTTGAGGCGGGTGACATCAAAACCGCATCCACCCTTTATCGGACCCTGGCACAGGATCGGTCTGATTCTCTGCGGGCGCAGTTCCTTTACATCGATTTTCTCCGCAGCCAGAGCAAGGATGATGATTTTGCAAGGAAATTGGCTGTGGAAGCTTTGGAAAAAATCGCGCCATTGCATCCGGGCCATCCCGAGGTGCTTGAGCGTTTGCTCAGGTGCTATGAACAACAGGGGCAACGAGCCAAATCGGAGGCTCTGTATCAACAATACCTGAAGCAACCCGATGCCGACCCCGCCGTTGCGGAAATGTTCGCGCGCATCTTGCGCGATCAGGACGATGCCGAATCGCAGGCGCACCTCGATCGTATGTATCGGCAGCGCATGGAGGAAAGTCCGGAAGATCCTATCCTGGCCCGCGCGGCTTCCGAACATTTCCGCAAGACCAAGCGAATTCCTGAAGCTATCGGCCTTTTGCAAGAGCATATCAAGGTGGCGCCTTCGTCGCTGGATATGCGTGTGCGCCTCGGCATCCTGCAATTCGCCAGTCAGCAGTCGGCCGAAGGAGAGGCTACCTTGCTTTCGGCTTTGGCAGTCGACCCAAACCTTTACCTTGCCCATCAGTCCTTGGCCAAATTTTACACACAACAACAAAAGCCTGCGTCCGCCCGCAAACATCGTAGTGAAATGCTGAAATTGCGGGGTGGTGATGCGGCGGAGTTTCGCGAGATGGCCGAGGAATATCTCAAGGTTCCCGATCCGAAGACGGCGCGTATTCTGTTAGAAAAGGCCTGCTTCGAATATCCCGGGGATATCGAGCTGCTCTATCTGTGCGCGGTGGCAACTCACCTCGATCCCGACGAGTCGAGGAGAGCGCCCGCTTTGTTCGATGAAGCGCAAAAGTTGGCCAAAGAGCCTGTGAAAAACCCGGCCTATCTCCGTTATGCGGCGGAATCCTATTGGAATGCGAAGCAGACCGAGAAAGCGGAAAACCTGTTGCGTGCCGCCATCAAGGCCTATCCTGCCGCCGCGAAGAAAGAGAGCGCCGCTGCCATTCGTTTGCTGGCCGGTTGGTGGCAGCAACAGAACAAGAACGCGGATGCCGCCAGGGCTTTACTCCAACGCGCGGATCTGCTGGAAAAATGATGGATTTGATCTCTACCTCTGCCGATTGCTAGTCCGGCGATCAAGCCAGAGAAATGGTGTTGTGCATGACAAATCCATCGAAGTCGTGGCAGATCGATGGAGACGTGAGAGTGGAAATGATTCCTTCACGGATCCTATGCCGAATGATATTGCGCAAGAGTGACGAGCCAGGGTTGGACGAGGCATTGTGTCATGACGGATGATACGGATTTCACGGATGAAAAGGCGGAAACGGGCATGAAGGAAAAGGAAGAAATTTCCGGTGATGGGGATTCCGCTGAGAAATGGGATGGAAGAATGATTCATCCATCCGCAAAGCCTTGCAATCCGTCGTATTACGATCCGGCTTCCTGAGCCTCATGCTTCGCGTATGGTCATCGATCTGGTGTATCTCTGCATTGCTAGATTCGGAAATCTTCTTGGCAGGAATGGCGAAAAAGATACGATCCACCGCATTATGGCAGGGCAAAGCGCCAATAACGAATCGAATCTGATGATGCCGCGTTGCCAATTCTTTGCAGTTGCGTTGGCACAAAAGACAAGGACCGGGTTTTTTGTCATCATAGCAGCCATCGGGATAGGGCTGAATCTTTTTTCGTTCACGACGCTCGGAGCGGAGTTCCCGGCCGGGCAATCAATTCGTCCCATGAATGTTGTTATTATCCTTGTGGATGATTTGGGCTGGCGAGACACGGAAGTCACGGGCAGTCGTTACTATCGCACACCTCATATCAATAAGCTTGCTGCCGAGGCCATGCGTTTTACTCAGGGTTATGCCAGCGCGGCTGTTTGTTCGCCGAGCCGAGCTGCGATGTTGACCGGCAAGTCACCGGCCCGGCTGCATATCACCGACTGGATTCCGGGTGGTAAAGTGCCACCCGGCAGCCGTTTCACCGTGCCTGACTGGAACCATCATCTGAACCATGGCGAAATCACGCTTGCCACGGCATTGAAGGCGCGCGGCTATGTGACCGCTTCGATCGGCAAATGGCATCTGGGGGCCCGGGAAAAGAGCGGCGAAAATCATTCGCCAGAAACGCAAGGGTTTGATTTCAACATCGCTGGTGGGCACATGGAAAAACCCGGGTCGTATTTTTGGCCTTATGGCAAACAGAATGAAAAACTGCGGATTCCTCATCTCGCGGAGACAGGAGGCAGTGCGGGAGAATACCTGACAGACCGTCTGACTCAGGAAGCCACGCGATTCTTGGAATCCCAACGTCACAAGCCATTCTTCCTGTATCTTTCGCATTACGCAGTGCACGTGCCTCTCGAAGCCAAACCTGACGCCATTCAACGTCAGGCGGCGGTTTCTGTTGTGGATGGACAGAACAACAAGGTTTACGGAGCCATGATCAGAAGTGTGGATGATTCCGTTGGCCAAATTATGGACAAACTCCGGTCCTTGGGATTGGAAGATCGGACCGTGGTGATCTTTACTTCCGATAATGGTGGTCAGAGCAATCTTCATGGGCCGACGTCCAATCTTCCCCTTCGCGGATGCAAGGGACATCCTTACGAAGGCGGTTTGCGAGTACCTTTTTTGATAAAAATTCCCGGAGTCACCAAAGCGGGCGCGGTTAGCGATGTGCCGATAATTGGCATGGACGTTTTTCCCACGCTGGCTCGTTTGATAGGGTTTGATGGGAAGTCCGCCATGGACGGAAGCGATTTGTATCCCGTTCTTACCGGGGGTGCCTTGAGCAGGGATACGTTGTATTGGCATTACCCTCATTATTGGATGCGTGAAATCACACCCTACAGCGTGATTCGCAGTGG
Organism: Verrucomicrobiota bacterium; assembly: GCA_046052105.1. Classification (GTDB taxonomy): domain Bacteria; phylum Verrucomicrobiota; class Verrucomicrobiia; order Verrucomicrobiales; family Akkermansiaceae; genus UBA956. The sequence goes on along the minus strand of JBJOMZ010000002.1, from coordinate 36,846 downwards.
TGATTGGAAGCTGATTCGCTGGCATGAATTTGACACGGAAGAGCTGTATGATTTGCGGGCTGATCCGTTGGAAAATCATGACCTAGTCAATGTCGATGAGAGCAACCGCAAGAAACTCGCCGACAAACTCGATGCATGGCTCAGGACTTCGGGAGCCCAAATGCCCCGAGAGGTGCCGGGGTGGAGGAATTCTGACAAGCCTCGCGTCAATCCCGCGCATGCCGGCAGACCTGGATCATGAAGTTAGGAAATCGCGGAGAAACGACCTCGTCTTCTTCTCTCACATTTTCCCCATGGTGGCTGGAAAAACATTGGACGTTGCCGATGAATGTGATGAGCTTGGCGCGGTGTCATCCGCTACTTCATCCATGGCCCTGTTCGGCCTCTCAGACGATCGACGAATGATCGGTTACGGTCCGTTTACTCGCAGCGCTCGTTGTCCGGAAGATGGTGTCGCTTTTTATCGGAACGATTTTGGTCTCAGTGCGGAAGATCCATGGTTTATACCTCAGCGATGGGAAGTTGTGGATGCCGCGACTCTTCCTGCGATGTCATTACCCGAAGTGGAATGGCAGTCTCCCGATGCCGCCTCTTTCGCCCAAGTATTCCAGGAAATTTCCCAATCCATCCGCCGTGGCGTGTTTGAAAAAACCGTGCCCGTCAGTGTCGAGCACGGGAAACTTTTGCAGGGAGACCTGCGGGCATTGGCTTCGGCATTCGCGCGTGTGCCTTCGCCCAAGATTTCCTATGCGTGGATCGATGGCGAAAAAGGCTTCGCCGGAGCCACACCGGAACTGTTGTTCGAGCTACAAGGATCACGATTGCGCACCATGGCGCTGGCGGGAACGGCGCGCAGCGAGGAACGGGAAATTCTCGCGGTGGATGAAAAGGAAATCCGTGAGCATGAATTCGTGGCGCAGAGCCTGATGGCGAAACTTGCTGATTTGGGCACATTGATTCGGCAGGAGCGCAACATTCTCGATTTGGGGCCCATCGTTCACTTTCAAACATTGATTCACGTGGATCTCGAACAACCGATCGGTATCGATGCTTTGTTGCGCAAATTGCATCCCACTCCCGCGTTGGGCCCCCTGCCCCGCACCCAGGAAACGATGGAATTGCTGCTGGGCTGGCGACAATGGCTCGGCTGCCCGCCGGAGTTTGGCGCCCCGTTCGGATTGTGGCACGATAAGCAGTTCCATGCCGTTGTGGCGATTCGCGGTATATGGTGGTCGGGTCAAGAGGTATGGCTGCCCGCTGGTTGCGGTGTGATCGAAGCCAGCCGCATGGTCAACGAATGGCGGGAATTGCGCTTGAAGCGCGAAGCAGTGAAATCCGCCATCGGAATCTAACATGTTTGATGTCATGAGTCATACCAACAATCCTTTTCAAGAGCGCGCCGAACAGTGGTTGGCTCCCGTGATGCAAGGCCAGATCTCACCAGCGGAATCGATCTCGGCCTTCAAAGGCTTCTTGAAGGCCGAAGAACAGGGAATCCGACAACGTCATCGCGCTGGAGCCGGAGGACTGGAAATCGCCGGCGCACGCGCACAGCTCTTCGATGCCATCCTCAACTCCGCGTATCATTGGGCGATGGCGGATAGCGACAAAAATCCGCCCTCGTTTACTTTAGTTGCCATCGGTGGTTTCGGTCGTGGTCTGCTCAATCCCTGTTCCGACATCGATCTATTGTTTCTACTGCCCCGCGCCTCTGACGCGATTCCTGCGGCCTCAAAACAGGTCATCGAAAAAATTCTCTATCTGCTATGGGACATGGGCCTCAAGGTCGGTCACTCGGTGCGTTCGATCAAGGAATGCATCGCCGAGGCTCGTTCCGATCAACAGAACAAGACTGCCATGCTCGACACGCGGCGCATCGCAGGGCATGAGGCGCTTTATCTCGATTACCGCAAGCGCTTTGAGAAGGAATGCGTGCAGAGAAAACAGTCGGATTTCCTCGAACTCCGCCGTGAAGACCAGCGCAACCGTCACAGCAGGTATTCCAACACGCCGTTTCTCCAGGAACCGAATGTCAAGGAGTCGTGTGGTGGTCTGCGCGACTATCACAATATTGTTTGGGTGTCTCGCGTGATGCACGGTATCACCGATCTCAAGGCTCTCGTTCGCGAAAAAAAACTCAGTTCCCCCGCGTACCAAGAAATCAACGCCGCTTACGATTTCCTCCACCGCGTGCGCAACGAATTGCACTACGAGACTGGCAAAGCGAATGACATTCTGACGCTGCGTTTGCAGGGCATCGTCGCCACCACATTTGATTATCCACAGAAAAGCATGTTGCGCCGCACCGAGGCGTTCATGCGCGATTACTACACACACACGCGGCATCTTTGGCAACACACGACCTCGTTGATGGAAATCTATCAGATCGAAAAAATGCAGGCCGCCAATTCGGGCTTGCGCTCGTTCCTAAGTTTCCGCAAGAGCAAGCGCGAGGAATTCGATGGTTTCACCGCCAAGGACGGACGCATTTATTCCCTCTCCGCCGATGTGTTTGTGAGCGATCCGAACCGTCTCATGCGCGTGTTCCAGCATTGCCAGTTGCGCAATTTGAAATTGTCGCCGCCGATGCGCAAACAGATCAAGGAACACCTCGAGCTGGTGGACAAGAATTTCCGCTATGCGAAGGCGAACCGCGATACTTTCCAGGCAATTCTCGAACGCAAGGGCGATGTTGCTCGTATTTTACGACTCATGCACCGCGTGCGTTTTCTCGGGCGCTATTTGCCTGAGTTCGATGCCATGGACTGCCTGGTCCAGCATGAGTTTTTTCATCGCTATACGGCCGATGAGCACACACTGCGCTGCGTGGATCAGCTCGATGCCCTGCTGGCGGATGAATCTCCGCAGAACGCCTTGTATCGCCGGCTGCTGCTCGACATCTCCGATCCGTATGCTCTCTATCTCGCGGTCATCATGCACGATACCGGCAGGGCGGAGGACGTGCGCGAACACATCGATGGCTCCACCATGCTCGCGAATCGTGTCTGCAAACGCCTGCAGATCTCTGGCGCGCGCCGTGCGTTGCTGATGTTTCTTGTGGACAACCATCTGACCTTCTGGCGCACCGCCACGACCAAGAACATCGAGGATCCGAATGTGATCGCGGAATTCGCCGCCGTGATCAAAACCAAGGAGAATCTGGATGCGCTGTTGCTTTTTACCTACGCTGATTCCAACGGTACGGCACCGGATGCGTGGAACGGATGGAAAGAATCGCTGATGCGGCAATTGCACGCGCTGACGATGCAATTTCTCGATCAGGGTCGCGATGGCTACACGGCATCGATCGAGGAACAGAAACGCGAATTGCGAACTGCGGTACTGGGGTTGATGAGAGACGACTACCACCCGTGGGTGAACGAACATTTCGATCGTATGCCTGAAGCGGCGTTCAGCTTCCGCGAGGCATCGCAAATTGTGACGCAAGTGCGCACGGTGCGTCATTTTGTGGGTCGTGAGCAGTCGCGTGATCTGCCCTATTGCATCAAGTGGATCGATCACAGCGACAAGGGCTATACCGAGCTAGTTCTCGCTACACGCAACCGGCCGAATTTGTTGGAAAAGATCTGCTGCGCCCTTGCTTCGCAACAAATCAACATTCTCTCGGCGGATTTTTATACCCGCACCGATGGCATCGTAGTGGACATTTTCCGCGTCTGTAATACCAATTTCGAGCCCATTTCCGATACGGCAGTTCGCAAACGATTCACGGATACCTTTGACGCGATTTTCGATGACGAGGACTACCAACCCTCGCAATATTTGAAGCGCAGGAAAAACTTCCTAGCGGCGCGAACCGATGGCGGCATCGCCTTTCCCGTGCGCAGTTACATCAGCAATGACCTGCATCCTGCCTGTACCACGATCGAAATCCAAGCGCTCGATCGCATCGGCCTGCTTCACGATCTGTTTCATGCGATCAGCTCCCGCGGACTCGATACCGTGCACGCGCGGATTTGTACGGAAAAAGGTGCCGCGGTAGATACGCTTTACGTCACTCATCCGGGCGGTGCGAAGATCCACGACTTTTCGATTTTACAGCAACTGAAACAAGACTTGGATGCGCTGCTTTTGCGCGAGGAATAACGCTCTATGGACGATTCACCGATCGAACGAGTTCATCCACGCGATCCCTTGCATGGCATCACGCTCCAGCATATCGTCGAGACGCTGGTAAGGATGCATGGTTGGGAGGTCATGGGCGCGAAAATCCCCGTCCGTTGTTTTCTTCACAATCCCAGCGTCAAGTCCAGCCTGACCTTTCTCCGCAAAACCCCATGGGCGCGGGAAAAGGTCGAGGCTTGGTACATCCGTGAAAACCGTTAGATGATCTCTGGGCTACTCGGAGAACAGGCTGCTCAGTCCTCCGACCACGCCACCTTGTTCCTGACGACCCCCGCCCGCGCCGATGATGCGTGCCGCCATCCGGCCGAAGGGCAGGCTTTGCAGCCATACGGTGCCGTGACCCTGCAGTGTGGCTAGGAATAAGCCTTCGCCACCGAGAATCATCGATTTCAAATTTCCTGCGCGCTGGATGTCGTATTGGATGGTTTTGGTGAAACCTACGAGACAGCCGGTATCGACCATCAGCTTTTCCCCTTTCAATTCCTTACGGATCACCATGCCTCCCGCATGGATGAAGGCCATGCCATCGCCATTGAGACGTTGCAGAATGAACCCCTCGCCGCCTAACAATCCTGCGCCCAGTTTTTGATTGAAGGCCATGCCCACTTGGGTGCCCATCGCCGCGCAAAGAAAGGAATCGCGCTGGCAAAGCAGTTCGCCGCCGATTTGCGCCAAATCGATCGGAATGATGGTGCCGGGATAGGGCGATGCAAAAGCCACGGTTTTTTTGCCGCCACTTCGGTTCGTGAAATGGGTCATGAACAGCGACTCGCCCGTGAGCGCCCGTTTGCCCACTTGCATCAGTTTGCCCATGAACCCCGTGTCGGGATTCGAGCCATCCCCCATTTTGGTTTCGAAGGCAATGCCGTCTTCCATGTAATTCATCGATCCGGCTTCCGCGATTACGGTTTCGTGGGGATCGAGTTCGATTTCCACCATCTGCATGCTTTCGCCCAGAATTGTGAAATCAATGTCATGGGAACGCTTGCCGCCCGCCTCGGGCAATGGTGGCGGTGGTGGTGATGAGGATGCGCTGAAAAATTGTGGCAAGACCAGCGCGGCGGGCTTCCACTCGGCCATACCGGCTTTCCAAACAAATGTTTCCGCCTTGAGCGTTCCGTTGCTCACCAACTCCGCGAGATTTTCTTGCGAGGTGGTGCCGTTGCTACCCGAGAGTGTGTGATAATGCCATTCTGTCATCGCTCCGACTCTACGATGTTCCACTTTCCCTGCAATGGGAAAATCGAGGGAAACGGGATTCTTCCGTGTTTCAAGACGCCTTCGCACTTCCGTCATCTTGCCGCTTGCATAATCCTGAAATTTTGCCAAAAACAAGCCACGCATCCTACCCTATGAAGCCGCACGAACTGTATAAAGCCGTCGATCCCGCCATTGTCACCCAAATGCTGGACTGGTTCCGATCGAACGATAAAAACGTCTACAAACACTGCGTCGCCACGCTGGCGAATGCTCGTAAGCTGCGTCCGGTATTCATCGGGAAAAAATCCATGGCGGATCAATACAAGTGGATCGTTCAAACCTTGCAATTGCGGGCCTCCGATACCTTGGGCGAGCACTTGCTCCAAGCCTGGTTCATGGCGGGGCACCAAGCCATGCTGGGCACCTTCTGCGACGCGTTGGGCATCCTTCACGATGGCAAAGGTTCCATTCACGGCGATCTGCCCAAGGCTTTGGACAACGATCGCCTCGATGCGGGCATCGCCAAACTCTTGCAGGATACGGATCCCAAGATCGTCTCGCTTTATCTTCACGTATTCAACCTGCAGCAAGAAGGTGGCTGGGATAACTTGAGCGAGCGTCTGGCGAACAACCCGCAACTGGCTCTGGCCTGATTTTTGCCGAGGGCCTTTATCCCCCCATGTCCGAAATTCTCCAAGGATTGTTGCTCGCGGTCGATGAACAACTGCGCTCGAGCGCCACTCCCTACGTCAAGGCCACATACGAGAGACTCAGAAGTCTGGGTCTCGCGGATGAACAAGCGCGCGAAGAAATTGCCGATTGTCTGGGTCAGGAGCTCGATGAAATGCTGGAGCAAAAACGATCTTTTGACGAGTCGCTGTATCGATCGCTCTTGGATGCTCTGCCCTGGCAGGAAGAACCGCTGAGCGGGAATGACCTAGACAAGCTCTGATCACAGATGCCTGTGCCAGAATTCGAGCCGATTTTCCACCTCGCCAGCCGCGTCCGTTTGTTTCCATGACAGTTGAGCCACGCGACCATTGGGGCGATATCCACGATGGTTCCAAAAAGTCGTGTGGTCCTGATAATTCGCAGGACGGGAAGGGTGATCATGTTGGCGGACGACCGAACAAAACGTGGCGATCCGATAGCCCAATTGCCGCGCCCGATTTTCGCGATGATCAAAAAACGCGTGCCCTATGCCGCGACCACGAAACGCGGGTAAAAGCACGGACTCCCCCAAGTAGTAGATATCAGCAAAGGTTTCCCCTGCATCCGCGTAGGGCTGTTGGAAACTTTCATCCGCATCGTTGAGGGGCAGTGCCGTGGAAATACCAACCACCCTTTCCTGAAAAAGAGCGCAGACGAACACACTCTCCCGGCTCTGCGCGTAATGCTCTAGGTATTCTCGTTCGTAGTCTGGCGAACCATCATAGAGATAGGGGTATTCACGAAAAACCTCGATGCGCAAACGGGCTGCGTCATCGAGGTAGGGAAGGATTTCCTCGCCGCAACAGGTGATGACCGAAACATCTTCCATGAGCGGCGATGCGATCAGAAGCGGTAGTCGAGGTAGAACTGGAATTGACCACCCTTGTCGGCAATAGGATCCGGTGATTGCAAGGGGAAAGCGTAGTCGAAGGCCAGTGGTCCGAAGGGAAGATTGAGGCGCACACCCAGACCGGCATCGGTGTAGAGATCCGATGGACTTACGTCCCAGGAATCAGCATTCACGAAACCAGCATCATAAAACACTGCACCGCGCACTTGCTCAAAGAGAGGCACGGTATATTCGACCGTAGCCCAGGCCATGCTGTTGCCACCGATGGTTTCTTGTGAATCCTTGTCGCGAGGACCCACATCGCGGAATTCGTAGCCGCGCAGGGTGCGGGCACCACCAAGGAACTGACGGTCGAAGATGGGCACCTCGTTGTCATCAAGGCTGTCCACCATGCCGATTTCGCCATTGATGGAGAGAATCGTATCCCATTTCAGGTTCCAGTATTTCTGCGCGGTAGTGCTGAACGTGATGGTATTGACGTCGCCACCTAGACCAGCGTAATTGATGCCGGCATCGATTTTGTGTCCCTGACGCGGGGTTTGGTTGCTATCGCGATTGTCAAAAACGTAGTTCATCCCCACCGAACTGCGCAAATACTCACCTTCCAATTTTTCGAAATAATCGCTGTTGCTGCGACCGTTATCGGCATCGATCTCGATGTTTTCCAGTCGGTATTCCGTGCGGACGTATGCGTTTTCACCGAGAGGTTTGCGCAAATAGATCGAAGCGCCGGCATTCGTTTGATCGAAGTAATCGCTGAAAAACAGCGCGTTGCGATAAAACAACTCGCCGCCTAGGGCCAATTGTTTGTCGAGGAACCATGGCTCGACCAACGAAATCGTTAGATCGCGGCGCTGGGCACCGGCACGCACGCTGGCAGTAAAGCGTTGACCACCACCGGTGAAATGCCAAGGGTTGAGCAGGTCGAAGTTGGTTTGCTCCATGGTCACGTAACCGACCAAGCTGTCGATGGCGCTGAAGCCTACGCCGAAGCTCAGGGTGCCGGTTTTTTTCTCATCCACCAGAATGTTAAGGTCGCGATAGCCGCCACCTCCGGGCACCGCGGTCACTTGGGCATCGTTGAAGTAATTCAAGTTGCGCAGACGAGTGCGGGTTTTTTCGACATCGACGGAGTTGAACCAGTCGCCCGGCTTCAGCGGAACCTCGCGGCGTATCACCTTATCACGCGATTTGGTGTTGCCGCCGATGCTCACCCGTCCGACGCGGAAACGGGAACCCTCGGTGATGCGGTAGGTGATCTGCACGGTATCGCCGGAAGCGTTATCGATATCCGGCACCACGGTGGCATCGGCATACCCGCGCGACCCGTAGTAGCTGCGGATCATTTCAATGTCAGCCCGCATTTTTTTTGCCGAGTAGGAATCGCCGCCCACAAGGGTCAGGGCGGGATACAGTTCCTCCGGAGTAAACACGGTCATCTTGCCGAAGCCCACACCCGCGACTTTGTAACGAATGCCTTCGTTGATGGGAATGACGAGATCCAGTTTTCCATCTCCCGTGGGGATGCGCTGGATGCCGGGGCTGGATACGCGAAGGAATCCCTTGTTCCGGTAATAATCGAGAATTTCTTCAAGGTCTTCTTCCAACTGGTTGCCTTGGATGCGTCCGGATTTGGTGATCGGTGACAGGATGCCCTTTTCTTTGGTTTTCATCACTTTTTCCAGATCTTTTGCGGTGATGTTGGCATTGCCCTGAAACTTGATGTTGCGCACCTCGTTTTTGATGCCTTCATCGATGAGGAAAATCAGCGAGGCGCCGCCCCCCTCGGCAGGTTGCATGCGGTGGGTGACGGAAACATCGGGATAGCCGTAGCCTTGGTAATAGGCCTCGATGTTGCGGCGGGCGGTGAGGATTTGCTCGTCGCTCAAGGCTCCACCCGCTGTAAGTTTGGATTCCTTGACGAGTTTCTTGTCGCTGAACACCGTATTTCCCGCGAAGCCCACGGAGTCGAGCTCGTGGCGCGTGCTGACCTCGGCAATCAGTTTGACACCATCGCCCGCAGGCTCAGCCAACCAGCGCACGTCATCGACTTTGCCAGATTCATAGAGGCTCTTGATATCGGCATCCAGGCGATCAATGCTATACGCTTGACCCGCCCGTGTGCTCATCGTATTGCGCAAGGCCGCCTCGTCCACGGTTTGTTTGCCGCGGTAGCGGATTTCCACCTGGGTGATTTTTTTTCCTTCGTAATCCACCCCTTGGCCTTGCATCAACATGGGTGCGCAGCACAACAGCGCGGAAAGAAATAGCGTGCTTTGGCGCACAGGAAGCATGCTGAAGTGAAATCGGCCGGGTGACAATGGTTTCATAAAGTGTGTTTCAGGAACGCCAGCATATGACCCGTTTGTTTTGCTGCCGTCAAGGTGGAATTGCGCTGAGTTGGACGACGTATCAGCATGCGCGGGAAAGCGGCGCGGTATTCATCCGATAGCCCCAGCAACAGCGCTCCAAGTGAGCACTTGTCTGCTCGCTACACACCTACGGGATGCCATACGGTTTTGCATTCCACAAAGTCGCGGATCCACTGCAGTCCTTGGTAATCGTTGTGATGCCAGGCGCGCTGGGCATTCGTGGGAAGCACTTTCACGCGCTTCACACTTTCAGCCGCTCCCAAATCTAGGGTTTCGTGCTCTTGTGGTGAAAGCACGGCGCTCACTCCGCGGATTTGCTCGTGCGTGGCAAACGTGGGTAGCAGCTCGGCGCGCTCGCCACACAATAGGTTGACCACTCCTCCAGGCAAATCGCTGGTGGCCAGCATTTCACCTAACAAAATGGAAGGATAGGGATGGGTGGTCGATGCCAGTGCCACCACGCTGTTGCCACTGGTGATGACGGGAAGGATCAGGGTCATCAAACCTAACAACGGTGCTTCATCAGGTGCGATCACGCCCACCACACCCATCGCCTCGATCACTGTGAAATTGACATGCGCGGACGCCACGGGATTGACACTGCCTAACAAGGTAGAATGCTTGTCGGTCCAGCCCGCATAGTGGACCATCCGGTCGATGGTGGCACTGACTTCTTTTTCTGCGGCTTGCGCCGAGCGCCCATCGAGCATCAATGCGGCAGTCATTTCGGCATGGCGCGCTTCCAGCATTTCTGCGAGCCGATAAAGAATCTGTCCACGATTGTAGCCGCTGCGTTTCGCCCAGCCAGTTCCGGCCTTGGCCGCGGCTTCGACCGCGTTGCGCAGATCCTTGCGACTGCAAACCGGCATGTGGGCGAAAAATTCACCGCGATGATCGTGCCAAGGCGTTACGCGTCCGCTCTCGGATCGGATGAAGGCTCCGCCTGCATAACACTTCGGCGTCTTGGTGATGGTCAATCGTTTCATGTTTGGAATCAATCAGACATCACAGAAGTGGCAGAATTTTTGGAAGAATCAATCAAATACCACCCGCTCCGTTGTGGTGAAGCAGGGTTCCGCCGCCGCGTTCAGCTTTTGGGTTTTTGGTTCCAGGTTTTTTTGAACGCAGGTTTTTTGCTGGCAGTCGAGCCGAGGCTGGCTCTGTCATCGGCAAAGGTGCGCCGACCAAGGGTCGCCAGCAATTGGCTGATTTCCGCGGCTTCTTTGAGCAGGGGCATCATCTGTGCCGCGCTCAAGCTTGGCTGGTTGAGGGCGGATTGATTGATGGCGTAGCGTTTGTTCAGGACTTTTTCGGAAAGCTTCGCCAGAGCTTCCTCGGCATCTTGCAAAGGTTGCGCCGAGATTGCTTGATGGTAGGTCGGATCCACTTGCAGCGCCAGTTGATCCGCTGGGGGCAGGGTTGCAAGAAAGGTGTTCACTGCCGCCGCGTTGCCGGGATCGACCTCAGCCGCGAGAATAGTTTCTAGCAAGGGAACACCTTCGATGAAGGGCGCGGCATCGTGCAGGGTCTCGTATTGCTCACCCAAATGCTGGCGCGCCTCACTGGAATGCAGGGCGAGATTGCACAGGTAGGCAATGAGGCTATCGATGGCGCTTGGTTCGATCTGGCTGGAGGGTTTGTCTTCTTTTTCCCCTCGGTGCTCGCGCGCTTGTTTTTTGCGGGCCAACGCGGTGGCGGCCCGCAGATCCGGCGCGCTCATTTGTAGGCGGGTGGCACAGTGGTTGAGTAGGGAATCGCGTGAGACGGGATCGGCAATGTAACCTAACAGGGCGGCGACTTCGCGCGCGGTGTTGCCGCGGGCCTGAGCATTGGCGAGGCCGCCCTCGACCTGGGCGCGGTCGATTTTGAAATCGAAAAACGGTCGCGCATCCTTGAGCAATTGCCGGAAGGCATCGGGTCCTTCGCGTTTGAGAAAGGAGTCCGGATCATCGCCCGCAGGCATCGATACCACCCGCACGTGAATGCTCTCGCTGGAGAGTTCGCGGAAGGCCCGTTCGCTGGCGGTGTAGCCAGCCTTGTCGGCATCGAAGCATAGGATCGCGGTGTCGGTGTAGCGCTTGAGGATCTTCGCGTGTTGCGCGGTGCAGGCGGTGCCGAGCGTGGCGATGGCGTGATCGATGCCGTGCTCATGGCAGGCCAGCGCGTCGAGCTGCCCTTCGCAAATCAGCACGGCTTTTTCCTTCATGATCGGCTTACGCGCGCGATCGAAGGCGAAAATGGTTTTCGATTTGAGAAATAAAGGCGTCTCGGGCGAGTTGATGTATTTCCCCGTGTTGGGATCGTGGATGATTTGCCGACCGGAAAATGCGATGAAATCGCCCTGATCGTTGGCCACGGGAAACATCAACCGATCGCGGAAACGCACGTAGAGCCCGCCGCGTTCGTTTTGCGCGCAGATACCGGAATCGACCAGCTCGCGACCAGTGAATTTCTTTTCGCGGGCCCAATCGAGAAACACCTTGGCTTCCGCAGGCATCCAGCCGACACACCAGCGCACCGCCATTTCCTTGCCGTAGCCGCGGGATTTCAGATAAGCGCGCGCGTGCTTGGCGCGGGGATCGGTGAGGAGGAGATCGTGCATGAAGCGCGCGGCTTCGCGATGCAGATCGAGCAAACGACCGCGACGGCGTTTGACGCGCTCGCCATCGGCATCGAAAACGTCTTCCACGATCGGGATGTTCGCCTTGCCCGCGAGCTTGCGCACGGCATCCACGAACGAAAGCCCCTCGTGTTTCATCACGAAGGAAAAGGCGTCACCTCCCTCGCCACAGCCGAAACACTTGAACGACTGCCGTTGCGGATTGATGTGGAACGATGGGGTCTTTTCGTTGTGAAACGGGCAATTCGCCTTGAACGAGGAACCCGCGCGTTTCACCGGGATATACGAGGAGATGAGGTCCACGATATCGATGGCCTCTAACACTTTGATGCGGGTCTCCTGGGAAATCTGTGCCACGGTGGGATTGCTCTTGCGTCGAAAGGGTGTAGCACAGCACTCCCCTTCGCTCCATGGAAAAATTTTGGTTCCTGTGGGAGATAGATTTTTTTATCGGATTCCGTTGATGAGCGGTGTTTTTTTGACACGTATAACGAAAAAAGCCGAGCTGCAGCTCGGCTTTCTTAAGAAACGCTTTTGATAACGGTGTGTCCGATACGGGACAGAGAATCGCTTTGCGCCTCAAACTTTGTCTTGATTCCGAAGCAAATATGCACAAAGTTCGGGCATAGGTCAACACAAAAAAACGATGATTCGAAAAAATTTACTACTTTCTTATGATATTGGATATGCATCAATCGGTTGGAGCATAATGGAATCAAGCGGGAATGCTGATTCGGATCCGAATATCCTGGGTTGTGGAGTTGTCACTTTCCCTACTGATGATTGCTTGGCATCCAATCGTAGGGCTTTACGTCGCACACGAAGAAATATTCGTGCAACAAGGATGCGTATTGAAAGGCTGAAAAAATTTCTGCTTTCCATTGGTTTTCTTGAGCGAGTCGATTTGGATGCAGAAGGTCATCCTGCACCATTTTTTCTAGCGGCAAAAGCGCTCTTAGAAAAACACAAACTGAGCAAATTGGAGCTTTGGCATGTCATCCGGTGGTATGCTCACAATCGTGGCTATGACGGCAATTCGCGATGGGCTAATGATGTGGAAGAGGACGAGGATGAGAATGAGGATACTGAAAAACTGGCAAATGCGTATAATTTGATGACAAAGTATCAAAAGCGCACCATGGCGGAAACCGTGTGCGCAGTTCTCGAGTTGGATCTGAACCAGACGCATGCTTCATTTACGGAGAAAAATTCAGCTTATAAGACTCAGAACGCTGCCTTTCCTCGCAAAAACGTGTTGGAGGAAGTGGGGCGTATTCTTGCTCTTCATTCCGATCTTATTTCCCCGGAGCATGCCGTGATGTTGATGAGCGATGACCTGACAATTGCGCAGAGGAAGATCATTCAACAAGCCGAAATCAAGTTGCCGAAACGCTACTTCGGAGGTCTTTTGTTTGGACAATTGGTTCCACGTTTTGACAATCGCATTATCGCCCGCTGTCCCATAACCTGGGCACGGATTTATGACGAACAATGTGCCGCTGGTAAAGATGATGATAGTGCAAGACACGCGGCTGATCGGGATGCGAAAGTTCCTGTCAAAAATTGTAAGGAATTCTTCCGCTACCGATGGGCCCGTCTCTTAGCGAATATCAAAGTGAACGGTAATGCTTTGAACAAGGAAGTGAGACAGTCACTCACCGACATTGCCGAGCGTTCTGGCGGAGTTAGCAAAAGTGATATCGATAAGCTGTTGAAGGATGTTTACGGCAAAGCTGTGCAAACGAATCTGGAAGCCTATTTCAATCTTCATCCGGATAGCGAGGAAGCACTTGTGCTGGATCCAGCACTCAAGTTTGCGCTGAGCAAATCACAAGGAATGCAACATTTCTGGCCGATTCTGCCAGAAAACTTGCAAAAACTCAGTTTGTCACGCTGGCAACATGGTAAGTCGATTTCTCCCGCGGAATGGATCACGCGAATGCAGAGCAAGGGTGCAGATGTGAAACCGCTTGAAGCCGCCATCAGATTGGTCGATCAATCGCAGAAGCCCAGAAAAGGAAAACCGGTCAAATCCTGTTTGCATAAGGCCATCAAACCCAAACTTCCCTCGGGCCGGGCTCCGTATGCGAGACCGGTGTTACAGCAGGTCTATGGCGAGGTGATGTCCGGTTATGATCCGACAAAGCCCGCTGCCCAGACTTCCGCATCTGAGGGTGAAAACAAACCCGTAAACGGCGTATTGTATGCATTGGTGGATCCAAAATCACGCGTCCGCGAACTGGAATCTCTCCGATCCCTTGATTCCCTGACGAACAACCATTTGGTGCGCCACCGATTGCTGATTTTGGAGCGACTAACAAAAGACATAGTCAAACAATATGCAGACAATCGCGCGGAAAACGTTACTCAGGTAATTGTGGAGGTGGCGCGCGAATTGAAGGAGTTTTCGGGTAGCACGGCCAAAGAAATCGCCAGCGAACTGAACGGACGACTCAAGAATTTCAAAGAAGCTGTCAAACATCTGCAGAAAAACGGAATCAGTGATGATTTGATCAATGGTAGCCTGATCCGGAAATGCCGTATCGCGATGGATCTTGACTGGCGCTGTCCGTTTACCGGCCAGAAATATGACGTGCAGGATTTGAACAAGTTAGAGCGTGAGCACATCATTCCCTATTCGGCCAGGGCGACGAACGCGCTGCATGCCCTTGTTCTTACCTTTCCCGAGGTCAACCGCATGAAGGGTAAACGAACCGCGCGGCAGTTTATCATCGATCACGAAGGCAAAGAGGTTCAGGGCAGCCATCTCAGCATCATGACTCTGAAGCAATACGATTCGTTCGTGGAAAAACTCAGCACGAAGGGGCATCCTGATGACACGAAACGCATGAAAGCGCGCAAAGCTTTGCTTGCAACGACAGAATTTGATGAGAATGAGCAAGGGTTTACGGAAGGGCATCTGACACAATCCTCTCATTTGATCAAACTTGCTTCACGCCAGCTGAAGCCCCAATTGCCAACAGCAAAAATCGAACACATCCCGGGTATCGTAAATGCGGAAATTCGCAAAGCTTGGCGACTAACTGGTACGCTTGCCATGGCTTGCCCCGATGTTCGCGACGAACGCGGAGAGATCAGATCAAAAGATGAAATTCGCGGCATTACTCATCTCCACCATGCTTTGGACGCCGCAGTTCTCGGCTTGTGTGCCCACTACATCCCCCTGACACAAAGCGGAAAAGATGTGAAAGGAAAAATTTGGCAAGCGATGTTAAAACGAAACAAAACCGAGGAGGAAAAACGATTCCTGCTTTCGCTGCGTTGCTTCAAACCGTTCTTGCGTGATAAAGGCCACACTCAAGAAACCGATGTGCGGCTGATCGATATACCCGCAGAAGTCAAAAACGAGCTGAGCCGCAAGTTAGCAGAATGTCGTGTGGTTCAGCATTTGCCAGCTGATCGCAGTGGTGCCAAGACCGAACTCACCACATGGCGCGTTCTTGATGTGAAGGGGGAGGGCGATGCGGCGGAAGTATCCCTCCGGCAATACACCACGACTGTCGAAGATGGCAAACGGATAAAAAATACCAAAATTACAACGGAGAAAGCAGGAAAATTGTTAGGCTTGCGACCAGCTACAGGTGATGGAAAACTTTCCCGAATCAAAGGCGCGATTGTGATCGCCAGCAACTACGGTGTGGCGCTCGATCCGGAACCTTGCATCATTCCATTTCATAAAGTCCACTGGCGCGTTTATGACCGTAGCAATCCGGATTCTATTATCAATCGAAATGGAGGTAATATCCCACGGGTTCTTCGCAATGGGATGTTGATTAAGGTGAATAATATTCCCGGTAAAGAGGGGGTGTGGATGATCAAGTCAGTAAAAGCATCAATGAAAGTAAGTTTAATCAGACCTCATGAGATCGGAGTAGAAAAAATGTGGCGCGATGTCTTGATTAAAACGTTAATTAAAAATAACTTTGAAAGTTTACCTAACTCTTACGTGGGTGATCTTCATTGAAATGTAAAAGTTGTTGTATTTAGCTGTCTGAGCATTATGTCGTATCATATCATCAGTGTGGATACGCCACAATGTTCGCTCTGTTGCAAGGATGGTCAATTCATCTGTGACTCGGTCGATGGGCAGAATCAAATTCCCTTGGAAGATGTTGCCGCCATCGTCATTACTTCTTTCTCTTCTACGATCCATTCCAGCCTGTTATTGGAGGCAGCCAAGCACGGTGTTGCGTTGGTGCTTTGTGAGGCATTTAAGCCAGCCTCTTTGGTGCTTCCCGCAAACCGATCCACCGATACACTTTTGACTAGAGCCCAAGTTTATCTGAAGCCTGCAGTGATCAAGAGACTTTGGCAAAAAACTATCGAGGCAAAATGTTCGAATCAACTGAATTTCATGCGCTGCGTCGCCCCAGATCATCCCGATCTCCCTCGTTTGGAAATGGCAGCGAACCGCTCGTCTGTGGCGCAGGAAGCCGACACCGCCAGATGGTATTGGAAAATTTTTGGAGAACGGATTGCTGAAGTCGACGATTTTCGCCGCGGACGAACGGAGGGAGGGATCAATCCCTTGCTGAACTATGGCTACGCGATTCTTCTTTCCACCGTTCTGCAGAAACTATTTGCTCTGGGTCTCGACCCGACATTTGGCATTTTCCACGCAGTTCGCGAAAAATCGACGCCACTTGCCTATGATTTGATGGAGCCTTTTCGTCCTGTAATTGATGCCCGCATCACGGCGTGGATCAGACAGTTTCCAGACGAAAATGATTGGCAAGTGACGAAAGAATTTCGCCGGTGGATGACAGGTGTCACCACGGAACCTCTTGATTACGATGGTTCCTCTCTCGATTTGCGGAGTTGTGTCGAAGCAGTGATCCGTTCGTTTCGTCAAGCGCTCCTTAGTGAACAATCGGGTCCTTATAAGCCGTGGAAAACATCAATTACAAAATGGGATGGATCATGGTAGCATTTGATCTTCCGGTCAAAACGAAGGAGGAGCGCAAATCGGCCACCAAATTTCGCGATTGGCTTTTGGACGATGGTTATCAAATGATGCAATTTAGCGTCTACATTCGGCCATGCGTGACCTACGCCCGCATGGAAACTCACATACGACGCGTGAAAACGGTCATTCCTTCGGAGGGCGAGGTTCGTGTAATTTTCATTACCAAAGCTCAGTGGGAGCGATCCTACCTCATGAGAGGCAGACCTGCTCATCGCGCCGATCCAGAAACATTACCTGAGCAAATTCTTCTCTGGTAAAAACCGATTGCGAGTGAAAAGATAAATTGCAAGTTTTTTCATAAACCCTTGAAAATCAATAGCCCGGCAGTGTCTGTTTAACACTGCCGGGATTTGGAATCAAGGCAAAGCGTCGATTGTCGTGTTGTTGAACGATGCAAGGTTTAACACTGCCGGGATTTGGAATCAAGGCAAAGCTGGTAACACGGATTCAAGCGTAATTTGTGGTTTAACACTGCCGGGATTTGGAATCAAGGCAAAGCCTTCGCCTCGATCCAGAGCAGCACGATTTCGTTTAACACTGCCGGGATTTGGAATCAAGGCAAAGCCCCTGAGGTGACAACCATCCCAGCACGCAGTTTAACACTGCCGGGATTTGGAATCAAGGCAAAGCAGCGCGTGACATCAGCAACCGTGCAACGCTGTTTAACACTGCCGGGATTTGGAATCAAGGCAAAGCATCAACCTATGCTCCCAAAATACTGACCGCGTTTAACACTGCCGGGATTTGGAATCAAGGCAAAGCTATCGTAGCCAAAGAAGTTCGCTTCCGCTTGTTTAACACTGCCGGGATTTGGAATCAAGGCAAAGCAACGACAACCACGCGACCGACTGCGAAGCTGTTTAACACTGCCGGGATTTGGAATCAAGGCAAAGCGATCCGCCGTTGCACGCTTTGCCGATGCTCGTTTAACACTGCCGGGATTTGGAATCAAGGCAAAGCTTGCAAAGCATCTCCCGTGTAGGATTTTGCGTTTAACACTGCCGGGATTTGGAATCAAGGCAAAGCACATATCGCCGGATCATGCTTGTCTCTACTGTTTAACACTGCCGGGATTTGGAATCAAGGCAAAGCTAATGGCTCCGTAGCAGTCCCACATAGAGCGTTTAACACTGCCGGGATTTGGAATCAAGGCAAAGCCGAGCACCCGCGAGATCACCAAGGAGGCCGGTTTAACACTGCCGGGATTTGGAATCAAGGCAAAGCCATCGCCGGGTCAATCCGCGAGTTCGGCTTGTTTAACACTGCCGGGATTTGGAATCAAGGCAAAGCATTTCGTGCTCGGCCTCGGCGCATGCGTTGGTTTAACACTGCCGGGATTTGGAATCAAGGCAAAGCCATGGAAGCCAACTGGTCAAGGCACGGCAGGTTTAACACTGCCGGGATTTGGAATCAAGGCAAAGCATCATTTCGCTGAAGTGTCCAGTCAGCTTGGTTTAACACTGCCGGGATTTGGAATCAAGGCAAAGCCGTAGCCGCCTTGGCTTAGAAGGTAGAACTGTTTAACACTGCCGGGATTTGGAATCAAGGCAAAGCCTCTCCGACTCTCACCACGCCAACGCTTTCGTTTAACACTGCCGGGATTTGGAATCAAGGCAAAGCTCAGGTCTGCTTGTTCACGCCGTCATCGGCGTTTAACACTGCCGGGATTTGGAATCAAGGCAAAGCAACATAGCTTTACTTTGGTAAGCGTCCCGCGTTTAACACTGCCGGGATTTGGAATCAAGGCAAAGCATACGATGGTCTACTTTGACTACTCGACTAGTTTAACACTGCCGGGATTTGGAATCAAGGCAAAGCTACTATGCCAACATTTGACAGAACCACCATGTTTAACACTGCCGGGATTTGGAATCAAGGCAAAGCTCATTGTTTCGGCAGACAAGACCTACACGAGTTTAACACTGCCGGGATTTGGAATCAAGGCAAAGCAACTTCCGCGTGCATCGGTCGAACGCCTCGGTTTAACACTGCCGGGATTTGGAATCAAGGCAAAGCCGTGTTTGTTTGCTGTGATGTCTTTCATAAGTTTAACACTGCCGGGATTTGGAATCAAGGCAAAGCACGGATCGCACGTCACCGACGGCGAGCGCGGTTTAACACTGCCGGGATTTGGAATCAAGGCAAAGCATTGAAGATCGAACTGTTATGAACTTATTCGTTTAACACTGCCGGGATTTGGAATCAAGGCAAAGCATCGAAAATCGGTTGGATAGCGTCCCGAATGTTTAACACTGCCGGGATTTGGAATCAAGGCAAAGCCAGTGAAGACTCGCCCATGCGTCTACACGAGTTTAACACTGCCGGGATTTGGAATCAAGGCAAAGCATCCGTTCGCGAGTATTGATGACGCCATCCGTTTAACACTGCCGGGATTTGGAATCAAGGCAAAGCTGCTGGTGACCTCGCCTGCCGGACTCAGCGGTTTAACACTGCCGGGATTTGGAATCAAGGCAAAGCTCTCCGGATCGGCACCCGGTGAGCATGAGGGTTTAACACTGCCGGGATTTGGAATCAAGGCAAAGCAACCGACTCGCTTCTGAACTTCTTTGATGTAGTTTAACACTGCCGGGATTTGGAATCAAGGCAAAGCATAGAGAAGCGGTTGGATAGCGTCCCGAATGTTTAACACTGCCGGGATTTGGAATCAAGGCAAAGCTGCGAACCAGATCAGGCAGCTGGATGGGAGGTTTAACACTGCCGGGATTTGGAATCAAGGCAAAGCTAGAGCATTCTGCGCGATTTGCAACATCATCAGTTTAACACTGCCGGGATTTGGAATCAAGGCAAAGCCGCTCATGCCAAGCTGTAAGCGTTGCACTGGTTTAACACTGCCGGGATTTGGAATCAAGGCAAAGCAGGCTTTTACCTGTGATTCCGCTGTCCATGGTTTAACACTGCCGGGATTTGGAATCAAGGCAAAGCCCTACGTTTCTTGCTGTGCGCGATTACGAGGTTTAACACTGCCGGGATTTGGAATCAAGGCAAAGCTTGGCTCGTCGAAGTCGCAGACACAAAAGCGTTTAACACTGCCGGGATTTGGAATCAAGGCAAAGCAATGGCTGAACGCTCGGAAGGGCAAATTGAGTTTAACACTGCCGGAATTTGGAATCAAGGCAAAGCCAGTCAGCCAGTGGCTCGCGTGGATCGATGTTTAACACTGCCGGGATTTGGAATCAAGGCAAAGCTAGTCATTGGAGCCTCCTTTCAGCGCCGCGCTGTTTAACACTGCCGGGATTTGGAATCAAGGCAAAGCCGTCTCCGCTTGCAATGGTGAATCCTACTGGTTTAACACTGCCGGGATTTGGAATCAAGGCAAAGCCGATCGAAATGGAAGCGACAACCGAGGATCGTTTAACACTGCCGGGATTTGGAATCAAGGCAAAGCGCCTTGATCCTGGCATTGGCGAGGTCGCAGGTTTAACACTGCCGGGATTTGGAATCAAGGCAAAGCTGAGGCACGGGCGGATGTTCGGCACGGCAAGTTTAACACTGCCGGGATTTGGAATCAAGGCAAAGCGGGCGCTGGCGAGGAGTCGTGGTCTATCGGGTTTAACACTGCCGGGATTTGGAATCAAGGCAAAGCCTTTACTATCAAAGCGCAGCAAACTCTGGTGTTTAACACTGCCGGGATTTGGAATCAAGGCAAAGCAGATGGCGCTGATCTGGTTGCCGTCTTCCCGTTTAACACTGCCGGGATTTGGAATCAAGGCAAAGCGACTGATGGCGTGCTGGCAGGCAACTACACGTTTAACACTGCCGGGATTTGGAATCAAGGCAAAGCAACAGGCGCTTAGGATGTGATACAACTAATGTTTAACACTGCCGGGATTTGGAATCAAGGCAAAGCTCTGGCTTGCCAAGGTAGTCTTTCAGCATGGTTTAACACTGCCGGGATTTGGAATCAAGGCAAAGCTGTAGGCGGTGGTGCGCACTCGCGCCCCGTGTTTAACACTGCCGGGATTTGGAATCAAGGCAAAGCTAACAAGCTGGCGCTAAATAGCGGATGGGAGTTTAACACTGCCGGGATTTGGAATCAAGGCAAAGCCCGGTTGGCTTGCATTGGCGCCGGTGTCCGGTTTAACACTGCCGGGATTTGGAATCAAGGCAAAGCCCGCGAAGAACAACGCGACGATCATGGGCTGTTTAACACTGCCGGGATTTGGAATCAAGGCAAAGCCGCTCGCGACATCAGCAATCGCGTCAATCTGTTTAACACTGCCGGGATTTGGAATCAAGGCAAAGCAGCATCGAGCGCATGGCGTCGTCGGGTGTTGTTTAACACTGCCGGGATTTGGAATCAAGGCAAAGCGTGTTCATACATGCTGCGCTCGATCGTTAGGTTTAACACTGCCGGGATTTGGAATCAAGGCAAAGCAATCGTGACAGCATTCGTGCCGCTTTGCGCGTTTAACACTGCCGGGATTTGGAATCAAGGCAAAGCGACGCTGACATTCGGAGACTCTCAGCCTCGTTTAACACTGCCGGGATTTGGAATCAAGGCAAAGCGATTGCAACGTGTTCGCTGCCGTCCTTGGCGTTTAACACTGCCGGGATTTGGAATCAAGGCAAAGCCGCCTTGAATATCGCTAAAAGACTCGGAGCGTTTAACACTGCCGGGATTTGGAATCAAGGCAAAGCACTCCAAGCAATCACTCATGCCAGCATGCCGTTTAACACTGCCGGGATTTGGAATCAAGGCAAAGCGCTAAAAT
The DNA here is from genome assembly GCA_046052105.1 of Verrucomicrobiota bacterium. Taxonomy (GTDB): domain Bacteria; phylum Verrucomicrobiota; class Verrucomicrobiia; order Verrucomicrobiales; family Akkermansiaceae; genus UBA956. The sequence continues at coordinate 15,227 of JBJOMZ010000002.1, read as the reverse complement.
CCTACTCGCCTCACATGGCGAGGTTTAACACTGCCGGGATTTGGAATCAAGGCAAAGCATCGGTCTATTCTCACGTCCGCGCAGGTGAGTTTAACACTGCCGGGATTTGGAATCAAGGCAAAGCCTCTGCTGCCTACATGATCGCCAGCGCAACGTTTAACACTGCCGGGATTTGGAATCAAGGCAAAGCTGCCGTTTGTCTTGCCGTTGACCGTAAAGAAGTTTAACACTGCCGGGATTTGGAATCAAGGCAAAGCTAAGGGCAAGCTGACGGCATCACAAGCGGCGTTTAACACTGCCGGGATTTGGAATCAAGGCAAAGCAGATGTTGATGGCGGCACTACTCAGCCGATGTTTAACACTGCCGGGATTTGGAATCAAGGCAAAGCCGCATGGACCCGGTCGCAAGAAAACACAGTGTTTAACACTGCCGGGATTTGGAATCAAGGCAAAGCACCGGGTTCTTGACGCTCAATACTTCGGAGGTTTAACACTGCCGGGATTTGGAATCAAGGCAAAGCTGGCTTCTGCGGCGGCTGCTTCCGCCCGGGGTTTAACACTGCCGGGATTTGGAATCAAGGCAAAGCAATTGCCACATGCTCGCTGCCGTCCTTGGGTTTAACACTGCCGGGATTTGGAATCAAGGCAAAGCGTAAATGTTCTCTGACAAGGTGGACAATGCGTTTAACACTGCCGGGATTTGGAATCAAGGCAAAGCTCGGAATCGCAGTCAGTGGATGCGGTGAGGGTTTAACACTGCCGGGATTTGGAATCAAGGCAAAGCTCGGAATCGCAGTCAGTGGATGCGGTGAGGGTTTAACACTGCCGGGATTTGGAATCAAGGCAAAGCCTTTCAGGCATCCGACAGCCGGACAGGATGTTTAACACTGCCGGGATTTGGAATCAAGGCAAAGCATCTTGCCGCGATTGACGACGAACTCATCAGTTTAACACTGCCGGGATTTGGAATCAAGGCAAAGCTAGGCGTGATGATGCTTGCCGCTTGCGATGGTTTAACACTGCCGGGATTTGGAATCAAGGCAAAGCGAGCCGATCAATCCGTTCGCTCCAGCATTGGTTTAACACTGCCGGGATTTGGAATCAAGGCAAAGCGCTTAGGTGATGTGCTGGTATTTACTCGCAGTTTAACACTGCCGGGATTTGGAATCAAGGCAAAGCGTCAACAAGCAACGTGGCAATTATCGCAAGGTTTAACACTGCCGGGATTTGGAATCAAGGCAAAGCATGGCGATGCCGCCTTGGTTCTTACTCGGTGTTTAACACTGCCGGGATTTGGAATCAAGGCAAAGCACGTCGCATCAGGCGGCGGCTTGACTGCAAGTTTAACACTGCCGGGATTTGGAATCAAGGCAAAGCATCACGCGCAGATCATCCACGCAAGCGAGCGTTTAACACTGCCGGGATTTGGAATCAAGGCAAAGCGCAAAGCATGATCGACCCGATTGCCATGCGGTTTAACACTGCCGGGATTTGGAATCAAGGCAAAGCAAGGACTTCCAAATCGAAAGTGGAGCTTGCGTTTAACACTGCCGGGATTTGGAATCAAGGCAAAGCTGCAGATGAGAAGCCGTGGCGTCAAGGTTAGTTTAACACTGCCGGGATTTGGAATCAAGGCAAAGCTGATAGTGGTCATTGGTTTTGGTGATAGTGGTTTAACACTGCCGGGATTTGGAATCAAGGCAAAGCACAGACGTGGCAGAGCGCTCTGCTGGGTAAGTTTAACACTGCCGGGATTTGGAATCAAGGCAAAGCGATTGTGGGCAAAAGTCCTTGGCCCAGTCCGTTTAACACTGCCGGGATTTGGAATCAAGGCAAAGCCGGAGGAGCTTGATGCCTTGAAGCAGTCCAGTTTAACACTGCCGGGATTTGGAATCAAGGCAAAGCCAATGGCACCTTGTCAATTGAAGACCAAAAGTTTAACACTGCCGGGATTTGGAATCAAGGCAAAGCGAAGGGCAAGCTGACTGCATCGCAAGCGGCGTTTAACACTGCCGGGATTTGGAATCAAGGCAAAGCTCTCACGCTATCGAAAGCACCGCGTGAAGTGGTCCCCTTGGCGGAGCCAAGGCTGGGCGGAATTTAGCTATGGTGTGCGGAGGACGGGGTGACGGTTTTGTTGTGTGTTTTTGTTTCGTTTGGTTCCGCCCTTGGAGGAAAGTTGGGCACTCCTAAGAATCATTTTTTAGGAGTGCCCTTCAGTCCAATGCCTTTAAGGATTCGGAATGATGATGAATGCATACGTGTTTCGTCCCAACGGGACGATTCATCAAAGCCCACGGTGCAACCGTGGGTTCATCCGCAAAAAACCTTCTCGTCCCAACGGGACGATTGATGGAACGATACGCTACCGTTCCATCCATCGGTATGCTCCTCGATGTTGTCGTTGAATCCTCAGAGTTGACGCGTTCCCTGATGAGGCGTCCCGTTGGGACGCAAAAAATCTGATGATGTGTAGTTAACCACGGCTTCACCGTGGGCTGACATGATTCGTCCTTTTAGGACGAAAAGGTCATGGCCAATCCTTAACGGCATTGGACTTCAGTCAGCTTGATTGATGAAAGAAGAAGCGGACTGAAGTCCGCGCTCCTTTGTCTTCACGGCTGCGGTGCACCGATGACCAGGAACTGGCCCAGGTAGTAGGAGAGTCCTGCGGGGAGGGATTTCACTTTGATCACGGTGGTGTGTTCGCCGGGGGCTTGTTCGGGGAGATAGAAGAAGCGGGAATAGGGCTGGCGCGGATCGGTCTGCGGGCGTTTCAGCGAGATGGGGGCTTGTTGATCGATGGTCACTTCCAGCTCCATGCCATCGCCCTGCGGGATGTCGCTGAGGCCGAGGATGGTGCCATTCCAGCGGAGGGTGATGGTTTCTCCGGCGCTGTTGCATTTCACGCCACCGCGCAGCATCTGATGGGTGCGGCCTTTGGTGCCGCCGTAGATTTTGTCCTTGGCGGGATCGATGGGCTGCCATCCCGCGCTGCGTGGTGCATCGCCTATGGCGAGGATACCGGCGTTTTGCCAATGCTTCGGATCCAAGGGCTGTGGCAGCGGGTGCGCCGCGGCTTGGTTCTTGGGCATCATGGCAAACATCGAACGCACAACGGTATCACGATAGATGGCATGTCCCGCCTCTTGCGGGTGGGTGCCATCTTCAGAAAACACGAGGTTGCCGTTTTGCCAGCCCTTCGCCTTGAAGATCAGGGTCTTCGCTTTTTCACGTTGGGCGATTTCCACGCCGAGATCGATGGAGGGAATGCCGTAGGCGTTGGCGATGGTTTCCATGATGCTTCCGAAGCGCGGTTGTTTGCCCGCTTGCAGGTCCTTGAGCATGGGCTCGCTGAGGGTGTAGACGAGGCAGATGTCGGTATGCGGACTGTGCTTGCGGATCTGGCGCACGATGCCTTCCGCCGATGCCGCCTCAAACCCGCCGCCGCCATTGACGCGGTGTTCCATGAAGATGAGATCGGGATGTTGTTTCAACACATCTTCCGCGATGCGGCAGGCTCCGTAGTCTGATCCCGTGCCGGAGATGGCGGCGTTGATTTCGATAATTTCGCACTGCGGATACTGCGTCTTGAACCATGCCGTGGTCTTGACACGCCAGCCTTCCGCCGCGGTGATGCTGCCGCCGAAATAGGCGATGCGCACGGGACCGCCGGCGTTGAGTTTGGCAAAAAGATTGGGCAAGCCCTCGCGCACACGAAGTTCCTCCGCTTGGTTCGGTTCATGCGGGGGTGAGGAAATTTTTGCCGCCACGGCGGGCGGCGCGCCATCGAGGTCATAGACGCGCACGTAGTCGATGAGACAGCGGTCGGGGAGCTTTGCTTTGGTGATATCGCCGGCCCAAGTGCCGACCTCGTTGGATAAAATCGCATACTGCGGCGCTTGCGAGATCATGCCTTCACTGGTGCGCCAGACTTCTTTTCCATCGTAATAAAATACGTATTCTTTTTCGTTCCAATGCACGGCATAGGTGTGGAAACCCTCCGTGAATGATTTGTCGATATGCCGGGTGCCGCGCACCTGGTGTTCTTTGCCGTAGCCGTCCCAGTGCACCGCCATGTTCAGCTCGCCGCTGCGTTTGGGATACTCGATCACATCGATCTCCGTGCCGTCCATGCCTTCGTTGCCGACCTTGCCGACCCCACTTCCCATTAGCCAGAAGGCCGACCAAAAGCCCGGCTCCTTCGGCATTTGCATCCGGGCGACCCACAGTCCGTGCTTGTGCTCGAACTTGCCCTTGCTATTGACGCAACCGGTGCCGAATTTGCCGTCGTCCTCCTTGGTAGCGAGCAATTGCAAATTCCCCTGCCCGTCGAGTTGCGCGCATTTTTTCAACCACATCCCGCCCTTGCGCACGCTGTCGCCTTGGGCCGTCCATTTGGTGGTATCGAGTTCCTTGCCCTCAAACTCATCACTCCACACCATCCGCCACGACTGACCAGCAGGCAACGGCGGCAGGTTCCCGGCAGGTGGTTCATCGGCTAACACGGGCGAGGCGCTGGCCATGGCAAACATCGAGGCAATCAGAAAAGTGGGATTCATGGGATCGAAAAAATGGGCTAAACAATACCGTCAAATAAAGTTACTCAATCGTGAAAAACGATGCATCATGCGATCGATTGTTGGCTTTAGCAGACTGCCTGCTTGTGGCCTTGGTCATCGACGTTGACGAAGGTGACATCCGTGATGAAAAGTGGCTCGTTGCTTGGGGAGCGGGTGTCGCGCACCTGCACGGAGTAGGTCACGCTGGTGCGACCGCGGTGATGGAGGGTGGATTCGATCGTGAGAATGGTGCCTTCGCGTACGCTGTGGCGAAAACAAACCTCGCGCAGGGCGACGGTGACAAAGCGGCACTGCGGGAAATCCAGGCTGGCGGCGATCCAAGAGGCCTCGTCGATCCAGGCGAGCAGCCGACCGCCGAAAAGGTAACCGTATTGGTTGAGATCGGCAGGGAGGACGAGGCGTTGCGTTTGCACGGGATCGGGTGGGAAAAAATGGGACCGTTGTCGGTCCATCGTGCCGCATCAGCGGAACATGCGCTTTTTCACGATGGAAAAGCGTGCATCAAAGGAATAGGCGCCCGCTCCCGTGAAAAACAAGGTTGTGGCTCCCGTGAGATAGAGTAAGGCCAGTTCCTTGCCGGCGGCGTCCTTATCGGCCAATACGATAAAAGCGGCAACGGTCATGGTGAAAGCCAGCACAGCTGCCGCAGGGCGTGTGGCCATGCCGATGACCAATAGGGCGGCGCAGACGACCTCCGCGAACGTCGTGCAGACCAGACTGGTGGTGGAGTTCATCCACGAGCTGAGCAAGGCGACCTTCGGCACGGGGAAGGATTCCTTCATTTGGGCAAAGTTTTGGTATTTCTGCCAGCCGTGGAGACTCACCATCATGATGCCGATGCCGAGGCGAAGTGCGAGTAAGCCGGCCGAGGCCATGGGATCCACCGTGCTGTTGCTGAAAAACCACTTTTTCATGACGTCTTGTCTGTTTTGAGAGTGAGCGTGATGCGTTTCAGGCGGCTGGTGCCATCGGGCGAGTGGGCCTCGATCTGCGGGTCATCGAGCACGGCCTGATAGACGAGGCGTCGATAGTAGGCATTGAGCGGGCGCATTTGGAATGGTTTGCCGCTACCCCTTACTTTTTCCGCCAATTGCTGGACCTCTGCGCGAAGTTTGTCCTCCTGAATGCGGCGGAAATGCGCGCAGTCCACCTTGATGCGGGGCGCTTCCTCGTAGTGCTTGCGCAACAAGCGGTTGACCAGATACTGCAGGTCATCGAGCCGATCCCCCTCCTCGCCGATGAGAAGTTCGGGCTGCGCGGTGGAAATCTGCAGGCAGGGCCCTTCCGCGTCGTGCTCGAGGTCAATGGTGGCCGAAAAACCCAGGTGACCGAGCATGGTATCGAGGACTTTTTTCGCGGCATCTTCTGCTTTCATGAGTTCAGACTAGCAAATCTCTGGGACGGGGTCAACTATCAGCGCTCGAATTCTTCTTGCAGGGGCAAAGTCTTTTGCGCCAGGGCCTGTTGTTCATCGCAGGAGAAATCGTGAGGCGTCGCCATGCCGATGCCCAGAACGCCTAACACTTTTTCGCCATCGCGGGAAAAGATCGGCACGGCGAGGGAGCCGGAGACTTGGGTTTGGCGGGCATCGGGTCGCGCGACTCCGCCGAGGTCTTGTTGCAGATTGCACAATTCCACGGGGGCGCGGCGTTCTGCTGCCGCCCCGGCGATGCCTTTACCGAAGGGGATGAGCGAAATTTTGTCGAGTAAGACATCGGGCACCCCGACTTGGGCGACGAGTGTCAGGTGAGTGCCGTCCGGCGTGCTGCGGTGGATGGTGCCGGTTTGGCAGGAAAACTCGCGCAACACGTCTTGCAGCCAGGTGGGGTAATCGTTGATCATACGTGAAGGATACGCACCCTGACGGTGGTTTTGCGCAGAGAATTTTTGCGAACAAAATCAGCATGACTTTTGCCATGCATAGTGGATGCCTGGAAATGCGGCGGTTTTGGATTCGAGATTGCCGCAGGCGGCAGGCGTGAACTAGATTGTTCCCATGGATCAGGAAACGCTGTGCCGTTGGGCGGAGGAAGAATTGGCGGCATTGCAGAAGGTGCTGCCGGAGGAGGTGCGGTGTGCGGCGGAGCGCTGTGTATTATCGTTGGAAGCAAGGCCGGGTCAGGATCCCGGCGACGATGATCTGATCGGTGATGAGCTAGGTTTGTTTGAAGGTGCCTGTTTGCTCGATGATCCTGCCTGCGAGGACCTACCCCGCATCCGATTGTTTTTGCAAAACGTATGGGAGTGGGTGGATCAGGACGATCAGGACTACCGCGATGAGGTGGCCACGACCTACCTGCATGAACTGGGCCACTACCTCGGTTGGGACGAGGATGATGTGGCGGCGCGGGGATTGGATTGAGCGATCATTGTGCCGCGTGGAGTTTTTTCCATGCGGCATAGGAACGTGTGAGATGCTCGCGCGGGGCGATGCGGATGTTGAAGCATTGCAGGCCGATGGGACCACGGTAGCCTTGCTCCTTTAGGCAACCCAGGAGCTTTGTCTGATGGAAGCTGCCTTCATCGAGCGGGCGAATGAGCGTATTCCAGTCCTTACCCTCGGTGTCGGCGCCGCATAGGCTAACGCTCCACAGTCGATCTTTCGCTGCGGCGAGAGCGGCCACGAGGTCGTCCTGGGGCTGGACTTTGAGGAAATGGCAGAGATTGAAGGCGACGCCGACGTTGTCGTATCCGCTGGCCTTGGCGATGCGCAGGGCGTGATCCACGCGCTCGACGTAGTGATTGGCATGGGGATAGAGAATCATCTTGAGCCCAGCCGCTTTGGCTTCGGCAGCGATCTTTTGCACCAATGCCACAGCCTGTGCCTCTTGTGGTTCTTTACCGCCTTGCACATTCAACTCGACGATGGCATCCGTGCCTTTCAGCAGAGCGATGGCTTCGCTGATCTTGGGGTCGAAGGTATAACTGTCTTTGTGCACTTTCCCGCCGCCATAGATGCTAAACACCTTGAGTCCGGCTTTTTCACAGGCAGCTTGGTATTTGGCCAAATCTTGTGGGTAGACTGATCCAATGCCCGGATAGCCGAGTTCCTTGATGAGGGCGACACCTTCATCGACGGACAAGGGGCGCACCGCATTCTGAAAAGGATAAAGGTGCGGCACGGGATCGGCACCGTGTGCCACAAAGGCCATCAACAAAGCGAGAAATACGCGGAGCATGTGAGCCATTACGCATGTCATACGCGTCATCTGTCAGGGTGGATCACTCGGTTTTGCGGCTCTTGGTTTTTTTCCCTTTCGCCTGTGCTTTTGTCGGCGCTTTCGCCTCGAGATGGTAGCTGGGGTTAGGCACGGAAGGAATTTTCGCTTTCGTTGCCTTGAGCCAGTCTAACAACTCATCGAGCAATTCATCGCGTTTTTGCGGCTGCGATTGGCAAAGGTCTTCGCGCTCACCGGGATCCTTGGCGAGGTGATAGAGTTCCACGGCGTGGTTGGTGGCGAGTTTGTCCCGTCCGCCATCGAGCTGCCATTCTTCGTGAAACAGGTGCAATTTCCACTCACCCTTGTGAATGACGCTGACGGGTCGTGAGCGGAATCCGGCACGCACATCCACTTCTCGTCCGCGGTTGACGGGATTGTCGATGTAGCCAGGAAAGTGCCAGAAGATCGACTGGCGTTGGAGCGGTCCGCTCCCAGTGAGTAGGGGCTTAAGGTTTTCCCCATCCAGCGATTCCACCGTTTTTTTCTGGGCGGCACCGAGGAAGGTCGGGAAAAGATCGATGTTGATCACGGGCACATCGCAACTGCTGCCGGCCTTGACCACGCCGGGCCAACGCACGATCATCGGCTCGCGGATGCCACCTTCGTAGTAGCCACCCTTGCTGCCGCGAAGCGGTTCTTGACTTGACTGCTGGGTGGCTCCGTTGTCCGAGGTGAATACGACCATGGTGTTTTGCTCCAAACCGAGCTCTTTGAGCTTCCGGAGCAATTGGCCTACTCCTTCGTCCATGTCGTAGGTGCTGGCGGCATACAGGGCGCTGCGTCCACGGGCATCGGGTTTTTTCGCTTCAAATCGCTTCAAGGTCTCCTTGCGCGCTTGCAGCGGCACGTGGATGGCATGGTGCGGCACATAGAGGAGAAATGGTTTGTCTTTGTGCTTCTCCATGAACGCGCAGGCGGCATGCGTCATCGAAAAAATCCCCTTCGGGTCTTCCTTGCCTTCGCCTTTTTGATGAAAGGCTTCCGGCGCGACATCGAATCCCAGCTCCTTCGGGTTGTCGGCGAAATGCCATTTGCCGAAAATCCCGGTGGCATATCCAGCGGCTTTCAATTCATCGGCAAAGGTCACGTAGGTTCCTTTGAGGCCATTGACGTTAGGGATGGGCACGAGGCGCATCTGTTGCTTGGGCCCGCGGTCGGTGCTGCCCACAGCATACACATCGTGGCGCGGCGTATATTTGCCGGATAGCAAACAGGCTCGCGAAGGCACGCAGTTCCCCATGCCCGCGTAGGCCCGAGTGAAAACCATCCCCTCTTCCGCCAGCTTGTCGAGATGCGGTGTCTCGATGAAATCCCCCTCGTCATTGTAGCCCACATCGTTCCAGCCAAGATCATCGGCGAAAATCAACACAATGTTAGGCGGACGTTGGGTTTCCGCCGAGAATGACGTCACTGGCATTAGCAGAGTAATGCTAAACATGCATCGTATAATACGTTTCATCAGGATTTTTGGTAGATTGTTGATCGAGGTTATTTTTTGCCTTTGACGTGATACGGCGGGCGGTCAAAGGCATCATCCTGCAATCTTGGGTCATTGTTGGCCATGAGTTCCCGAGTGAGCTGATCGCGCAGGCGGCCGAGTGTCAGGTAGTGCTGCGGATCCTGGGCGAGGTTTTTCGTTTGATGGGGATCGGTGCGCAGATCGTAGAGTTCCTCTGCCGGGCGTTTTTCCCAGGCGAATGCGAGCAGGGGTTTCATTTGCGGGTCATTGCGATGCTCGATCAGCCAAGCCTTGGTGGGTGACATGTCCATGTCGGGAAATGCGGCATAGGTGTTTTTCGTGAGGACATCGAATGGTGGGGCGCTTTCTTGGCTCACTTGGTGGGGCGAGCCCATGGGCCAGCGCTCGGTCTTGAAATTTTTGACGTAGAGAAAGTCGCTGGTGCGGATCGCCCGCACCGGGTAGGGCAACTGGTCCTCGCGAGCCCGATCGGCATGGCGCTCGCGGCCAATGAGAGCCCATCCCCGCAGCAGCGAGTCATCGGCCCCAGGTGCTAAGGCGGGGAGCAGGTTTTGTCCGTTCGGTTGATCAGGCGATGCGAGATGGGCCGCGGCAAGAAAAGTGGGTGCGATATCGATGAGCGAGACCGGCACTTTGACCACGCGCGAGGCGGCGATTTTTTTCGGCCAGCGCAAGGCGAGCAGGACCTCCGACCCAAAGTCGTGCACGTTGGTTTTTCCACGCGGAAATCCGGGAATGCCGTGGTCGCCGGAAATCATCACGATCGTGTTGTCGAGCTCGCCGATGTCCTCAAGCATGGCCACCAGCACACCGCAGGCGGCATCGAAGGCCATGGCTTCTCCCAGATAGTCGGCCATATCCTCGCGGATTTCTGGCACATCGGGCAGCACGGGAGGCATCTTGCCTTTCAAGTCATCGGGATTCAGCCCCCACAAGGCCTTGCCCGAACCACGCACCCAGAGGCGGTGGGTGTTGGTTGGATTGAACGAATAATAAAACGGCTGACCTTTTTCACGTCGATCGAGGAACTTGCGGAAATTGCCGCGTATTTCGTCAAAAATTTGTTTTTTGGCCGCTTCTTTGTCATTGGATTTGGTGAGAATTTCCGAGTATTCATTGATCTTTTGCCCGGCGCTGTTGCAGAGGTTTGCCTTGCCGCCGATGATGCTGTCGCGCATATGCAGCTTCAGGCTGTGACCGATGTGATAGCCGTGCTGCTGCAGTGTCATCGGCATCCCCACCACGTCCGCGAACGGATCGGGTGCGCCTTGCTGCCATGGATGATGCAGTTGCGAATGCGAGCCGTTACGGAAAAAATGCCGACCTGTCATCAACGCGGTGCGCGACGGCGTGCAGGACGGCACCGAGACGAATGCGTGCTGGAAAAGAGCTCCCTCCCGTGCCATGCGATCGAACACGGGTGTGCGGATGATGTCATTGGGTGACGGTTGTTTCGGGTCGGCATAGATGGAGGCATAGCGACCCAAATCATCGGCAAACATGATCAGAATGTTCGGCCGCTGCTGGGCCTGTGCCAGGGCGGCGCAAAAAGCCAGAAATACAGAAAACCATTTCACGCCATTTTTTCTAACTCACGCCCGCATGCTTGGCGATGGAAAACTCCGCTTGTTCTGGACGCGTGATCGCGTCCTCGGCAGAGAGCCATCGGATGAAAGGCGGAAGCTGGCACAAAGGAAAAGGGAGAAGTTTCCGGTGATGGGGATTCCACGGAGAAAGAAGAGGGGTAGCGTATGATTCACTCATCCGTAAATCCGTTTCATTCGTCGTATTACGATCCGGCTTCCTGAGCCTCATGCTTCGCGCATGGTCATCTACCTGCTGTGTCCCCTGCTTGCTCGCTCGTGATCCCTAGCCTTTTCGCTTTGCCTTTTCGCTTGTGCAATTTTACTGGAATGCTAGAAAAAGTAACTAAACATGCAAACCCATCGTTCCCTCTTGTGGTGGCTGATTGGCTCTTCGGTGCTGATGCTGCCGCTGCGTGCGATCGATGCCAATGGTGATGGCATGTGCGATGTGTGGCAGGCCATCCATCATGCGGGTGCGGTCGCAGCTTCCGCCGATCAGGATGGAGATGGCGTGGGGAATGCGCAAGAGGCGCTTGCCGGTACCGATCCTTGGGATGGCGTATCTCGTTTTGCCAGCAACATCGAACGTGTGGGAGGCAGCCTACGCATTGCTGTTTCCACGCAGCCGGGGAAAAAATATCGACTGCGCAGCAACAGCGGATTGCATGGGGCTTGGGTCCCTGTGGGTGATTGGCATCTGGCACTCACGGACCAGTGGATCAGCACCGCACCCCTGGCAGCGGGAACGAGGTTTTATTCCGTGGAAGTAGCCGAGCAAGATACCGATGGCGATGGTGTTCAGGACTGGGCGGAGATGCAACTTTCCGGCTACGATCGCAGCCGGGCAAATAGCTTTGGCGCGACCGGCAATGACCTCGCCGGAGTGCAAGAATGGCTGTCCCAGCTCAGCTCCGGTGCGTTGACCGTCAGCGTGATCGCTAGCCAGTCGATCGAAAAGGAGCAACAACCCGCGATGATTTCCTACACGCGTAGCGGCGATCTCAGTCGTCCGTTTTCGTTGTTTCTGAAAACGGACCGTCCTGCGGAAGCCGCCCGCTCCTCTCCGCAGGCCGGCGAATATCAATGCAAAAACTCCGCGCAACAAGTGCTGGGACGTCGACTGGTGATTCCCGCTGGAGCCAGCAGTGCGACCTTGGAAATTCACGCGGTGGCCGATGCCCTGACGGAAGTGCCAGAACACTTGCGCGTAAAGATCGGCGGATCGGCGCTCGATAGCAGCATCACAGTCGTTGATGCTGCCAACACGCCGGCGAACCAGCGATTGCTGGTCGCCTATCTGCGCCCGAAAACCGGCATTTCCTCTTTGGGATCCGGCGTTTCTACCGTGCGTTTGTCGGGCGATAACGACGTCGCGACAGTCGCCTTGTCCTTCTCGAATTTGAACTCTGTCGTGACCAACACCCAGGTGCTCACGGAGAGCGAATCCATTTTGCAATCCGTGCCGCCCTTTAACTACGGTGGGCAGAACTGGCCAGTTCGCGCCAGTCAGAATTATGTGACAGATCAGGCTTTGCTAGATGCCATGCTTTCCGGTGGCGTGCAGCTGGGCATTTACACCAATGCCCATGCCAGCGGAGAAATCCATGGTTTCTATCAAATGGCAAACGGCTCGACCAGTTTCCAGGCTCCCCCTGCTCCGCAAGCGTTGACAACCCTGACAGGAGAGTCCGTCGATCGCGACATCCATCGTTTTCTCACGCAAGCGACCTTCGGCCCGACCATGCAGGACATCGAGACCCTGAGAAGTTTGATTGCTACGCATTCGGGAGACCGCATCGCGGCATACGGTGCCTGGATCGATGCCCAGTTCGCTCTGCCATCACCCAGTTTGGAAGCCTACACGCGCGCGGCGAACGATCAGGAAATCGCGCTCTACACCGATCCCACCAAAACTTATTACAATGCCACTTTTGATCCGAACCAAAACAACGCGCGCCGAGGCTGGTGGTTGTTGGCCCGTCATGCACCCGATCAGCTGCGGCAACGGGTAGCTTTCGCATTATCGGAAATTTTTGTCATCAGCGACAATGACAGCACCATATTGAACCGTGCTTACGGCATGACGAATTACTACGACATGCTCAAAAGCCACGCCCATGGCACGTATCGCAATTTGTTAGAAAACGTCGCCCTGCACCCGATCATGGCGCAGTATCTGTCACATCTTAAAAATCAGAAGTCGACCTATGATTCCCAAGGCAAGGCCTTGACATCACCGGATGAAAATTTCGCGCGCGAGATCATGCAGTTGTTTTCCATCGGTTTGATCGAGATGCATCCGGACGGGTCCTTGAAGTTGGGGTCCAACGGACTTCCTCTTGCCTCATACACGCAAGATGACATCGCCGCCTTGTCGCGCGTGTTCACCGGATGGTCTTTTTCCAAACGCAACAATCCGTCGAATAGCAACACTGTGGTGGACAACACGAGTTTTTTCCAGAGTGCCGGCAACGAGCGCTTTGAGGCCTCGTGGACGAATCCGCTGAAACAGTTCGCTACGTATCACGATACCGCGTCGAAGCATTGGTTGGGCTTGACGATTCCCGCGGGTCTCACGGGCGAGCAGGAACTGGGCATCGTGCTCGATCGACTGGCCACTCATCCCAACACCGCGCCGTTCATTTGCCGACGGCTGATCCAGCGCTTGGTCACTGCCAACCCCTCGCCCGGTTATCTCTATCGGGTTTCCACGGCCTTTGCGAATTCGGGTGGCAACATCGGCACCACCGTGCGCGCCATTTTGCTCGACAGCGAGGCGCGATCCTTGACCTTGGCTGATTCGGTCGCGGGCGCGGGCAAGATACGTGAACCTCTGCTGCGTTATCTCGCCGTGCTGCGAGCTCTAGGTGCAAAGTCGCAATTGCGCCTCAGTGATCTGTCGTCTTATGGTTATCCTGCCTCCGAACTGGCGAAGTTTCCTGATGGCACGACCATCGTGCGGGTGGCTGATACCGATGCGAGCCTCGGTCAGACGCCGCATTCTCCACCGTCCGTCTTCAACTGGTTCCTGCCGGACTTTTCTCCCTCGGGTTCGCTTCCTGCCAACGGCCTCGTTTCTCCGGAATTGCAGATCGCGAATGAGAACACGACTTTTACCGCGACGAACTATCTGTATGGTCTCATCGATAACTCCACTGGTCAGGGCGGTGAAGCTCTGGTCAATCAGACCGAAACGGGCTCAACCTACACATCAAGTTCCGATAACCTCATCATCCCTTACGAAACCACTCTGGAGCTTTTGTATCAGGATGTATTCGATACCAACAACGACAACACCGTGGATCTCACCGAATACCGTAACTCCACTCTGATCCGAGCGGCCTGCGAGGCGGTTCTAGACCGGGTGGACTTGCTGCTGTGCGGCGGTGCTTTGAAAGCGCGCTATGGCAACGCGGCCGGAAAACCCAGGGCTGCCATTCTCGATGCCGCCGTGCTGGTGAGAGCCAGCAGCAATACTTCCAGCACTCTCAGCACGCACGTCACCTCCATGCGCGAGCGCGTGGAAGACATCGTGTGGCTTGTCGTCAGCTCCCCCGAGTTTCTGGTTCAGAAATAAACGCCCTCTCCCGCTTTGAAACAACATCAGAAAGAAGACCTCCGTACGCGCCGGGATTTCCTGCGCCAATCCGCCTGCGCCTCTCTGGGTGTGACAGGTCTTGTCAACATGCTCGCGCAAATGCGCTTGATGACGGCAGCCATGGCTCAAGGGGGTGGTGGCTCTGGCTACAAAGCTCTCGTTTGTTTGTTCCTCAATGGTGGCAACGATTCGAACAACTTGTTTGTTCCAGCCGGTGATGCCGCGAGCAGCGAGTTGCGCGCGGATTATGAGGCTGGACGAGGCGTGCTGGCCATTCCCAGCGATCAAGTGCAACTTGTGAACATGCCTGCGCAAACGCAAGCCTTCGCGCGGCATTACCCCGGTCCTACTCCTGACATGGGCTTTCATCCCAGCGCTCCGAATTTGGCCAGCCTGTTCAATGACGGCGATCTCGCCGTGGTGTGCAACGTCGGCAGTCTCGCCTACCCCGTGCCCACGCGAGCCGATTATCTGGGAGGAAAAATCCCTCTTCCCCAGCAGTTGTTTTCCCACTCGGATCAACAATCACAGTGGCAATCATCGGTGCCGGATCGCCCCTTCACTTCCGGTTGGGGCGGCCGAGCGGCCGATCTGCTGAACGCCTCCTACAATCCCACAAACGCGAGCAAGGTCTCGATGTCCATCTCGCTCGCCGGCGTGAATTCCTTGCAGGTCGGCACCGCGGGTCAAGTGGTTCAATACGTTGTGAAATCTACGGGAACCGTACCGTTGTCGGGTTTTGTCAGTGGAACCGACAGC
>JBJOMZ010000001.1:0-65464 GCA_046052105.1 Verrucomicrobiota bacterium | reverse complement strand
CAGAACCGTGCCGTGTTTCGCGGTTATGTCGCGGAGGAAGTTCAGAAAACCCGGCTGCGGTAAGATCAGCCCAGCATTGGCAGGATAAGGCTCCAAGATCAACGCGGCAATCTGTCCGTCCCACCGCGCGAAGGCGGCCTCCACGGCAGCACGATCATTGAAGGGCAGCACGATGGTCTCTGCCGCAAAAGCCTTCGGCACTCCGGCGGAATCGGGCTCGCCCTGCGTCAAAGCACCGGACCCCGCGGCTACAAGAAGGGAATCGCTGTGACCGTGGTAGCAGCCATCGAACTTGATGATCTTGTCGCGTTTGGTGAAGCCACGGGCGAGGCGGATCGCAGACATCGTCGCCTCGGTGCCGGAATTGGTCATGCGCACTTTCTCCACCGAAGGCACCCACGAGGTGACCATTTTTGCCATCTCCACCTCCAGCACATTCGGAATGCCAAACGACAAGCCATTTTTCGCCGCCTCGTGCACAGCATTGATCACGGACATGGGCGCGTGACCGAGAATGGCAGGGCCCCAAGTGCCGATGTAATCGATGTAGCTCTTGCCATCGATGTCCTCGATGCGGCTACCCTTGGCGCGGCGCACAAAAAACGGCTCGCCGCCGACGTTGCGGAAGGCGCGCACGGGCGAATTGACGCCGCCGGGGATGAGCTCCTTGGCGGTTTGAAAAAGTTTGGCGGAAGTGGGATAACGCATGGCAGGCCGTGATAGTTCCGCAATTTTCTCACTGCTGCAACTGAGATTCTCAAAAATGATCGAATCAACTGGGCACCTTTGACGTCAGAGTTTTGTTCTTTTCTTTTTTACCACCCTGTTTTATGTTGCATCGTATGAAACGACTGTGCCTCGCTCTGTCTCTCATCCTTCCGCTCACCGCACAAGTGAAGCGCGGCGAGCGCAAGTCCCTGCTCGATAACGATCCGCGGGTCATCTATCTCACCGATATGCCGGATAAGCAGATCGAGTTGATGATCATCAAAGAAGCTCCGGTGTTTTCCGATGTGGACGGCAAGAACAAAGTGGGCACCATCGTGGCCGACCAAAAGGTCAAAATTGAGGCCATCACCGACAAAGCCTACAAAGTGCGCGGCAGGGGCAAACATGATGGCATCGCCGGCTGGGTAGGCCCGTGGGCCTTTACTTCGAAGGATCCGCAGTTCGTCGAAAACCTCAAAAAGTTTTACACCCGACAACTTGAGGTCAATCAATTGATTGCCGACAAAGAAGTTGCGATGGGCATGACCACGGAAGAAGTGACGCAATCGTTAGGCAAGCCTACGAAAAGCTCGCTGAGAAAGACTCCCGAAGGTCAGAGCGGAGCATGGGAATTTATCATATATGACGAGCAGCCGAATTACAATTACACGCGTGATCCCGTTTCAGGCAATGTAATTCGCCAACTCGTGAGTGTGACACAAATCGAAAAAAGCAAACGCGTGGTCGAGTTTAGCAACGGTGTGGTCAGTGCGATTGAAGATACAGCAAATCAGCGTAAGGATAACGTCAGAATCATCATCCCTCCCTTGGTGTTTGGTTGGTAAAATTCGATGACTGCCAAACTCTCACCCAAAATCGACGGCCATGTTCACCTCGTGGGCAATGGTCGTTCTGGCTCCGGTTGCTGGATGCGCATGAGCGGTTGGCACCGGCTGATGGGGGAAATGATGCGACGCAGCATCGGCATGCCCGTCAGTGTCACCGATGCGGAATTCGACCGCATTTATGTGGAGCGCCTGTTGCAGCATGTGCGCGAGTCATCCCTCGATCACGCGCTGCTTTTGGCACAGGACGAGGTGTATTTTCCCGATGGTCGCAAACGCGATTTTGGCTCCTTTTACGTGCCGAATGAATACTTATTCGAGGTCTGTGAAAAACATCCGGAATTTCTACCTGCGGCATCGGTGCATCCCTCGCGACCCGATGCGTTGGAGGAGCTGGATCGCTGTCTCGCGCGCGGTGCTCGTGCGCTGAAACTGTTGCCGAATTGCCACGACGTGCACTGCTCGGATCCACGCTACGATCGTTTTTGGGAGAGAATGACGGAGGCAGAATTGCCCTTGCTCGCGCATACCGGTGGAGAAATGACCGTGCCGGTGGCGAATGTCTCTTACGAGGACCCGCGCACGCTGCGTAGGCCGCTGGAAATCGGCGTCAAGGTCATCGCCGCCCACTGCGCCAGCAATAGCGGCTTTTGGGATCAAAATTATTTTCCGGAACTGGAAAAAATGATGCATGAGTTCCCGAATCTCTATGCCGATACCAGTGCGCTGAACACTCCGATTCGCAGCGGCATCCTTCGCGATGCCCTTCACACCGTCCACGCCGACCGCCTGCTTCACGGCAGTGATTTCCCCGTGCCCATCGGCACTTGGTATGCGTGGCTGCGCGGACTCATCGATCACGACGATCGTCGTCAATCCGCTCGCATCGAAAACCTGTTAGAGCGCGATTATTTTCTCAAACGCATGGTGGGATTCGAGGAAACGCACTTTACCCAGATTCGCAAAGTGCTGAGGCCTATCGGGGAGAGCATCGGTTCATCATGATCTGCATGCACTACCGCAGCAGCAACTCTTCGCACAACCGATTTAAGGAGGTGTTCCGCTGCTGCGCCTTGATAACCAAGGTTTTATGAAGATCAGGACTGATTCTCAATAGAAATTTGCCCGTATAGTTTTTCTGAGGCTCTTGTAAAGGCCCGCAGTTTTCCCAGCTGGCGATGATCTCATTGAGTTGCCGCAAGACACTGACCTCGTCTTTCCCGTGACAGCAGGGACCGATTAGGGGAAGCGCGCTGCCAATGTAACAATGATCCTCCTCGGACCACTCAATCACTTTCATAAGTTTTTTCGTCGATTTCTTTTTCATGATTCGGACTTTTTCGATTGTTGTATGGCGGCTTTCACAACCGCCTCTTGGTAATGTTTTGCGTCGTCACCTGGCCGGCCAGAAAGAGTGACGCGCCCGCCGATGGGATGTTCGAAGTTTCGATGAATTCCTTTACCGCCTCGATTTATGAACCCTGCGGACTCCTGATCTGTCATCAGCTGTCGAATTTTTCTCGGCACGAAAATATTAGTATCATGATGATACTATCTGGCAACTCTTAAAAGTCTTCATGAGGATTCTCGCCCATGGTAAAATCCATCAATTACCTCAGTCGCTTACAGTTCCGCCTTGTGATTTGAGCCATGCGGCGCTAGATACAATGTCATGTCCGCCAAGTCCCGCACTCGCACACCTGCCCGCGAATTGCTTTTTGGAAATTTGTGGGAGTATGATCCCGCGCCGGAAACCGCATCGCCGCAGTTGCAGGATCGCTACACGCTTTTCATCAACGGCAAATGGACGGCACCGAAGACGAAAAAAATTTTCACCTCCATCAGCCCGCGCGATGGCAAACAGTTGGCAGAAATCGCTCAGGCTGGAGCTAGCGATGTGGATGCTGCCTATCAGGCGGCAGCGGCGGCTTTCCCTGCGTGGAGCAAGCTGCCGGGTGCGGAGCGCGGCAAGTATCTCTATCGCATCGCCCGGCTGTTACAGGATCGCGCACGGGAATTTGCCGTAGCGGAAACACTCGATGGCGGCAAACCGATCAAGGAGTCGCGTGACTTCGATGTGCCGATGGCGGCCGCGCATTTTTTCTATCACGCCGGTTGGGCGGACAAGCTCGATTACGCCATGCCGGGCAAAAAACTCGCGCCACTCGGTGTGGTCGGTCAGATCATTCCGTGGAATTTCCCGCTGCTGATGCTGGCTTGGAAACTCGCTCCGGCACTCGCCTGCGGCAACACCGTGGTGCTAAAGCCTGCGGAGACGACTTCGATCACCTGCCTCAAGTTTGTGACTCTTCTGCAAGAAGCAGGACTGCCACCGGGCGTGGTGAATTTTGTCACGGGGGCAGGTGAAACGGGCGCCGCCGTGGTGAATCATCCGCTGGCGAAAAAAATCGCCTTCACTGGATCGACGGCTGTGGGCAAGGGCATTCAGAAAGCGCTCGCTGGAACAGGAAAAAAACTCACGCTGGAACTCGGAGGAAAAGCGGCAAACATCATCTTCGAGGACGCTGCTATCGATCAAGCGGTGGAAGGTATCGTCAACGGGATCTTTTTCAATCAAGGACATGTCTGCTGCGCGGGCTCACGCTTGCTGGTGCAGGAATCGATCGCCACAGTGGTGATGCAGAAATTGAAAATCCGCCTGCGCAGTTTGCGGGTGGGCGACCCCATGGACAAGAACACCGACATCGGCGCGATCAATTCCCACAAGCAGTGGCGTAAGATCGATGAACTGGTGCAAGCAGGAGTCGCCGAAGGCGCGGAGCTTTACCAACCACCGTGCCAACTGCCGAAGGACGGATACTACTATGCTCCTAGTATTTTTACCAATGTCAGCCTCAGCCATCGCATCGCGCGCGAGGAGATTTTCGGCCCTGTGCTTTCGGTGCTGACCTTCCGCACGCCGGAGGAAGCGATCGAAAAAGCGAACAACACACCTTATGGCCTCAGTGCCGGAGTATGGACGGACAAGGGATCGCTCGCGATGAAAATGGCGGCGGAACTGAAAGCGG
Source organism: Verrucomicrobiota bacterium (assembly GCA_046052105.1). GTDB lineage: Bacteria > Verrucomicrobiota > Verrucomicrobiia > Verrucomicrobiales > Akkermansiaceae > UBA956. Next base: position 60,882 of record JBJOMZ010000001.1, on the reverse strand, counting down.
GCGTCGTCTGGGCAAACACCTACAACAAATTTGATCCGACTTCGCCCTTCGGCGGCTTTAAGGAATCTGGCTTCGGGCGCGAAGGTGGCAAGCAGGGCTTGCTGGAATACGCGGAACTCATCTAACAAAAACCATCATGAAAAACTCATGGAAATCCATCGCGCTGAGTCTATTTGCCTGCGCTCCCTTGCTGGCGGCCGATGTCGCGAAACCGAACATTCTGCTGATCTGCGTGGATGACCTGAAGCCGACCATCGGCTGCTACGGCGACAAGTTTGCCAAGACGCCAAACATCGATGCCCTCGCGCAACGTGCCGTCGTATTCGAACGTGCGTATTGCAATCAGGCGGTCTGCGCGCCATCTCGCAATGCCCTCATGACCAGCCTGCGCCCGCAGACTCTCGGCATCTATGATCTCGGCACGAACTTCCGCCAATCCCGCCCAGATGCCGTCACCATGGCCCAACATTTTCATCAATCCGGCTACAAGACGCAGGCTCTCGGGAAAATCATGCACGTCGGACACGGCAACCATGAAGACAAGGCCTCGTGGGATGTGCCGCATTTCCAGGGCAAGACCATCGGCTACGCGAGGAAGGAAAACCAGGCACCGACACGCGAGGGTGCTTTGTTCGATAACAAACGCCCGGACCAACTACCTCGAGGAGCGGCCACGGAATCCGCGGATGTGGCCGATGACACCTACAGCGATGGTCAGATCGCAGCGGAGGCGATCCGCCGTTTGCAAGGAGCGAAGTCGGACACGCAACCGTTTTTTCTCGCCGTAGGATTTCTCAAGCCGCACCTGCCCTTCGTGGCGCCCAAGCGCTACTGGGACCTGCACGATCCCGCGAAGCTGCCGCAACCCGAGCGACTCACTCCACCCGATGGCGCGCCCTCCTACGCTCCGCAATTCGGCGGCGAGTTGCGCAACTACGCTGATATGCCGAGTGGTAGCGCACCACTCTCGCCTGAGCTCACGCGTCATCTGATTCACGGCTACTACGCGGCCACCAGCTACATGGACGCGCAGTTGGGCAAGGTTCTGGATGAGTTGAAAAAGTTAGACCTAGAGAAAAACACGATTGTTGTGTTATGGGGCGATCACGGTTGGCACCTCGGCGATCACGGCATGTGGTGCAAGCACACGAATTACGAACAAGCCACGCGCATTCCCCTGCTGGTGGCGGCGCCCGGCGCCAAAGCCGTGCACTCGCAAGCTCTTGTCGAGACTGTGGACGTCTATCCCACACTTGCTGATTTAGCCGGACTGGCTGAACGCGAGGGACTGGACGGGAAAAGTTTCGCCGCCGTGGTGCGCGGCACCGCCGCCAAGCATCGCGAGTTTGCCACGCATGTCTATCCACGTCAGAACATGATCGGACGCGCCGTGCGCGATGAACGCTATCGCTTGGTCGAATGGAAAAAACCCGGTGCCGATGCAGCCACCGCGGAATACGAACTCTACGATTATCAAACCGATCCCGGTGAAACCAAAAACCTCGCCAAGTCCCAAGGGGATGTAGTGAAAACTCTTGCTGGCCGTCTCCAATCCATGTCCGAGGCCAAGTCGCAGCTCAAAGCCGCTGCCGCGGCCGAGACCCCGAAACGCCCGGCAGCGAAACAGGACCGCGCGGAAATGTTCGCACGGCGCGATGCTGATAAGGACGGCAAACTCACCAAGGAGGAATTTCTCAGCCAGCAACCCGACCCCAAGGACGCCCCAGCTCGCTTCACGCGTTTTGATAAAAACAGTGATGGTCATTTATCGAAAGAGGAATTCGTGAACGGAGGGCCCTCCAAGTGATCGTTTGAAACCATCACGAAAACGATCGTAATCTTGCTTGTGGCGACAAGCGCAGGACTGTCTCTTTATGCTCAGGGCAGAGAAGTTTTCCTTAACTCTCTACAGACCATGATGTGAACATTCTCGGTGTTGCTGTTGGTCAAAAAATCGAGGAATATCTCAAGTGAAAGCCCTTTCAAAACTCCATCGCTCAAAAATGATGGGACTTCGTCTTCTGGTGACTGGTTCGCAGTTTTATTACCAACAACTTTTCGTGCGAGGGTTCCATCATCTGCGGGTGCTTGCCATTTTCCGCCACGGAGAAACAGCGCTTTTTGTTGCATCATGGCGATTCGGCGCAGCGGTGAAATCCGACGGAGCGACCCACCCACCTTTTTTCACCGGCTCTTGGAACGATTCGTTCATGCAGCGGTTTGAGTTGCAATGCGGAATTCATGCCATGACAAGAGCCCACTGAACTAAACCATGTTTCTTTCACGAGATGATGACGGCTTGAACATTTGCCACTCGTCTCCACTCGTGCTAGAAAATGATTCTCCTGCAATTGTCATGAATGTTATTTCCCCATCGCTGCCAGTGCTTGCCCTCTTCGGTTCGGTGCGGCGCAGCATGCGTGGTTGGGCGACGGGGATCATGACTTTCACCTTCACCATGTCGTGCTTCGCCGAGCAATGGATTTTTCCGCATCAGGGTTTCCTGTATCACTCGATCACGGACGGCAAACAGCCCGGCCTTTTTGTGTATGAAAAATCGAAAGGAGAGGGAACATCTGGCTTCCTGCCAGCCAAGCGCATCGGCGATGCCATGCCGGGTCTCACGGTTGCTTTTGCTGATGGCAAGATTCGCCTCGTATCACCGGGATGCGAGCACACCCTCGATCCTCAGAAAGGACTGATGCACAAGCAACGAATCCAACTGCCCACTGCACCACCCGCGCCCAACATCTGGACACTGGCCGATTACAATGGTGACGGGCACAACGACGTGATTGTTTTTTCCCAAAGCGCTACCGATACGAAGGCGAGAATCTTTTACGGCCGCGCCGATGGTGGCTACGCCAGCCCTTTTGTTCTGCAAGCCGATGGCAAGGAATTCGACTCAACCGGCATCCGCTCGCCGCACTTTGCCAATATGGACGAGGATGATGACCTGGACCTGATTTGCCTCAATGCCGCAGGCCGACTGATCTACTATGAAAATCGTAATACCAATTCCGAACCTCTCTATGCGGCAGGTGAAATGCTAGGAAACAGCACCTTGGAATCAGCACTTCCCTTCGATTGGGATGATGATGCGCAGTTGGATTTTTTGGTCGTGACCAACGACAATAAAATCGGATGGATGAAACATGTGAGTTCCGCAACGGGCAAGCCGCCTTCGTTCTTACCCGTTGTTTTTTTTGATGAATCGTAAAAAAATTCATCGTTTCCTGACGGAATCTTACTCCGTGCAAATGCGGCGGAAAATGTTAACAAATCCTTCCATCGGCGGATTTACCATTCCGACATGAAAAAGTTATTTCGCTTCCTGATTCCCGCCTTTCTCGTGCTGATTTTTTGGCAACTATGGTCGCGATCCAGAACCACGACGTCGCATACCGCCTCAGCTTCGGTCACAGTAGGCCAGCTTCCGATGACATCTCATCACGATGCGGAAAAAACCACCCATGCGGCGGCATCAAGATCGTCGAGCCATCGCAAGGAAGGAGAAGCCACAGCGCGCTCCAATGCGCCCGAAGCCTCGGATCATGCATTCACGGACGAACATCTGGTTCATCAGCATGTGATCCACACTGTCGTTCCCCGCGGATCATCGGTCGTGGTGGCAGGTGAACGCGATGCGAACGGCAAGAGGCTTTTCACCATTCTCACTCCCGAATCTGGGGGCCAGGATGTTCCGGAAGGGCAAATCAAATTGGCAAGCCGCACCTATGGTCTGGATGACCAACAAATCGAGCAAGCAGGGATGCAGAGCTTGCTCGGAAAGGAAGCGCGGCTTCACAACCAGGGCGAAATCTGGAACGCACAAGACATCAGCGACACTCAGGAGAAATGGCCGGCCGATGCCGCGCTATCGATGCCTACCGTAATGTTGGAGCCGGGCTCCGAAGGCGTGATCGAAATTGGCTCTCTCACGGGCGAGGCGCCTGATCTATACCGCACAAAGGTGCAGGTGCGGCCAACGCCAGAAGGCTTCGAATTGAAGACCACACTTCAGACATTCCGCAAACCGTAAGAGTTTTTCAGGAAGGCGCATTGACACCGGGTCGGGTGCATCGCCAAAATATCCCGCACATGAACCGCGATTCCCGCCGTCCGCTCGCCCTCATCGCCTGCGATAAATTCAAGGGCTCGCTGTCCGCGATCGAGGCCTGCGCGGCTGTGCGACGCGGGCTTGGCGAGGTCTGGGAAGCAGATCTGTGCCCGATCGCGGACGGTGGCGAAGGTTTTGTCAATACCCTCGTTTCCGCCATGCGCGGCAATACAATCAGGGCTTCGTGCCACGATGCCCTGGGAAGGGAAATTTCCGCCGAATACGGCATGGTCTCGCGCGATGGAAAAACGATCGCCGTCATCGAGATGGCTGCGGCCAGCGGCATGTGGCGCATCGAAGCGTCAGAACGCGACATCATGCGCGCTTCCACATTCGGCACGGGCGAGCTCATGCGTCACGCCATCGAGAATCATGCGGTCGATCAAATCATCGTCGGCATCGGTGGCTCGGCGACGAACGATGGCGGCGCGGGCATGGCAGCGGCATTGGGTGTGCGTTTTTTGGATGCTGCGGGAAACGCCTTGGATGCGACACCCGCGGCACTGCACCGGCTCGCGCACGTGGATTTTTCCCACTGCATCACACTCCCGCCGGTGCTAGCGGCCTGTGATGTGGACAATCCTCTCTGCGGCGAAAGAGGAGCGAGCGCGATCTACGGCCCGCAAAAAGGCGCCACACCCGCGCAGGTGTCCGAGCTCGATGCCTTTCTGCAGAACCTAGCCGAGCAAAGCGGCTCAGCACAGCATGCGAATTTTCCCGGCGCGGGAGCGGCGGGAGGTCTGGGCTTCGGGCTCATGGCTTTTGCAGGTGCCCGATTGTTGTCCGGTTTCACCATGGTCGCGGACATTTGCGCTCTTCACCAACGTGTGGCTGAGGTCGATCTGGTCATCACAGGCGAGGGCTCGCTCGATGCCCAATCGCTTTCCGGCAAAGGCCCCGTGGGGATCGCCAAGATCGCCCGCGAACACGGCGTGCCCTGCGTGGCGGTGGCAGGCGTGTGCACGGAGGAACTGCGCGCCAGTGAGATCTTCGCCGATGCCATCGATCTGGTATCGCTCGGTCATCCGCTGGACTTCACCTTCTCCCACGCCGCCTCCTTGCTCGAAGAAAACGTCGCGATAGCCGCCCCGCGCTGGCGAAGGCTCGTCGAAGGCGCTGTCGGAACATCACCGTAATTGATGCAAAGTGAGAGTTCCATTTGAAATTCGCACCACCACTTGACCCACGGGGGATTCACTACCCTCCAAAAATTTACCCTCTCGGCGCAAAAGTTCTAAAAAAACCCGATTTTGTGCTTGCGCTAGGGTGGACATGCCCCTAGCTTCGCGCCCCGCAACTCCAACTTTCCCCAGTTATGTCCAAGCACAACAGTCTCAAGTCAGCTTCCACAGTGGGTGGCAAGCGTTCCGTTCTCAAGCGCTTTGAACGCGTGAAGCTCATGAAAGAGCGCGGTCAGTGGAAGCAAGGTCGCAGCCCCATCGGTCTGCCCAAAACCAAGCACGAGGGCTGATTCATCGGCGCGTTGGCAACATCGCGCCTGCCTTCCGTGATGATTCTTTTTCGACAAGCGCGGGTCTGCTCGGATCCGCGCCTTTTTTCTTGCCAGTCTCCGCCCTTATGGAAACCACCCGTTTGAACAAATACTTGGCCGCCTGCGGGATCGATTCGCGCCGCGGTTGTGACGCGTTGATTCTGGATGGTCATGTCGAAGTGAACGGTCACCCCTGTCTCAAACCGGGCACGCAGATCAAGGACGGCGATCACGTGCGGGTGGACGGCAAGCGCGTGACCCTGCGTCGCACCACCACAATCCTCTTCAACAAACCGCGCGGACTGGTTTGCACCAAGGAGGATGAAAATGGGCGCGACACGATTTACTCGCTCTTGCCCGTGGCCTTGCAACATTTGCATCACGTGGGGCGACTCGATGCCGAGTCCGAAGGTCTACTGCTGCTGACGAATGACGGTGATCTGACCCAGCGCCTGATGCATCCACGCAACAAGGTGGAGAAGGAATACCTCGTCACTAGCAATCAACCGTATTTGCAAGAGCACCTCGAATTGTTCCTCTCCGGCGTTTACTGCAAAGATGGCAAATTCAGCGCCAAATCCCTGCGCCGTATGAGCGCGCGGCGCATCTCCATGGTTCTCGATCAGGGAGCCAAACGGCAGATCCGCGTGATGCACGAGGCCCTCGGCTACCAAGTGACCAAACTCGTCCGCGTGCGCATCGGCACCCTGTGGGGCGGCGATCTGGAAGTAGGGCGCTACCAATTGCTGGGCGATGAAGAAATTCTCAAGGCTAGCACCAATCCGGAAAATGTAGCACCGAAGTCGCAGGTGCGCGGCGATGCCAAAACCGCAACCGCGAAAAAGTCGGCGCGCAAATCCGCCATGCCCGCCGCAAAAAAAACCGCACGCAAGTCCGCCTTCAAGCGCAGCTTCGATCGCGAGCCCCCAGCCAAAAAAGCGGGTCGACATCAGGCGCGCAAGCGTCCACGCAAGTATTGATGTAACCGAACAATGGGAGGCTCCCCCCACGGCGATCAAGCCAGGGAATCGATCGACAACCGTAATTTTTGCTATGTACCACTGATATACTGGGATCCACTGAAATCACTGAATTTTTTATCACGGGAAACTGGAAACCACGGATTTTCCACATTTTTCGCTTCTGTAAATTCTGAAAAATTCTGAAATTCTGTTCGATTGGGCTGAAATAACGAGTGAGTTCATAACTATGAGTTGTCAAAAGTCGTTAGATCGTATCCGTTTCCCTCACTTGATCGCCGTGTGACCACCCCAAAAAATCCTGCTTCCCTCCAAGCAAAACCACGCTATCCTTCTGCCATGCGCTACGTTTCCGCCTTTGCTTGGCTCACGCTGTTCCTGGTCAGCGCCGGACTCACGATGCCCATAATGGCGCAGGCTCCCAGCGCCAAGGCACCCGCACAACCGAATTTCGACCCCGCCGATGTCTATTACCAGGCTTGGTTGTATGTGCGGGAGGCAGAAACCTTGCAAAAACAGGGCCGGCACGCGGAAGCTCTGGGCAAACTCCAGAGCGCGGAAAAATTTTTCCAAACCATCCATCGCTTCCATCCGGAATGGAAAAAAGACATGGTCGGAGATCGCCTGACCTTGACCAAGGATCAGATCACCAAAGTCCAACCGCTGGCCCAGTCTCAGCAGAAAAAAGAAGAAATCGCTGTTGCGGAAATCGTGGAAAGTGGCGGCAAAACCCTCCCGGTGGCGCCAATGCCCACACCTACACCCACGCCCAAGCCCACGCCTCCTACTCCTTCGATCGAAATCGAAAATGCGAAAATGAAGGCGCTGGAAGCCGAGGTCAAACGACTGCGTGCCGCCCTCGCCGCCCCCTCAAATCAGGTATCGCGCGAAGCGGCGCGCGCCAACGACCTGGCAAAACAACGCGACGATCTCAACGCGCGGCTCAGCCAAAGCACCACTGAACTCGAGGCCCTGCGCGCGAAAATGGCCACGGCGCCCGTGCAATCGGAAATGGACCGCCTCAACGAACGACTCCGCTCTCTGGAGCAGGAACGTCAAGCCATGGGCATGGCACTATCACAAAGCCGCGAACAGCAATTGCAAACTCAGGCGAAAATGGCCACCTTGCAGGCCGATTACCAAGCAGTGCGCCAACAGGCCGCCGACTTGCAACGCAACATGGAATTGGAGCGGAAGAAATCCAACGAGGTGACCGCGGCGCAAATTCAGCAACTCCAACAACTGGAACAAACCGTCAAACAAAAGGATACGGAAATCGCCTCCGCCAACCAGCGTGTGGCTTCATTGCAAAAACAATTGCAGGAGAGCCAGGATGCCTACCAGGAACTGCGCACCGAACGCGATGACCTGTTGCGCGAACGCGATCACATGGCCGCGCTCCTCAAACTCAACGAGAGCGGCAGAATCCAACAGCTCATCGAACAAAACATGGGCCTTGCGAAGGAACTGCGCGAAGCCAAGGAACGCGTGGAGCGCCTGAGCAAAAACAACGACGAAACCAACGATCAGCTCACCGAGGCCCTGCGCGATCTGGCAATCACCAAAACCAAAATCATCGCGCTGCAGACGGAAAAACGTGCCCAGGAACAGCGCGTCGCCGATCTCGAAAAACAACTGCAAAGCAATGAAAAAGCTCTCGCCGCGGGTGAGGCCGCCGCCAGCAGCGAGGAGGCGGAAACCCTGCGCGATATCATCAAACGCCAGTTGCGTGTTCAGGAACGTCGCAAACAGGCCGCGCAACTGCTGCTCGATGCCGCGAAAAAACAAACCACCACGGGTGATGCGAATTACGACGAAGCCCTGGCCTTGTTGACCGATCAGGAAATCACTCTCACGGCCGATGAGCAGAAAATCATCGAGGCACGCAAGGTAGATGGGGAAATTTACTCACCCTACGCCGGTAGCAAAGCCCGCGTCAGCGCTGCCACCAGCGAGATGCACCAGCAGATCGACGATTACACCAAAGCGGCCGTGCGCGCATTTGGATCGGATCGCTTGAGTGCTTCTCGAGAAGTCTTGGAAATGATCCTCGACCTCCACCCTGGACACGTGCCCACCATGACGAAACTCGGCATTGTGCAACTGCGCCTCAATGACCCCGTGGCCGCCTCGGAAATCTTGCGCACAGCTGTGGAGAACGACGAATCGCGTTCTTTGTCCCATCGACTGTTAGGCTTGGCCCTTTACAAAATGGGCGACCTAGCTCAAGCGGAGACATCGCTGGTAAAAGCCTTGGAAATCGACCCGAACGATGCCGCTGGCTACACAATCTACGGCAACACCCTGCTGCGATTGAAGCGCGCACCGGAAGCGGAGCGCGCCTATCAAAAAGCGATCGCGCTCACGCCGCAATCATCCGAGGCCCTGCACAACCTCGCCGTGCTATGTCAGCGCGATGGACGCATCAAGGAGGCCAAAGGATACTATCAGGAGGCTTTGCTTCACGGCGCCCAGCCGAATCCCGATCTGGAAATCCTGCTGAGCAAAAAGAAAGGCTAATTTCTCTGCGCAGGGTGCGCTATTCTGAAAAAAGCCAACACTAGGCCAGACACAAGGCGATTTGCTCGCCAGGGCCGTGCACACCCTCGATGAGGATGCCTTCCACGTCCGCGGTTTTCGATGGTCCCGTGGCCCAGATGATGTTCGGCGCCTGTCCTAGGGCGACCACGGCATCGGGAATGGTGCGGTGGATGGATGTCTCCGCCAGCACCGCCACGTGAGTCCAAGGTGAAAGAGCCGCCAGTCGATCGGAGGTATGGTCGTCATCGAGAATCAAACTGCCGGACTCAGCAATCGCTCCCGTCGCCCGCGTGATGCCGAATTGATAACGGTCATAGTGCTCGCGATGGTATTCGGTTTCCACTGTGAATCCCGCTTGTTGCAATGCACGACCCACCGCATCCCACAGCGCAGGATCACAGTATCCGGTGGTTTGTTGGGTGCTTTGCAAAAAGGCAATCAACTCCTCGCAGGAGCGCATCGTCTTGCCATTCACCGCGCGGAAATTGCGATCGAAAATTTCCCACAGACCCGTGCCCTCCAACCGCGGTGCCGAATGCAAATCCGTGACCTCATACGCAGGATATTCCGCTTTTTCCGCAATGCCCTCAGTGGCTTGTTTGATTTTGGCTAGGATCGACTCGCGCGACATGCGAGACCGTTATCACGGAACATGCCTTCTGACAAGTCAGGATACGTGGCGATCATGATACGGCTGTGTCCCGATGTTGACAAAAATGCCACTGATGGTAAAATGCCATCATGATCAAGACGCAGATTCAAATTCCTGACGAATTGTATCACACGGCAAAGGCCATCGCCGAGCAACGCGAGTGGTCGCTGGCCGAGGTGGTGCGGCGAGGACTGGAACACATGGCTGTTGCCTATCCCGTTAGACCGATCAAGCCAGACTGGCAGTTGCCCGTGCTGAAGAAAGGAGATTTTCGCCGCGGTTGGGAACAACTGGATCTCAAGGCATTGGCGGAAATGGATGAAATCCGTGAAATGATCCCATGATCGCCATCGATACGAACATTTTGCTCTATTCGCTGGATCCGGAGTCGCAAGGGCACGAAGCCGCGGTGGCTTTTCTCCGGGAATGCTTCAGCGATGCCAGCAAACGCATCGTTCTGTGTGACTACGTGCTGACGGAGCTCTATGTTCTGTTGCGCAATCCTGCCGTGCTCAGCCATCCGCTCTCTGCCAAGTCGGCCCGCGATCTGGTGGTTTCCTATCTGGACATTCCCAACGTGAGAAGAGTCGAGCATGCTTCTGTCATGGATCAAGTGTGGAAAGCCGCAGGCTCCAAGGACTTTGCCCGACGTCGCATTTTCGATGCTCGTCTGGCGCTCACCTTGCGCCATCATGGCGTGACCCATTTTGCCACAGCGAATGTCAAAGATTTCCAAGGCTGGGGCTTTGCCAAAGTTTGGAATCCGCTGTTGCGGCGCGCATAGCGGCTTCGCATGGACCCTCATGAAGCGTCCTGTTAGGACGCGAAATGTTTGGGGAAAATGCTCTCCCCACGGTTTCTCCGTGGGCTGGGATGAAGGGTCCCTTGGGGACCGAGGACCGGAATCGCACGGTTCTATGTCTGCCTTCCCCGTCCTAACAGGACGATTGATTTCAGCCCACGGAGCATCCGTGGGTAACGCAACCAAAAGTCCCCCATGCGTCCCAACGGGACGCTTCATCGAAACACTTGCGTCGTGCAGCATGATCTTCGCACGCCCTCTGATGAAGCGTCCTGTTAGGACGCAAAATGTTTGGGGAAAATGCTCTCCCACGGTTTCTCCGTGGGCTGGGATGAATGGTCCCTTGGGGGACCGAGGACCGGAATCGCATGGCTCCTTGCCTGTCTTCCCGTCCTAACAGGACGATTGATTTCAGCCCACGGAGCATCCGTGGGTAACGCAACCAACACCCCCACTGCGTCCCAACGGGACGCTTCATCGAAACACTTGCGTCGTCTGATATGATCTTTGTATGGCACACTCACTCGCCAACGTGATTCTTCACATCGTCTTTTCCACAAAAAAACGCGAACGATCCATGACTGATGCCGTGCGGGATCGCTTGCATGCCTATATGGCCGAGGTAGGTCGTAACATGGGATGTAAGATGTTTCGCGTTGGAGGGACCGCCGATCATGTGCATTTAGCCGTAGGACTGTCGCGAACTTGTTCGATTGCCGACTTTACGAAAAAAATCAAACATACCAGCTCCTCTTGGCTCAAAGAGCAAGGACGTGAGTTTTATGATTTTTCCTGGCAAGCGGGGTATGGCGTTTTTTCCATCAGCATTTCCCACCTCGAAAAGCTGATTGCTTATATCGAGAATCAAGAAGAGCACCACAAAACCCTATCATTTCAAGATGAGTATCGAAATTTGGTGCGGAAAAATGGGATCATCGTTGACGAAACGCATTTGTGGGATTGAAGCACCTCCCCTGATGAAGCGTCCTGTTAGGACGCAAAATGTTTGGGGGGAACACTCTCCCACGGTTTCTCCGTGGGCTGGGATGAAGGGTCCCCAAGGGGACCGAAGACCGGAATCACATGGTATTATGTCTGCCTTCCCCGTCCTAACAGGACGATTGATTTCAGCCCACGGAACATCCGTGGGTCAGATCCAACAATCACCCCCTGCGTCCCAACGGGACGCTTCATCGAAACACTTGCGTCGTGCGGCATGATCTTCGGATACCCCCTGATGAAGCGTCCTTTTAGGACGCGAAATATTTGGGAAAATGCTCTCCCCACGGTTTCTCCGTGGGCTGGGATGAATGGTCCCTTGGGGACCGAAGACCGGAATCACATGGTTCTATGCCTGTCTTCCCCGTCCTAACAGGACGATTGATTTCAGCCCACGGAGCATCCGTGGGTAACGCAACCAATCAACCCCCTGCGTCCCAACGGGACGCTTCATCGATCCATCAGAAACGCCCCGGTGCGGAAGCTGCCTTTGACGCCTGTGGTGGGGATTTTGATCAAGCCTGCCCCCACGCTCTCAAGATCGTTGCGGCGGAAGACGACACCTGACACACCGGCATTGCCCTTGAGAATGCCGCTGTTGCTGGCATCGAGAGCGATGGTCCCCTTGAACGTTCCCGCACTGGAGCTGATCCCTCCTTGCCACAGGGCCATGACCCGACCCGGCACGGCCACCGGTGCCAATTTGTACGAGGAATCCATGACAAATCGTTCGGGCATGGCCGCGGTTTGCTCGGCATTCGGGAGCCCACCTCCATCGAACGTCACGTTGCGGAACTGATTGTTGGTGAGTCCCAGATTCGTGGCGAGCGCGACCGCCGATGCCGGCTTGAGGTAGGGATTGACGCTGGCATCCGCGGCAAGTGGACCGAAACCACTGCCATACGACAACTCCGCACTATCCGCCACACGCTGCCATAGCAGGCCGTTTTGGATGGGCGCGTAGGATGTTGGCGGAACCACACCGGTGTCCCGCAGCGAGATGATGCCACCCATCGTCGAGTTCAGATTGCGATAAGGTTTCACCCACAGAATGGCTTGTCCTGTGGCTCCCAGGTTGACTGTCTTGCGGAAAGTCTGGGCATCCCCCAGTTGACCACTCAGGGGCAGACTGCCCGATGTGCTCAAGGTGCCTGTGGCCCAGCCCAAGCCCGCAGGGACTTGGTATCCGTCCTGTTCACCCTGATCGATGACCATCGTGACTTGACGCGCTGCGGTAGGCAGCTCTCCCGTTTTCGCCAAGCGGAAGCCGCGCATGGTCCCCTGCGCGTAGGTTCCACCAGCCAAGGCCGTGATGGCATCGATTTGCAAGCTGGTGGAAAAAGATACGACGTTATAGCTCGCAGGGAAGGTTACAGCAAAGGCCGCACGATTCATCGATGGCGTAAGATCAAAGACCCCACTGCCGCTGCGCGTGGTCGATGTCGCAATCCCATCGTAGGTAGCGCTCCAGGTTCCGGGCGACTTGACCGTCGTGGTGATCAGCCCCTGCGGTGAGCCATTCGCATCCTCCAGCAAGACCTGCCACGATCCGATGAGGCCGGAAGGGAATGCGGCTATGGTGAACTGAAACGGAATGGTCCGAAGCACGGTTTTGCCATTCAAGACTTGGATGGTCAATTTTACCGACCCGGGCTTGCCGGTGAGTTTGCCCTCGAGCACTCCCGTGACGGCATTGAAGCTCAGACCCGTGGGCAAGGTTCCCACCAACTTCAGCGTCCCCTGCGGCACGAGCTCGCGAAGCTCGAAGCGCAGACGATCGCCGATGCGCGGCGCATAGGCCTCCACGGTTCCTTTGTAGACCAATTCGTAGGTGTCGCTCAGACCGTCTTTATCCGTATCGGCGAGCAAAGGATCGGTCTTGAGTTCTGTCACCTCACGGAGGTTGGAAATGCCGTCGTTGTCGGTGTCTTCGAGAGCATCGGAAATGGAGTCTCCATCCGTATCGGCAAGGAGCGGATTCGTCTTTGTATTCAGTTCTTCCTCTAAATCACTCAAGCCATCACCGTCGGTGTCCTTGGCCAGTGGATTCGTGTTGCGGGTTTTTTCTTCGCCGTCGGTGAGACCATCCCCATCGCTATCGACAACGAGTGGGTTGGTGGCCTTCGTTTTTTCTTCCCCATCCGTGAGACCATCTGCATCGGTGTCCGCAACGAGAGGGTTGGTGGTATCGATGACTTCCTGCCCGTCGTTGACACCATCGGAATCGGAATCGGTGACCAGCGGATTGGTGGTGCGGGTCTTTTCTTGTCCGTCGCTCACTCCATCCCCATCGGTATCGGCGAGGAGAGGGTTTGTCGCATCGGTCACTTCTTGGGCATCGCTCACTCCATCCCCATCGCTGTCTTGTGAAAGCGGGTTGGTGGTGCGGGTTTTTTCGTCGCCATCGGTCAGTCCGTCGCCATCGCTATCGGCAATGAGTGGATGGGTCGCATCGGTGACTTCTTGCGCGTCATTCACTCCATCCGCATCGGTGTCGGTGACCAGGGGATTGGTAGTGCGAGTTTTTTCTTCGCCATCCGTTAGACCATCCCCATCGGTATCGGCAACGAGTGGGTTGGTGGTATCCGTCACTTCCTGTCCATCGTTGACGCCATCGGAATCGCTATCGGCAAGATCGGGATTGGTGATGCGAATGATGATTTCTTGGTAGTTGGTCAATCCGTCATTGTCAGGATCACGGGAATCTTCGACGAACGTGGCACCCACGGTTTTGTTGGCGTCCATCAGGACTGTCGTGGGGTTGGCAGAACCTGATGCATTGCCGGTCCATGATCCAAACAGATAACCCGGCAGCGGCGTTGCTGTGACTGAGGCATTGGTTCCGTGCGCCAAGCTGCCCGACATCGCAAAACTGCCACCCAGAGCCGAACCATTATTGCTCAAGGTCAGCAAGAATATCGGTATCGAGGTCGCCAGTTTTGGATCCGTGGTGAATTGAACTTCGTAGCCATCGTAATACGTATCACCATCGGTGTCGGCGACGAGTGGATCCGTGGTGAGAGTTCTTTCTTCGCCATCGCTGAGACCATCGCCATCGGTATCGGCAACGAGTGGGTTGGTGGCATCGGTGACTTCCTGTCCGTCGTTGACGCCGTCCGAGTCCGTATCGGCCATGTCGGGATTGGTGAGGCGAACGATGATTTCTTGATAATTAGTCAATCCGTCATTGTCAGGATCACGCGCGTCTTCGACGAACGTAGCTCCGACGGTTTTGTCGGAATCCATCAAGATAATGGTGGGGTTGGCAGAACCTGAGGCATCGCCCGTCCATGATCCGAAGAGGTAGCCTGGTTGAGGCGTGGCTGTAACAGTCGCGGACGAACCACTGAGATAAGAAGCAGTGCCTGAAATCGAACCATTTGTCGTGTTGGTTTTCGATAGAGAAAAGTTACGAATGTCGACCGTGGTGTTTTGTGGCGATGTCGAATTGCTGACTCCAAGTGTCACGCTGTTGCTGCGGGCCAAACGGAAGCCGACGTCGTGACTCGAGTATGACGGGGTGACGCTGTTGCGGTGAGAGGCGCGACAGTCGAACGCGCTGCCGATCCAACTGCCGCCCCTGACCACACGAACCGAGCTCGAAACGGCTCCAAGGGGATCCGTAGCGTTATTCACATACGTAAATGCTCCATGCCAATCCCAACACAATTCCCAAACATTACCCGCCAAGTCGTGTAAACCGAAGCCATTTGCCGAAAAACTACCCACAGGAGATGTATATGGCGTCGAACCTGTCGCATAGGTTGGATGATAGCCTGTCGTGCCGGATTTGTAAGTTTCACTTTCGCTATTGTTGAAATTCGCTTCACTGTGACTGATCGTATCGGTTCCCCAAGGAAAACGTTTCCCACTCACTCCTCCTCGGGCAGATTTTTCCCACTCTGCCTCGGAGGGAAGTCGGTAGCCATTCGCTGTCCAGTTTACCGTGGGTTCTGTCGTGCCCGTCTTCATCACGGAACCGCTTACCGTGTAGCAGGGTGTCAACCCTTCCTTTTGGCTACGGGCATTGCACCATTTGATCACATCCCACCAACTCACGGTCTGCACGGGATGATTGTTCGCTTTGCCCGCACCCGTCGCCAGATCAGTATAACCGTTGTTCACGGCCCAGGCCCTCACCTCATCCCATTCCGCTTTGGTCACTTCATACTTGCCCATGTAAAATTGACTTACGGTCACATTCACAGTCGGAGCGTTGGTATCGGTATCGCCACTCGTGCGCCCCATCGTAAACGCCCCGGCTGGAATCAGAGAAAACCCCGGAACCTGCAAATCATCGGCTATCAATCGGAAACGCATTTGATTGCTAAAGTTGCCATCCCAATCAGCTCCTGCGTTCCAAGCAATGGTCTTGCCTGTTCCGATTGTGACACCATTGCCAATCGCACCCGTAGTCGATGTGACAGGAACATTGTAAGTGAGACCTCCATCGCTGGAAATTTCCATAGTGACTTTCACTGTTGGAGTAACCGACGCAAGATCATAGCTGATGTCTACAATTTTCGTTCCCGAGCGCTGCGCTGCAGTGATATTCGTGATAACTGGTTCCGCCGTTTTAGGGCTGCGACCTTGGGCCACTTCCACACCATCGTTTAGGCCATCTCCATCGGTATCGGCGAGGTCAGGATTGGTGAATTGCACAATGATTTCCTGGTAATTGCTCAGGCCATCGTTGTCAGGATCGCGGGTGTCTTCGATGAATGTGGCGCCAACGGTTTTGTTGGAGTCCATCAAGATTGTGGTGGGGTTGGTAGAACCAGAGGCATCACCAGTCCATAATCCGAAGAGATAGCCTGGTTGAGGCGTTGCTGTGACAGTCGCGGATGAACCACTGAGATAGGAAGCATTACCTGAAATCGAGCCATTTGTCGTGGTGGTTTTCGATAGAGAAAAGTTTCGAATATCGACTGTGGTGTTTTGAGCCGATGAAGAGTTGCTGACTCCCAGTGTAATGCTGTTGCTGCGGGCCACACGAAAGCCGAAGTCGTTGTACTCGCCCGACGGGGTGAAGTTGACGCGGTAGGCGGCGCGGCAGCGGACCGCGCCGTAGAGCCAGGCGCCGCCCCGGAGCACCCGGTCCGCGCCCGAAGCAGCACCACGAGGATCCGTAGCATTGTTCACATACGTTGATGCACCATACCAATCCCAACACCACTCCCAAACATTTCCCGCCATGTCATGCAGTTCGTAACCATTTGCCACAAAGCTTCCGACAGGTGACGTGTATGGCTGCACACCTATTGCGTAAACTGGATGATAGCCCGAGGTTCCTGTTTTGTATGCTTCTGTTCCATTATTGTAAAAGTTGGCCTCGTTGTGACTGATCGTATCGGTTCCCCAAGGAAAACGTTTCCCGTTCACTCCTCCTCGGGCGGCTTTTTCCCACTCTGCCTCTGTGGGCAAACGATAACCATTCGCTGTCCAGTTCACCGTTGGTGCAGTCGTGCCCGTCTTCATCACGGAACCGCTTATCGTGTAGCAGGGTGTCAACCCTTCCTTTTGGCTACGAGCATTGCACCATTTGATCACATCCCACCAACTCACGGTCTGCACGGGATGATTGCTCGCTTTACCCGCACCCGTGGCCAGATCCGTGTAACCGTTGTTCACGGCCCAGGCCCTCACCTCATCCCACTCCGCCTTGGTCACCTCATACTTGCCCATGTAAAATTGACTTAAGGTCACATTCACAGGCGGAGCATCGGCATCCGTATCGCCGCTCGTGCGTCCCATCGTAAAGGCTCCAGCAGGAATCAAAGAAAACCCCGGAACCTGCAAATCATCGGCTGCCAATCGGAAACGCATTTGGTTGCTGAAATTGCCATCCCAATCAGCTCCTGCGTTCCAAACAATCGTCTTACCCGATCCGACTGTGACACCATTGCCTACTGCTCCGGTAGTCGATGCGACAGGAACATTGTAAGTGATACCGCCATCGCTCGAAATTTCCAGAGTGACCTTGACCGTTGGCGTTAGGGATGCAAGATCATAGTTGATATCCACAAACTTCGTTCCCGATCGCTGCGTTGCAGTGATGTTCGTGATGACAGGTTCCGCTGTTTTTGGGCTACGACCTTGCGTCACTTCCGCGCCATCGTTGATGCCATCGCCATCAGTATCGGCGAGGTCAGGATTGGAGCCGTAGATTGTTGCCTCATCATAAGCAGTAATACCGTCACCATCCGCATCAGAAAGGTCAGGAACAAAAGTAGCTCCAACAGTTTTGTCCGCGTCCATAGCGATTGTCAGCGGGTTGGTTGTTCCGGAAGCTGAGCCTGTCCATGAGCTGAATACGTAGCCAGGCAATGGTGTTGCTGTTAGCAAAACATTTTCATTTTCTGGATATTCTCCGACACCAGCTAAATTACCGTTAGTGACAGTAGAAGCTGTCAATTTGTATAATTTCTCTAGTAAGTATCCCAGATTTAGAACGTCTCCTCTATCATCAGACCATTTCAATGGCTGCGCATCAGCACTAGACCATATCATTGCATTTAGACTGAGGGATGACGACCCATTTGGTTCGCCGACACCCCAGTTATTAGCATTTAAGAGAGATCCATTAATCCATGACCATTGAGTCGAATTCGATAATTTTTCCGCGCCAATCCACAAAGATGGCCAAGTGACTTGACTTGAAATTAGAGTATTAGCTGCTGCGATTTTTTCCGGTGTATTGAGAACAGCCAATCTTCCTCCTCGTGCTTCTGCATTGGCTTTAGCCGCGCTCCATGCAAAAGTTCCATCAATAATTTGCAGCTTTGGCGCTTCATATTTGTATAATTGATTAATTTCTATATCTGTTAGAGCTCTACGGTAAATCCTTACGGAATCGATCATTGATTGATTACTAATGTCTCCAAATGTGTAACCCGATATTTTAATTGCAGTATTGCTTGTATTTAGCTGATTTAGTGTATTTAAACTGCCATTAAAATGGCTATAGACTTTTCCATTAATAGCTATTTTCGCCTCAGAAAAGTTATTTTTATAGGAAATTACGACGTGATTCCATATTTTTGGTGTAATACGTACATTTGATTCAATGTCTGCATACGCGCCCCAATGAAAAACCCTGCCTTCCGAGTTTGCGACAAGGCAAGACGCAGTTCCTGGTGCACTTGGACTACCCTGGTTTGAGCCCCACCCCACCGATACTGAAAGTCCGCTTTGCGGGAGTTTACACCAGTATGAAATAGTCCTATCTTGATTTCCCGAAATCTCGATTGGTTTCGCAGATGTTGCTCGGCCAGCGACATTTGTGAATCTCAGGCTTTCATTCGAATTATTATTCCGTCCAACAGAAAAATCACAATATGGAGTAGTTACAAAATCAATTTGATTTCCTGATGTATCGGCATAGCTTGCATCAAACTCCCAGTAGCCTGCCAAGCCCTTGCTGAACGAATTGAATTTCGTCGCGTCGACTGGACTCGTCTTCTCTTTCACCTCTAATCCATCCGGGACTCCGTCTCCATCACTATCCGCAGCGCTTGGATTCGTTCCTGTGTTCGACGGCGAAACATAAATGCCAGTGTTCGTTTCCACGGTATCATCCAAGCCGTCGAAGTCGGAGTCTGCGCCCTTGGCTGTCGCTAACGCAGCCAATACAAATACGATAGACTTGAGAATCCACGATGTATGCTGATGCTTTTTCATTCCGATTCGTGTTTTATTTTGAACCAATGAGGTCGATGACAATTCGCTCATGTAATGTGACGCGATTTTCGTTAGAGGCACTGGGATCATCCGCAATATCCACCAACTTCGTCCCCGCCCGCTGCACGGCGGAAATATTCGACACCACAGGATCCGCCGCCCATAGGTATCCAGTCAGGGCCGCGATGAGCACACAGGCATGCATGACCTTGAAAACTTTGGCAGACGCATCGTTTATTTTCACTCACAAAACGTAACTAAATCAGTCACTCTCGCAAGGAAAAAAAACCTTGCGATCGTGCCGCGTCAATCCGCGCGTCTGTGGCCCGTGGTGGGCGCGCTGGGATGGCGGGGGCTGTGGACAGGCCTGCCATTTTGTTCTGATACGTCGATTCCCCGAAATATCGGTCGTGATCATTCCGTAACTGTTACGATTTCCCATATTCCTTATGAAACGATCTTTTTTGTTCGCCATTACGCTGAGTCTCGTTGGTATGGGCTCGCTGTCGTTCATTTCCGCCCGCACATGGACCAGTGTGGATGGGGCTAAAACCTTTGAAGGAGAATTGAAAAGCTATGATCCGGCGAGCGGCACGGTGGGTGTGACACTGGCCAACGGCAAGACCATGAGCTTCCCCCAGGACAAACTCTCCGCGGGGGACATCGCTTTTCTGAAGGAAACTGGCGCATTTCCCGCAGCGGCGGTGGCGACTCCCTCCACAGCGGCCAAGAGCGTGCCGGATGCCCTCCCTGCTTCAGACGGCAAGGAGGCGGATCTGTCCAAGCCCGTGCAGGTGTTCATCATGATGGGGCAATCCAACATGGTCGGCCTGGGCAATGTGGAGCCTGAATCCAAAAAAGGTTCGCTGGGGTATTATTGCAAGACCGAGAAAAAATACCCCTACCTGCTCGATGCCGAGGGCCAATGGACGGTGCGTAAGGACGTGCGCTGCGCGATGGTGACCTGTGATCATCAGACTGGATGGCTGGAGCCGGGATTCGGTGCGAAAAACAACATCGGTCCTGAGCTGGGCTTTGGTCACGTGGTCGGTCATGCCATCGATGCGCCGGTATTTTTGCTCAAGGCCTGCATCGGCAACCGCAGTCTGGGCTGGGACCTCTTGCCTCCGGGCACCGAGCCCTACGACTTCAGTGGCAACCTGCAACCCGGCTACCGCGGCACACCCAGCAACCCCAAGGGCAATGGTGAAAAGGTCGCGGGCGAGTGGTATGCCGGAAAGCAGTATGATGATGATACCGACAACGCCAAGGCCGCCCTGGCCGATCTGGAAAAGCATTACCCTGGAGCGAAGGGCTATGAGATTGCGGGTTTCGTCTTCTGGCAGGGTGAAAAGGATGGCGGCAGTGATGCCCATGCCGAATTTTACGAAAAGAACCTCGTGCAATTCATCAAACAACTGCGCAAGGATTTCAACGCACCGAATGCCAAGTTCGTGCTCGCCACCCTCGGTGAGGCGCAAAAGGGCAGCAGTGGTCGCGGAGGGAAAATCCTCGACGCGCAGCTGGCGGTGGACGGCAAAGACGGCAAACATGCCGAATTCAAGGGCAACGTCGCCACGGTCTATGCCAACCCCCTTTCCAACGGTGGCAGCGGAAACAGCCATTACGGTGGTGATGCCGGCACCTACATGAACGTGGGCGAAGCCATGGGCCGGGCGATGGTCGAGCTACTGGGCGGGAAGTGAACCAAATCTGCGAGTGGCTCCGCTCATCAACTGCCGGTGAGATACCGCAGGCGTTGGCAGAGCCGGTGGAGCTTGGATTTCCAGGGACGGGGTAGTCTCACGACTTCCCAACCCTGCTCCTCGGCGAGGGTGAGCAGGCGCGGCGCGGGATTCACCACCGTAGCCTGCTGGCACAGAGTGAGCATGGGCAGATCCGCGGTGCTATCGGTATAGCCGTGGGCCTGATGAAGTTGATCGCCATGGAATGCGGCAGCATCCAGTTCGCAGCGCAGGCGCGTGACCTTGTTCCAGCCCTTGTTATTGATCAGATCGGGAAACAGCGGCAGGCCTTGAGCGGGGAAATCGATGACGGTGCCTAGGCTGAGATCGAAGCCGAGAATGCGGCCGATTTCCTTGATGTAGGGCTCCGGACTGGCGGAAACCAACACCGTGAGATCCCCGTCACGCCGATGCCGCTCCAGCCGCTCCACCATCTCCGGCCAGATGCGGGAAGGAACCCACTGGGCGGCAAAGCCCCGTGCGAGCTCCTCGACTTCCTCACGTTTCATCTTCCACAAAAAACTCAGAAACACCCGCTTCATGCCCTCGGCGCCGAGGATGGGGGTGAAGGGAGTCATCAAAAGAAAAAGAGGAAAATACCAGCGTCGTGCCGGATGCCGCTGCAACACATAGTGGCAAAAAAGTTTCTGCGTATCCCAGGGCAGCAGGGTGCCATCGAAGTCGAATAGAGCGATCTTGCGGGACATGGGTGGGTCGGAAAGTCGAAGGTCAGACAGGCAAAAGCTTCAGCTCCACTTTCCGCCCGAGAGCGGCGGCGGCCTTGCCAAGGCTGGCCACGGTCAACGATGGATTGGTGGGATCGAGGATGCGATCGAGGGCCGCCCGGCTCGTTTTCATACGGTGTGCCAGCTCGGTCTTCGTGAGTTTTTCCTGTTCCAGAGCTTTTTGAATTTGTAGCGCGACGACACGCTTCAAGGCGAGCACTTCTACCTCTGCCAAAATTCCTTCCTCCGCGAGAAAATCGCTGAACTCACCACCTCGGTGGACCTTGATTTTTGTATTGTTTTTCATTTTTTTCGTTCTCCTTTTGTGTAGAAGGACTGTCTTGAGCGAGCCAGATCCAAGTCTTGCTTTGGTGCGGTCCGCGATTTCTTGATAATGGCGTGAAGTAAGATGATCTCTTCATTGACGACAATAAAGAAGGTGCGTGCAATACGATCACCCAGAGAGGAACGAACTTCCCAAAGCCCACCGCCAAGCGAGTCAACCAGTGGTTTTCCCACCGGCCACTGCCACTGAACTGCGAGAATATCAGCACCAATGATTTTTTGATCCGTCCGAGACAACTCTTTCAACCAATCGCGCACAGGCTCATTCCCCGCTTCTGTCATAAAGAAGAAGGTGCGTAACGGACGCGGAGAAGGTGGACTCACTGCGAAAAACGTATCAAATCTGATACTTTTGTCAAGGAGAAATGTGTGGCGGCGATTTCATCCGCCATGCCAATCACCACCCTTCATGGTCTTGGCCCTTGGAAAGCGCCGTCACGTCATGCAAATGCCATGATTTCACTTCATCGCCTCGCGGCACCATTTCAGGGCCATGAGGCAGTAGCCGGTGCCGTAGGGTTGGTGGTAATCGTAGAGCGGGTAGTCCCACCACGAGCCGTCTTTTTCCTGACGTGTGAGGATGATGCGCGCCAGACCCTTGGCGAGTTGGCGTTGTTTTTCCTTGGGCAAATGCTTCGCGCACTCGGTGTAGTAATACACGCCATAGAAGTAAAAGTAGCCGGATATCTTGAAGGTGGATTCATGCGGGCGCGGCTTCTTGCGTCCGTGATCGAGCCATTTCTCGAACTCGAGGAAATTGTCGCACCAGGTGGAAAGCACCTCGTGGGTGATCTTGGGGTCATCGAAGGCGTGCAGTGCGGCATTGCAGGCCTGCGAGCGGGCGAGCGAGCCGTTGCGGCGATTGATTTCCCCTTGGGGTGAAAGGTAATGCCCGTGCGAGTAGGCGTAGGTGAAATCGGGGAACTGCTGGAGACGGATGGAGGCCAGCGTGCTGCTTACCACCTTGGGATCCAGGGTCAGACCCATCGTCTCGCGGGCCTCGTGCATGGCGAGTAGCATCGTCGCCGAGGTGAAGGACGTGGTGATGCCGCTGGGCTTCTGCGTGTGCAGTCCATCGTAAATATCGAGGTATCCCCAGCCACCATTCAGATCCTCATAACGGTTCGCCAGCTCCACCTGCTGCTGTGCCAGATTTTTCAGTGCGGACTGTCGGGCCGCATCGTCCGGGCAGGACTGATGGAGCCGGGTGATGGCGCGCAGGCCGTAGGCATGTCCCCAGGCATTGTAGGTGGTGGTGCCATCGGCGCGGCGCAATTTCGGCAACTGCTCGAAGGACCATTTTTCGCCCAGTGCGATGGCCTTTTTCACCTCGGGTCTATCGTCATGAGAATCGACCAGCCCGGCCAGCGCAAGCGTGCTGGCGCCGGCGAGAAAAGCATCGTGAGCCCCGGGGAGTGGTGCGTAGATGTTCAAGCCCTTGGTGCGGGTCGCGCCGCCGAAAGAACCGTTCGCATTTTGTTTGGCGACCAGATAATCGACGCCGCGGCGGATCGATTGCTCCACGGCCTGCAGCGTCACCTGATCCTCGGGAATGAGCACGCGCGAATCCACGCCTGTTCTGATCGCGGCGGAGTCAGCCGTGGGTGTTTGCTCGGGCTCCGCGAGCAATGGCAGACTGATCAGCAGCAAGCAGAAAGGAATGGTGGATTTCATGCGCCGGGAACCATGATGGTTTGATCCTTGCTGAGACCGGAGAGGATTTCCACTTGATCGCCCCATGCCACGCCGCGTTTCACGGCGACGCGTTTGACCTTATTTTCCGCCTCCTGCACCTCCACCTCCCAGCCGCCTTCGCCATTGGAGCGCAGGGCCTTGAGAGGAATGGCGATGGCGCCTTTGGCTTGGTAGGCGGTCACCTGCGCCGATGCGGTCATACCTGCCACGCGGGTGAGATCGGCGGGAAACTCGGCGGACAGGGTTACGCGGTAGCGGCCATCGATCCCCGGCGCGGCGGCCAGATCCTTGATCGTCACGGGGAAACTCTGATCAGCGCGACCAGACAGCGTGGCGAATCCTTTCACACCATGCTTGAGCACGCGCATGGTCGCCTCATCCACCGAGGCTTCCAAGCATTGTGTCGCATCGATCGGCACCACCACGGCAAAGGGGCGCTTGATGGCCACGGGGGAAAAGGGAGTGAGCGCCTTCACTGGTTCGCCCGTGGTCCAGCGGCCATCCTGCATGGTGCCGTAGTAGAAATAGCCCTCGGCGGGGGACTTGATGACAAACAGATCCTTCTCTGCTTGCAGGGCAGCGAGGGCATCAGCGCTGCGCTGCGCATTGACCTTCGCGTCTTCCAGCGCGATGCGTTTCAGTTCCAGATTGCGCGGCAGATTTTGTTCATTTTCCTTCAAAGCGATGGCCGCGCTCTGCTCATCCCGCTCGAGTGCAACGGCCTCGCGCGGCAGACTGACTTCCAATTTGCGCTTGTGGGACAATTTCGCCATCTCCAGGGAAATTTCCATCGCTTTCACGATTTCGCGCTGACGCTTCAGAATGATCTCCTCGGTGTTCTCTGTGAGATCATCGGCCTTATACATTTTTTCCAACTGCTTCAGCTCTTCCAGTTCGGACTCCAGGCGCAGTTCGCTCTGGCGCAGGCTGAGGTTCGCCTCGGTGACTTCCGAGTTGCGGCGGGTGTTGCGAAAGTAGGCCAGAGCTTCCGCGGCTTCATCGGCCTTGATGCGGGCGTGTTGCAACTGCATGGGCAGGTATTTTTCGGCGCTGGCAAAATCCGCCTCGGCATTGGCGAGCGAGAGCTTACCGGCCTTCGCGGCGGACTCGGCATCGCGCAATTTTTTCTGATAGGATTCGTCATCGAAGCGCACCAGCACCTGGCCCTTGCTCACACGAGTGCCGTGGGCGGCGATCTCTAGGATGGTGAAGGTGCCCCACTCCTTGGCGGGAATGGCGATGGGCAGAGCTTGGTCGGGAATCAAGGTGGCGGACAACGTGGGCCGCACGAGGAAATCCGATGTTTTGACGACAAGAGGATCCGCCATCAACGCGGAGCAGAGGCACAGCAACAGGGACAAGGTAGCTTTCATAAGGAAGGGTCGAGACGGGAGAGAACGATCGTAACGGAAACCGTAGAACGATCCATCGATGCGGATTTATTCAATCATTTTTCCGAATTTCCTGCTGGCTTGCGTGCCAGCCAGATCGGAAAACGGCGGGGTTTTTTCGCGGCGGGGTGGATTTCCACGAAATGCTCCACCACATCGAATCCGGCGCGGCGCAGTCGAGAAAACATACCGGGAATGATGCGCGAGGCGGTGATGCCGAGCACGCCACCGGATTGCAGGGCATCCCGCATCGCTCCCAGCCAGCGCTTGTCATCGATCAACAATTTCCCCTGATCGAGAGGGCAGGCATCGGCTTGCAAGAGAATGGCGTGCAACGAGCCGTTTTCACGCGCCAGGGACGAAGGGGTGAGGTCGTGAATGCATTTCAGACGGCTGTCCTGAAAGCAGTGGTCCTCGGCGAAGAACTTCTTTTGCCACTGCGCCAATTCGCGCAACGGCTCGTAGACGGTGAACTCGGCTTTTTTCTGGGGAATGGCGGCGGCTACGGCGCGGGCTAGCGCGCCCAGTCCTAGGCCGAGGATCAGCATTTTCGGTTGTCGGGCCGGGCGGAACGGATGCGTGCCCAGCTTGGCCAGTTCCTCTTCCGCCACGCGGCTGCCGGTGCCGGCCCATTGCTGACCGTGGGAATGCAGATAGAAACGTCCATCATGCTCATGGAGTTCGAGAGTGCTGCCATCGGGCAGTGAGGCATGGGCGTGGATGATGCGTGGTTTCATGTGATTTTCAATTGCCGGAGCGGAAAAACCTTAGTAAGAGAACAGCGTCGTGTCCATCGCACAATCTCAGGGCCTTTTCTTCGTCTGCAACCACGCGTGAAATCGAATCAGGAAAATCGCCTCATCGTGTTGACCAAAGACCGGAAGTTCATCGATCTGTGGATGCGCCGTACGCGCAAGGAATTAGCCATCAGTGGGCGGATCGCAGAAGTGAGCACCCTGCTGCAAGCGCAGGAAGCCAACCATGGCCGCGATTGGCAACGCGATCTGATGTCCTTGTTGCACGGGGAGTGGGAGCCGACCATGGATGATCTGATCCGTCTCGATGGAGTGTTGGCCCGCCCGCGCAAGAATCCTCCCCCGGACCTGGGACCCTCGTTATGGTAGAATGATCGTTATTTTCGCATCATGCTCCCCATTGTTGCCGCCACTCTGCGGGTAGCCGACGCGGTTTCCCCTCCGGCATCTGCACCAGTGCAAGCGCCTGGCGGGCTTTGATGAGAACCTGACCATCGGACTCGCGCGTCATGACGAACTGACACCAGAAGCGCGCGCCCTCGATTTCCGCCAGCTCGCCTTCAATCCGCAACCAATCGCCCAATTTGGCCGGAAAGCGGTAATCGGCCTCGGTGCGCACCACCACGGGGTAGAGCTGGGTTTTCGCCATGGTCGGTAAGTCCATCCCCATCAGCGCCGCCAATCGCGTGCGGCAGGTTTCTATCATGCGCAGGTAGGCGAGATTGTGTACCACGCCTCCGCAATCGGTATCGAAAAACATGACTTCTTCGCGAGTGACGATCGAAATTTTTTCCTGCATGGCGGCGAGAGATTGACAAACGGTAGAAACTTTTGCAACATCACGACGATTGGAATTGTATTCTGATTGGAATCCGTCATCCTCATGAAAGTGCGCACTCTCTCCTCCCCCTTGGCCTTTCTTCTCGCGTTCGGCATGGTTCTGGCATCGGATCATGCGTTCGGCAATTTCATCGCGCCCAGCGACAACGCGCCTTACCGGCGTGATCAATTGCCCATCGATGTGGACACCATGAAGCAGCTTTCGCAACAGCTGAGTCTGCTGTGCGCCACCCTCCCCACCGGAGACCCGGCAGCGCAGCGCACAGCGGCACAGTTTCTCGCTCTGGCCCAGTCGCTGGATCCCGTCAATCGTCAGGCGGAGAACATGCGGGAAATTTTCGAAAAACAGCACGATTCTCCGGTGCCTCCGCAAACGGATGTCCAGCTCGCCAAGTCCCGAGCATGGCGCACCCAGTCATGGTTAGCCACTGAGGAAGCGGGCCATGACGGCAAAATCCTTGCGCTTTGCTTGGGAGATGTGCTTGCCCAGGTCGACCCCGGCCACACCTCCGCGGCGAACTTCCGATCCGAAAAGGGCCAATGGACCGACTGGGTCGCCCGAAAAGAGGATTTCGAGAAAAAGGACGTGCCAGCCACTGCCGTGGATGAGGACCCTGATGAAGAAATGACCGACGAGAAGAAGACTGAGGACGAAAACCTCGATCAAGAGGCCTCATTTGCGCTCCAAACCGCAACGGTGGCTACGCCCTTGATGATCTACAACGAGGCCGCGAAGAGATACGACCTAAAATTGACCCCGGTGACCATGACCCACCGGATCGACAGCGAACAAACGGAATTCCGTTACGACCTGAGCGATGTTGATGAAGAACGCATCCGTCCCGCATTGCGCTCCATCAACACAAGGACCTTGCCATGGCTGAAAAAAACTGTGGGGGAACTTCCCACCGGAGGTGTGATCGTCCTGTCCACCCCATTCAAGGAAGCCTACTCCGTAAGAAAGAACAATGACCATCTCTCTGCAGCGGCCGCGGTATTGGCCCACGCCGCCTTGACCGGACAAGAACCTGCGGGTGTGGTCATCGGGATTGTGACAAGCGATGGCAAACTCAAATTGCCGAAAAACGGTTGGCAGCAGATCCGTTCGCTATCCGCCGCGCCACCCACGCGCGTGGTATTGCCACGGAGTGCGGCGGAACTGTTGCCCAGTCTTCTCACCATGGATGAATTGAGTTTTTTCATGAAGCACGACATTTTCCTCGCGGAAAACATCGATGAATTGATCGCCTTCAGCAAAAAAACACCGGATGCCGCCATGGCCGCGGCGCTGAGCAATTTCGCCGTCGTGCGTGAAAAAGCCACCAGCAGCATCGGTCCCTTTGTCGCCAATCCCATCGTGCGGGCACGTCTCGAAGGGATTGCCAGCGCGATGCCCTCATACGGATCGGTGCAATTTCTCCTGATGCAGGCCCGCGGTAGACGTCCGTCCCAGTTGTCGGACCTCGTGGTAGCCCATGAAATCCGCTTGGCCCTGTCACCGTTGCAGCAAATCGCTGAGATGTATCAAGAAGAAAATGGCGAGCAGAACATCACATCCTCTTCCGTACTAGCCGCTCACGAGTCCAGCAGGGCCATACTCGATCCCCTCGATCGATTGGTTCCCAGCTCCAGCCGCGCCCTATACGCACAGGCAACTGACCTTTCCAATACCGCCCGCACACTGGCACGCGCCATCAAAAAAGTCGCCGATAAGAATAACGAAGAAGGCGTCAAGGGTTTCCATGATAAATCGCTGCAAGAATCTTCACGCGCTCTGCGGAGGGGCTTGCCTGAGATCGAGCGGCTTGTCAGTCAGGTGATTGGTGACGAGGTGCAAGACAAGAACTCTGACTCAGAGCCGAAATGACGCCATCAATCCGTGTTTTGCGACTCGATCAAAATTGCGAAAAATGTTGTCTTGTCACTTGCACGCGCAAGTCCCATGGTTAATTTCCTACATGTCCGCCACCTGCATCACTCTGCCCGATTACCTCGAGGAAGCGATCTTGCTTCACCCGGAGAAGCGTAATTTTCCGTCATTTGACCTGCGCCGTCTTCTCGAGACCGTGTTCACTCCCACGGCAGGTTGCAGGATTTGCGTGCTCGTGGATTTCGAAGACCCGCAACCCTTGATTCGCGAGTTCCAATTCCTGAAAGAAGATGGTTTCCCGATTCAAAAACGCGCCTACCAACATTTCCACCGCGGACTGCTCGACGGCGTGATGAACGAGCTGGAAATGCACGGTGGCGAGATGTTCGCCTATCGCATGACCTATGGCTCGAATCTCGATCTGGCCGACGAGGTCTGGGACACCGCAGGACGCCAGCTTTCCTTCGACCGCGACATCTATCCCAACTACGATCTCATCCTCTGCATCTCCACCTACTCCGCCACCGCCCCACTGACA
Source organism: Verrucomicrobiota bacterium (assembly GCA_046052105.1). GTDB lineage: Bacteria > Verrucomicrobiota > Verrucomicrobiia > Verrucomicrobiales > Akkermansiaceae > UBA956. The sequence continues at coordinate 31,712 of JBJOMZ010000001.1, read as the reverse complement.
GCAAAGGCCAAACAGTTCGGCTTCCGCGGTGCTACACTCCACGGGGTGAACGACATCATCCTGTCCTCAGGACTGGCCGTCGATTATCACGAGGTATCCCGCGATGCCGAAAAAATCCGCCTCGCGATGACCGGTGCGGATTCGATCGAAATCGACTTCGCACTCGAAGACGGTCGCGTGCTCACCGCATGGCTCGGACTCGATGGTCAGGAAGCGCAAAAATCCCACGGTCTCTGCAACGGCCTCACGCCCGACATTGCGAATCTCCCCGCCGGCGAGGTGTATTTCGTTCCATCTGATGCGCGTGGCGAGTTTCCGATGAAATACGAAGACGGCACACTCGGCGTGCTCCACGTGGAAAATCGCTGCATCATCCGCTCCACTCTCATTGCCGGCAACCAGTCCACCATCGATGCCCACAATGCGCGTTTGTTGGATGACCCGATGACCGGTACGCTCGGCGAGCTCGGTTTCGGCACTCAGGTATTGCCGGTTTCCGGTGCGGACATTCAAGACGAAAAGGTGTTAGGCACCTGCCACCTGGCGACAGGGCGCGATGACCATCTCGGTGGCGACATTGTGCCCTCGATGTTCAAAAAGCATGAGAACTCGACGCATGACGACATCCTTTTCGCTCCGCACAAAACTCCCAATTTCAACATCAGCCAGGTGCGCATGAAACGCGGCCATCAAGAGGAGATCATCATCGAAAACTTCCGACCCAGTCGTTACATCATGGACGCGCTGACGGCATTTTGAGCGCCGTGGCCGAATCGAACATCTACGAGTCGCCGCGTCTGTTAGACGAGTATTTGCTGTTTCACTATGGTAGTGAAGCTGAGGTATTCGGCCATGCAGAAATCCCCTACCCTGCGGCCATGCGCGAGGCGCTGGGATTTACCCGTCGCACGGTGGGGTACTTCGGTGACTTCCCCGTGGAGCGCGGGCTGGATCTCGGTTGTGCCGTGGGCGCTTCCACTTTCGCCATGGCGGAACAATGCGAGCAGGTGATCGGCATCGATTACTCTCACGCCTTCATCCGCGCCGCGCAGCAACTGCAACGAGGAAATATCATTCCCTACCAACGCCATGATGAAGGTGGGATCCACCAAGTCTTAACTGCAAAAGCTCGCGGAAAACGGGAACGCTGCAACTTTGAGCAAGGCGATGCCATGAACCTGCGCGGCGACCTCGGCAGCTTTGACCGCGTCCACGCAGCGAACCTCATTTGCCGCCTCCCGCAGCCGCTGGCACTCATCGAGCGCCTTCCAGATCTGGTCCGTCCCGGCGGAGAACTGATCCTCGCCACTCCCTGCACGTGGCTGGAAGAATTCACCCCATCAGATGCATGGCCAGAGGGTGATACCTTTTCCTGGCTCTGCGGATTGCTATCTCCCTACTTTACCCTCCGCCATCACTGCCATGAGCCATTCCTCATCCGCGAGACGGCTCGGAAATTCCAATGGTCTCAGTCTTTGCTCACTTGCTGGCAGCGAAAACCAGGGCGCATGAGTTGAAGCGTAAGGCCTTGCTCTTCTAAATGAGAAACGATGGATTCTACTTGAGCCTCTTTGCTTTTTGTCCATCGGTCCGGTCCTGGATATACATAAAGTGTTGGACCGGGCAGCAAACAACTGCCGAACACAAGTGTCTCCCCATCAGGATTCAATCTCATGGAAAGGAAATCCACAACGCCTTCCGCTTTTACCCAATTCTTTGAATCTTCCTCTTTGAAACCATGTTTTTGGGCAGTATGTGCTACTTTCTGCAGATCTGACTGCGAAAACCTTCTTCCCGGAGAATACTCGCGAATCAACAAGACGCCAGAGCAATTGACGCTGAGCATGCATAGGACTACACAAAGGAGTATCTTCATTTTTCGTATGCCGAGTCCTGCTTCGCCTGACTGAGGGCGAGAGTGGATCACAGGGTTGATGTTGTAGTCAGATAAAATCATCAAAACTGAACGACTGGCTGTGGTTGCACGATGCGCCTGGTTCTCCGGTCTTTTCTCATTCTTCAACGCCATGAATATTGGAGCCAGAAACCCGCATACCTTTCCTGTATTTGATGATGCCGAAGAGCGATATGTGGACCTCCGCGATCATTCCTCCCGTCGCGCCACCAGACCAATAAGTAAACCCCCAACGCGGGCTCATTTGTCCGTGCCGTAATGGCTGAAACCATGGAATTACGTAGGCAGGCTGCACACCGACGAGATCATCAGCTACCTTCCTTGCGTTGATATAAGACGCGACGAAAAGAAGCAAAATGACAGCAATTGCCACGAGAATCTTTCGGTTGCTAAGAAGCCTCTTCATGATCTCAAGAACGATATGTGTTCTTATCCCGTTCGACCGTTGTAGTAAGCGAGTATTTCGATTGATGCAACATCAGGTTTTCTTTGCTAGACCAAGGAGTTTGTCACAAACGTTCGCAGATCAGCATGCTGCATCGGGTCGTGAGGAGCAAGTATGAAGCGGTTGATCTACAAAAAAACGATCCCATCAAATGGCTTCAGAAAGTCGATTGTGTCGATTTTATCGAAGGATCACGGTGGTGTCCCGATAGATTCCCGCCGTCACCGTAGCCGCGGAGGAGCCTGGGTTTTCGATGCGCACTTTGCCCTGAATCACCACGCCGTCGGCAAAGGTCACGGGCCCTTGGATTTCGAGGCGGGTGCAGTCAATGAGCGAGGGCATGCCGATGCCTTCGATGGAGTCCACGAGTTTGTAGTGGTCGTCCATCACCACATCAGGTGGCACGCCTTGGCGGACATCGCAAAGTTTCACGCGACCATCATGACCGACTTCGTAGGCATCGGAGCGCAGGCTGAAAAGATCAGCGGTGGTCTTCACCGGTGCGAAGCGGCTGCGCGGCACCTCGATGGCGGCGGCTCCGGCGAAGCATTCGATGGCGGCCCCCATGGCGACCTCGAGTTGGATGACGGGGGTGGAATTCTTGTCGCGCGGGTCCACGGTCTTGCGATTGACAATCATGGGCAGCGGCAACACACCATCGCACTGGGCGAGCAGATCGCGCAGGGCATCGAGACGCAGCCAAAGATTGTTCGTGTTAAAGTATTGATGTTTGTCGATGTTTTGGAATTCCTCCAAGTCCATGGCCGGGCACTGGGCGACTTCGCGCAAGAGCAACTGGCCATCGTTCTGTCGCACGGCGAGGTGACCACCCTTTCGGTCGGCGCTGGTGCGGCGTGTCACTTCCATCAAAAAGGGCGCGCCACTAGTGGCGAAATATTCCAACAGAGCAGGTTCCATTACAGCGCCGAGGTTGTCGGAATTTGACACGAAGGCGTATTTCACGCCAGCGGCGAGGAGTCGGTCCAGCCAACCACTGCCGACCAGCGCAGGATAGAGGTCGCCGTGACCGGGGGGGCACCATTCCAGCTCGGGATCCTGGGGCCAGGCCACGGGGGCTAGGGATGTGGCATCGAGCTTTGGCACCTGATTCTGCATCAACTCCACCTCTGCGGCATCCGCGAAGCCCTCGCTGCGGTAGCGTTGCAAGTGGGCGAGTGTATCCTCGCTGGTGTTGAAGCTATTCATCAGCAGCAACCGGACCTTTTCCCCGCTGGATGCGCGGAGGAACTGGATCTGTCGCACCATGATGTCGAGAAAGGTCGCACCATCACGCACGGCAAGCAAGCTCTTGGCGGCTTGCAGGCCCATGCTTGTGCCGAGGCCACCATTGAGTTTGATCACCACCACTTCGCCGAGACGTGAGGCGTCAGGCTGCGGGGCACTGGCGCACAACTTCGCCCAATCGGCCAAGCCACGGGCCGGGGTGATGGCGGATTCCTCGATCAACCCGGATTCACGGCGCACGAGCGCACCGAAATTCCGGCGAAACGCCTCGATGGCCGCATGCGACACACCGGCCGCTTTCATTTTTGCTTCGACGGGAGAGAAGTCGCTCATGGCGCGCGAAACCTAGCAACACCAAGCAGGCTTGCCAAGTGAATTGCTACCGGGGGGACACGCGGTCACTTGCCCTGCCAGTCGCCGTATTGGCGGAATTTTTCGTAGCGCTGTTTCAGCAAATCCACGGGAGCGAGCGTGAGCAACTCCTCCAAATGCCGGCTCACTTCCTCGCGCAGCGCGAGGGCCGCCGCAGCGTGATCGTGATGTGCGCCGCCGATCGGTTCGGCAATCACGCCGTCGATCAGATTCAGTTTTTTCAAATCCGGCGCCGCGATTTTCATTGCCTCCGCCGCCTCGGGCGCGTGCTTGCGGTGTTTCCACAAAATCGCCGCGCAACCTTCCGGACTGATCACCGAGTAGTAGGCATTTTCCATCATCAGCACGCGATCCGCCACGCCGATGCCGAGGGCACCGCCGGAGCCGCCTTCACCGAGAACCACAGCGACGATGGGCACCTTGATCAGCATCATTTCGCGCAGGTTGTAGCCGATGGCTTCAGCAATGTTGCGCTCCTCCGCGCCGATGCCGGGGAATGCACCGGGGGTATCGATAAGGCAGACGATGGGGATGCGGAATTTTTCCGCCAATCGCATCAGCCGGATCGCTTTGCGATAACCTTCTGGATGGGCACTGCCGAAATTCCGCAGGAGATTTTCTTTGGTATCGCGCCCCTTTTGGTGACCGATCACCATGACCTTGCGATCGCCCAGCATGGCGAGTCCCGCAGGCATGGACTTATCATCGCCGATGTGGCGGTCGCCATGCAGCTCACAGAAATCCGTGAACGCCAGTGAGACATAGTCGAGCATATACGGTCGTTGTACGTGGCGGGCGATTTGCACCCGTTGCCAAGGTGTGAGATCCTGATACAGGGAAACACGGGTCTGGGCGAGCTTTTCCTCCATCTCGGAAATTTGCGCCGAAAGGTCGATGTTTTGCGAATCCGCCTTGTCGCGGAGTTTTTCCAATTCGCGTTCCATTTCGGCGATGGGCTTTTCAAATTCGAGCAACTGGATCATGGCGTGACGGGAGTGTAACAGGATTACGGACGGATTTCCACCTCATTTCCTACGCGGAGCAAAAGGGCGAGTTCTTCGGTGTCGGCCGGCTGCAAATGGCACCCGGGAACGGTGGAATTCCCAGCGGCGACGATCAACAACTTGCGGTCGAGAGTGATGACTTTCTGCGATTCGAGATAACCCTTCATCCCGGCAGCAACACTCCTTTCACCAAGCATGCCGTTTTTGTTGATGATTTTCAGGGTGGTCGTTGTGGTGGGCAGGGAAATGGTTTTGATCATCCGGTATTCTTTGAGAAAAGTGCCGCCATTCCATAAACTGAGGGTTTCGCGTTTCGGTTCGATCACCACCCGGAGGTTGAGCGGCATGATGTTCAACTCGTCACTCGGTTGCAGCGGTCTCATTTCCAACAGGGCGTTGAAGTGCATCAATGCGTCCAGCGTCGTTTGGCTCTTCGCGGTGATGCCCAAATAGGAATCGCCGCGTTTGACCTGGTAAGTAACAAGGTGCGGGTTGTTATGCAGGGAGAGAAAATCGTCCAGATTCATTTCACCCAGGATTTGACGGGCCATCGGTGCCGCGTTCGATGTAGGATAGTAATTGATCAAAAACAAAAGTTTCTCACGGGCCTCGGCAATTTTGCCAGTGGCCAACAACTCAGCGGCTTTTTGAAAGGCTTTATCGCCGGGTTCGATATCCACCATTTCCGGGAGATCCAGCGCTTTTTCGTGCTCGTTGGCGGGATCTGCCAGCAGCCGTTCCGGTTCCGGCATCCATTGCAGAAACAACCGCGCCAGAGGTGCGGGGACCGGCTTGCCCATCACGTGCATGGTGAAATAGACCGACAGGGCCACGATGGTCGCCACGACCAGGGCACAAACCAGTTTCACAAAAGTCCAGACACGCATGACGGCGGCATTAGAGCAATTTTTTGCGTTGCAGATCGAAGCGGTTGATCGCGTGCGATTGGGCGATCATTTCCAAAGAGAATTTCACCAAAGCAATTTCCCAATGATCGTCCACCCCTTCCAGAATCGCCAGCATGGGATTGCCAGTGCGACGCACATCTTCCAGCAAACGCTCACAGACCGCATCCATCGGTTCATGCACGATCTCCTCGGTAACGTTCGTGCGGCGGAAGCGGAAGCCGTATTGGAGAAAAGCAAGGTCCAGCCCCTGTTGGCGTAGATTTTCCAGCAAAGAGCCGAGTCGCTCGCGGGACTCATCGTCAAAGCCCTCCCATTCCATTTCGGGAACCGGCCGGATTAACAGAGGCTTGCAAGCCTCCATTTCACCAGTGCGAATGCGCACTTCGCCCGCCCGATCCATCGGTTCGCTGACGAGTTGGAATTGAAAACGTGTTTCACCGAACGTGGCGATGCGTCGGTCGGGCTCATGCAGAACCCGGCTCGTTTCCATGGCGTAGAGAAAATTGTCGCGCGAGAGATTCATGTGCGGGAATATTCGCTGCAAATCGGCAAAAAGCAAAACGAAGAAGCAGCCGCTCACCAAAGAAACAGGGCGGTTTTTTTGCAAAAACCGCCCCGCATCGATGCCAAACGGCTGGGCATGGGGGCCACGCAGCCGAGTGAACGGAAATTACGCGTTCGACTCGATGTAGCTTACCACATCACCCACGGAGAGGAGTTTTTCCGCGGCTTCATCCGGCACCTCGATGCCGAATTCTTCTTCAAACGCCATCACCAGCTCAACGGTATCGAGAGAATCGGCACCAAGGTCTTCGATGAATTTAGCGTTGGTGGTCACAAGGTCAGCGTTCACGCCGAGTTGCTCCACAATGATATCTTTTACACGATCTTCGGTACTCTTGTCTGACATGGGTGTGTTGGTTTGGTTGTTGCCGCAGCGAGCCATAGCGGGGTGTGCCGCTCTTGGCAATAGCGAAAATCAAAGAAATTTGTTCGCTGCGGCTCAGGGTGGCGAGAATAAGGCATCTGCGAACCAATGGAATGAGGGGAATTTCTGACGCAATCGAATCGATTATCGGGTTGCCAGGGCGCATCGGTTGCGTATGATCGCTCATCATGAATGAATCATCGCCTTATGACGCGCCACCGTCTCACATGATGCCTCAACCTCCGCCATATAGCCCAGAAACCCTGATTCAGGAGCCCGGCAGTATCAAGGTCTTCGGCATCATGCATCTGGTGATCGCGGCATATGGCATGTTCACAGCCGTGTTCAGTGTTTTGGGATCTATGGTTTTCCAGGGAATGTCCAAGAGCATGCTCGGCGGTTCGATGCCCGGAGGATCATCGGGCGGAACTCAGGAAACGGCCATGGCGCAATACATGAACGAGCTCAAGCCCTTTACCTACATCTCATGCATCTTCAGTTTCGCTCTCGCTGTCATGCTCATCATTGCCGGCATCGGCCTACTCAAGTCACGAGAAAGCGGCAGGGTGACTTCGATCCGCTACGCTTGGACTTCCATCGTCACCAAGATCATCAGCTTGGTCTATACGATTTCTTTTGTCATGCCCGCCACCAAACGCATGACGGATGCGATGTATCAGGGCCTGCCCGGCGGTATGGGTGATACCATGGGCTTGGTTGCGCAATATTCACAAGTGTTCACCATTCTTATCACCTTCACCTACCCCATCGTAGTGCTCGTTGTGATGAAAGGCGAAAAAGTCCGTCAGTATCTCTCAGGGCGATGAACTGGTCAGAGTGAGCGCCCGAGCCGTTCCATGGCGTAACGCTGCTGCAAAATCGTCTCCCACCATGGTCGATGTTTCAGATACCAATCGACGGTATCACTCAGACCCTGCGCCAAAGTGATCTGCGGTTGCCAACCGAGTTGGTCGCGCATGCGGGATGAATCGATGGCGTAACGCTGGTCGTGGCCGGGTCGGTCAGCAACCATGCGGATCGAAGTTTCATGGCGCAAGCCATCAGCCCGAGGATATCGTTCATCCATGATATCACAGAGCATGAGCAACAGTTCCCGGTTCCTGGTTTCGCGACCGCTGCCAAGGAGGTAGCGATCGCCCACCCTGCCCCTTTCGAGTATCTCAAGCAACGCGCGGCAGTGGTCGTGGACGTGCAGCCAATCGCGGATTTGCGAGCCATCTCCGTAGAGCGGAATGGCTTCTCCCCGCAGCATCTTGAGAATGGCGAGCGGAATCAGTTTTTCCGGAAACTGGCGCGGGCCGTAATTGTTCGAGGCATGGGCGATGATACTGGGGAAGCCGTAGGTGTGGTGCCATGCTCCAACCAGATGATCCGCCGCGGCCTTGGTCGCGGAATACGGGGAGCGCGGCGCATAACTCGTATTTTCGCTGAATGGAGCATCATCGGGAGCCAGCGAGCCGAAGACCTCATCCGTGGAAAGGTGGAGGAAACGGAAACCCCGCTTTTCGACTTCGGGCAAATGCTGCCAGTAGTGCAGCGTCTGCTCTAACAAATTTGCCGTGCCCATGACATTCGTGCGCACGAATACCGCAGGACCATCGATGGAACGATCCACATGCGACTCCGCGGCCAGGTGCATCACCGCTTGCGGTTGGTGTTCTCGCAGCAATTGCCTCACCAACGTGGCATCGGTGATGCATCCGCGTACCAGACGGTGTCTCTCATGGGGAAAAGATTCGCCCCAGCCCTCCAGATTGCCTGCGTAAGTGAGGGCGTCAAGATGGATGACATGCCAGTCACTGGTTTCCAGGATACGCATGATCAGGTTGGAGCCGATGAAACCCGCTCCTCCGGTGATCAAGACGGTGCGTGCACGGGCTTTCATGGCGTCATTCTACGGCTTTCATGGCATCGGCAATCCTCTGCGTCTGTGTGATCTGCCAATCGTTATGCCCGCAATTTTCGCAGAGAGTCAAGGGGAACAGCGGTGGTGCGATGCGATGCAGCTGGCAGGACATCTCAGCCGGAATCACTCCATCCCTTAGACCGTGAAGCAGATGAACGCGAGCTCCAGGATCGACAGCAATCCGCTGCAGCGCCTTGCGGTTATCGAACCGATGCGTGACGAGAAAACCGACATCGACGCCGAGCAGTTCACGGGTCATATCCATGGTGCTGGTGAACGGCGCGATCAGCACACCGCGGCGCAGGGAAAATTCCTCAGCGGCCACAAGTGCCACCGCACAGCCGAGACTATGGCCGAAGAGGCGGGTGCGCTCACGCAGTTGGGCTTCGTCCCAAGCCAACTCAGCAGCGGCGAGCGGCACGAGACGGCGCAGTGACTCGCGGATTTTTGCCGGACTGGGTGTTCCTTCGTTGTTGCCGTAGCCCGGGTAGTCGATCAGCAGATAAGCATCTTCCGGCGGAGCCTCGTTTTTCATGAACGAGGTCCACTCGGTCGCCAAGGTGCCATTACCGCCGCAGACCAACCACAGACGTTGTGGCGCTTGTTGCGGACGCGGGCGAAACAGATAGGCCTGTTGGCGTCCTTCCGATGTTTGGCAGGTCAGGATCCTACCACGGGTTTGCTGAGTCCACTGCGCGTCATGAGCTGGCGAATAAGAGCGAGGAAAATAGATCAGTTTGTGCTGGCACGAAACCATGGCCAGCACCGGCAGACCGATGAGGCTCAGCGACACGAGGCAAAGGGGACGAAGCAAACGGCGCATGGGATGATATCGACACTACTCCGAGGATGCGACGGATGCGATAAAAAAGCACGAACCCCACAATTCTTTCATTGGCAAGCGGGCGGGGTTGGCGTATAGAGCGCGAAGAGATTGATGACTGTCAAAAAACATACGCGAAAGAACGTCAAGCGTCTGAAGGCGCAGACGAAGTTCATTCGCGCGACGAACGGGTTTCTGATCACGGTCATCTTGCTCGTACTCTCGTTGATTTTTAGCCTATCCTACCTGCCACAAAAGAACGCCTACCAGAAAAAATTGGGAGAGCTGGCGGAGGCGCGGGAACGGGAAGAACAGGCGGAAAGCCAACTCGATTACTTGCGAGTCAAGCTGGATGCCATCAAGAATGATCCTACTTATCTCGAAATCCAAGCCCGGGATCGTCTTAATATCTATCGCCCGGGTGAAACCGTTTTCCGCATCGAACGATGATTGCCGATGAACTAGGTCGTGCGACCGATGTCGATCGCGTATTGATCGACGAAAAAGTGATTGAGAGACGCCTTGACGTCATGGCGGCAGAGATCGATCGAGAATTCCCCGCCGGCCCCATCGTCGCCATCGTGCTGCTGAAAGGGGCCTTCGTCTTCGCCGCGGATTTGCTACGCCGCATCCCTCGGCCGCTGGAGATCGAATGCCTCAACGTCGCGAGTTATCACGGTGGCACCGAAAGCAGTGGCGTGGTGAAATTTCTCGATCACAGTCTGCCTGATGTGACAGGCCGCCATGTGCTGTTATTGGATGACATCCTCGATACCGGCCGCACTCTCAAGGCCGTTAGCGATCGACTGCTGCAGGAGGGATGCGCTGCGGTTCACACCGGAGTATTGTTAGCTAAGGACCGACCTCGCGAGGAAGAGGTGCAGGCGGATTACGTTGGCTTTGAAATCGGCGATGAATTTGTCGTCGGCTACGGGCTCGATTACAAAGGTCGCTATCGCAATCTTCCATTCGTCGGTGTGCTCAAGGCCTGAGCGCCGCGCGGATCACTGGTAGGCGGGAGTTTTATGCTGTCTGAAATAGCCGTCGCCCACATACATCTGAGGCGCATAGTCGGGCAAAGGCCCGGCATCTGGCGGCCGAGGAATGTTTTTGCCGATGGTTGCATCCTCCGGCTGCGTGGCAGCGATGTTTACAGGAGTTCCGACTTTCACGAGACGGAAAAATTTTGGTGATAGGTTCTCATGCATGCGGATGCACCCGTGGCTGGAGGGATAAGGCTTCACCCAACCCGTATGGATTCCGTAGTTGGCTTTGAATTCACACCAATACGGCATCGGTGTGCCTTTGAAGAGCCAGCCTGCGGGGCGACCGCCGATCATGGTCTGCTTGAACTGGTTGCCCTTGTAAGCCCAGCCGTGACTGTTGGCACGCTTGTAAGCGGTCTTGTTGAAAATGGTGAAATTCCCTTGAGGTGTGGGCGCAGATGCCGTGCCCACCGTGCATGGAGCGATCAGCAAGGGTTGGGATCCCTCCATCACGTAAATCATTTGATGACGAAGGGACACTTTCACTCGCACCGCATTGGGATTGGCGGGCAGGCTGGCAGGGCGGTCGTAAGCTTGATACGTTCGCAACTGGGAGACTCCGGATGAGCAAGAAGAGAAAGTCAGGGCCGCGAACAGGGCGGAAGTGAAAAGAACAAGTGCGTGTTTCATGAATCGACAAAGTTACGGATCGGAATCCTGCATTTTTTCCCAAGAGTCAACTTTTTCCTTTTTGAAAACGATCGTTCCCCGGCGGTAGGGGATGTAAGTGACATCAGGTCCGAAATACGGATCACACCAGCCATAAGGCCCCCAGCCCCCGCTGCCCCAGACCCTAGCTCGTCCCCATCCCCCGCCATAGGCGAGTTGGTTGGTGAACACGGGCTGAGTGGCAACATAATCCCACCGTTGAGTGGCGACTCCGTCACTCGTTCCGACATAGCGACGCGAAGGCGGCCCCCAGGCGAGCAATACCGCCTGCGGCGACATACCGCGACTGATCTCCCCCTGGCGGACCAGCTGTTGTTGTTTCTCGGTCAGCGCAAGGAAAGCGGCGGGATTTTTAGCGATGCGCTGTTGCGGAGTGATAGGCATGCAGGAGGGCAGAACGCTCGCTAGCAAGACGCTGAGTAAGGCAATCGCTTTCATGTTGTTACGATAGCATGGGACTCGCATCTTGGCAAACAAACGAACCACGGACTAGAGCGCCGTTGTTGTGACCACGATTTACAAATCCTTCATCGCTGAGGATCCGATTGAATTCGCTCTTGCCGGATTCGACGGGTTCCACCCGATGGCCCGGATCGATCGTCAGGCGGACGTTGCGGCTGCGGTGAACTCCCTCCTCCGTGATCTCACTGGCTGGATGACAGGCGCTATATGGGATATGGACGGCGGCGTCATAGCGGGCCGCCACTGATTTTCCCTATGCCCTCTGCATTTACGAGCCCATGATGCGATCGCTAAATCCTCTTGCCCGCGCCAGCATTTTCTGCTAATGCCATGCGATGGCATGGAATAGTCAAAATATTCGCTTGGGTTTTGGGGATCCAGCTTCCAACGACATCTGCCGCGGGTCGATCAAAGGTCACTATCATTGATACGCCATCTGCTCTGTCATCCGCGCCTTGCCCAAAGATTTCTGACCGTATGAAAACCCATTCGCTTCTTGGTGCAGCGCTCGCCGCTGTTGCCCTGACCATCCTTCCAGCCGAAGCTGCCAGCGTGACCGCCAGCGCTGCAGCTCCCGTCATCGACGGCGAGGACATCGCCAATCTCGGCACTCAGATCACCACCGACAAATGGTGGCCCTGAGAACGCCATGAAATGGATCCAGACAATCCCACAAGGCCCCGACCGCACCAAGGTCTTGCAAACGATTTATCAAGGAATGAAAAAAGGCCAAGCCTCCTATGGTTACAACTTCGAAGCAGTCGAGGCCTTCGCCCGTGAATATGGACTTAACGATTGATCTCAGAAAATGCTGCATACCCGCATCATTAATTTCTTTTGATCTTTTTTATAAAACAACTAAAAATACAGATCAAACAAATTAAACGATGTATAAGAATCATTCACGGGAATCGGTGCCACGGCAAGCCTGGCAATCGCTTTTATCGCAACGATGATATGCTACCGGACCGGCGGGGAAGCTGAACGAGCATGACATCAACTTGCTCAAACAGCGATGGAGAAACCGCTCACTGAAATCGAGCGCTTCAGTCAGAAAGTTATTTTTTCTGTTAGAAGCGAAAATCGGCCTCCCGATCTCTCGCTTTGCGAAGTAACTTGCCTCTGCTTCGCCAAAATCTTAGCACTGTTGTGCGATACCTTTTCACAAATGAATCTTGATGTGTTACCTCAATCCAGATTTACCATTGCCATACCAAAACCACGATGAAAACAAAAGTCATACTCACCGGACTACTGCTGTGCGCATCCTCTCTGACCGCTTTCGCCAAGCCACTCAAGGTCTTCATTCTCGCTGGGCAATCCAACATGGAAGGTCATGCGGCGATCAGCACCTTTGACTACATCGGCAAGGATCCGCTGACGGCACCTTTACTCAAGGAGATGCGCAATCCCGATGGAACCCCGCGGGTATGCGATAATGTCTGGATGTCCTATCTAACAGGTCCTTATGATGGCAGCGCCAATGGCGAAGGCTTGGGTAAGTTGACTGCAGGCTTTGGCGCACGAGGAGATCAACCCACACAACTCGGTGGCAACATTGGTCCCGAGTTCACCTTCGGAATCTTTATGGAGAAAAAGTTGAAGGATCCCATCCTGATCATCAAGACGGCATGGGGCGGCAGATCTCTTAATACCGAATTCCGTCCGCCGAGCGCCGGACCATACAAGCTACCAAAGGAGATCCAAGATGTGTGGGATCAACATCCTGAGGGTGCCCACGGAGTTCCCAAACTTGCAGATCGAAAAAAATGGCAGGATGACAAGGATGCCGCCTCGGGGGTGTTTTACCGCATGATGATCGACCACGTGAAAAAAGTGCTGGCTGATCCCAAGCGGGTCTGTCCCGCCTATGATCCCCAGCAGGGATACGAATTGGGCGGATTTGTCTGGCTTCAGGGATTCAATGACCTTGTCGATGGGACCACGTATCCGAACGACAATTATGACGAATACTCTCGCTTGTTAGCTCACTTCATCCGCGACCTTCGCAAAGATCTATCGGCACCGAAAATGCCGTTCGTCATCGGTGTTCTCGGTGTGGAAGGGGAAAAAAACGTCAACTTCCGCAAAGCGATGGCCGCGCCCGCCGCCATGCCCGAGTTCAAGGGCAACGTGATTGCCGTGGATACCGCACCTTTTTGGGATCGTGTTATCGAAGCGGCGCAACCCAAGCAGGGCGAATACAATGAAATCGTCGGAACGGCTCGCACCTTGAAGCCAGATGGATCCTTGAACAAGGAATGGGAATGGGGGAACTTCTGGAAGCCAGTCGGCAAGCCGCTGCCGGAAGAACAGAGCTGGCGCTTCGTTGCCGTTGATGCTACTCAAAAGAAGGACAAGATCGTGGAATTCACAGACAGGCGGTTCCGTGACATCACGCTACCTGCGGAGATGGAGAACTGGTTCATGCCCGAATTTGACGACAGCCAATGGACAGCAGGCAAGGCTCCTATCGGCAAGGGCGTATGGAATCACAACGGTATTACTTTGGATCAATTTCCCTCGAAATGGGGCACAGGTGAGTTTCTGCTGATGCGTACAACTTTTGAAATCGAAGACCTCACCTTCGACTCATATCGCATCGCAATTTTGGCCAGGCAAGGGTTCCATATTTATTTGAACGGACAGAAGATTCACACCTACGTCTGGTGGCAAGATCATCCACGTTATGGCTCGATCGTCCTCGATAAGGAACAGGTCAAATTCCTCAGAAAAGGGAAGAATGTTCTGGCGGTCTATGCCAATGATCAATACTCACCCGGGTCCCCCGAACATTATGGCGCGCTCGATGTGTGGCTTGAGGGAATCACCATGGCCGATCAGCAGAAGCTTGACCGAGCTTTGGAGAAAGTCCTTTCGCCCACAGACAGAGAAGCCCTCAAAGGCGCATCCAATGGTGGCTACCACTATTTTGGCAGCGCGAAGATATTTGCTCAGATGGGCAAGGCGTTTGCCGATGCCTTGCTGCCCTTGCAAAAGTAGATGATCGCATGCAGGGGAAGTAAGAATCACAAAAAAATCGCCCCCCCTGAGCCATAACCCAGTCTGAAAGTTTGCTCCCAGCTCCATGAAGCGATCATTTTCCATTCTCCTTCTCTCCTCCGTGATCACCGGTGTCCTTCATGCCGAAGACGGTAGCGGCAACGAGCAGCGACACTACACCGAAAACCCATGTTCCAGTCCCGTCCGGATCCTTCCCGCGAGAGGTATTTCGGTGGTGTTGGCACCACCGAGCTAAAGCTGCGTATCCACCCAGGCGTGGTTCTCAAGGTCGAAGATACGTATTTACCCCAAGTCAAAGCCTACTTCGATGCCTTTCCCAAGGATGTCAAAGCGATCGGCGACCACACCTGGAACAACGGCTACAATGGGATCGCCTGCGGTGAATACTACCTGCGCACCGGTGATAAGTCGGTTTTGCCCGTTATGCAATATTACTGCGACGATGCGAAGGCTCGCCAGAAGTTTGACTGCGGATGGACGCATTGGAGCAATGGAGTATCTCCCAGCTATGTATGCGGCAGCCTGCTGAATGCCGCGGGAGCTCAAATGCTGACCACGATGTTGCTGGGCAAGGAATGCGGAGTGAATGTGGATGAAAAATCACTTTGAAGAAACTCTGCGGGATAAGAAACCGGAGAGCGAGGCAGGCAAGCTGATCATCGCAGGAATGAAAAAAGCCGTATCCGCAACCGAAATCAAAAGCGGCGCGCGTTCGGGCGAGGGTGCTCACAACGTCATGGAAGCAGTGAAGTTCTGCTTGCACACCGATCCTTCTCACGCCGCACCGCTCGCCATCGCAGTGCGACCTCGTTTGGCTGATTTCAGCACGGAAGACCTCGTCAACCTCGTCGGAGCACCCTCCGCTAGTCCCGGCGGCACGCCCTTCGGTCTCTATACCGTATTGGAGAAACTCAAACCCAAAGAACGTGCCGCTCTTCAAAAAGTGCTGCTGCAAACCTATCGACCCGAACTTCTCAAACGACTGCGCGCCGACAAAGAGGAAAAACCAGAACTGCTCAACTCGATCATCGATCTAACAAAACTCGCCAACCCCAAAGCTGGTTGGAAGGTCATCGGAAAAGTGCCACCTGCGGAACGCATTTGGAAATTCAAATCCTTTGATGCCACTCAGGAAAAAGACCAGCTCCCCACCCGCGGGAGAAGACGCTTCCGCGACTTCACATTACCTCGATGCTCTCGACTACGATTCCTATCGAGTCAGCATTCTTTGCCCCCAAGGTTTCCGCATCTATCTCAACGGCCACGAGATCGCGGCCTATGGCTGGTGGCAGGATAAACCCTACTACGCTCCTTGGTCATCCGTCTCACCAGAACATTTGAAAATCGGCACCAACACCATCGCCGTCTACAGCAACGTCGCTTACGATGAGTCTACAAAAGCACCCTACGGCCAAGTGGACTGCATGATCGAAGGCTTGAATCTCAACGATCTAGAATGAAACATCCTGAGCATCCTATGGGAAGCGACGTCTTATGAATCGCCCATCCTGATGCTGGCGCTGCTTGCCAGCATTATTTTGTTTATTGGATGCAAAGGTCAATCTATCATCCTCTTCTCCTCACCAATAGTAGGCAGAATTGCCCTCGGCCATCTCCTCACCATGGTGCTGAATCGCACCAGATAATCCACCGTCACCCATTCATTCCATGAACAACGACTCTCCATCTGTTTCCTGTCCGATGACACGCAGGTATTTCCTCCGCGGTATTTCCGCAAGCTGTTTTTTAATCGCCTCACAACGCTCCTTGGCGAAAGATCACGCCCTTGCATCACTGCGCGAACTTGGGGGTGGCAGGCCATTGATGGGAACTTCCGTGCAGACGCAGTTCGACACGCTCTACACGCCTGAGGAGATGAAACTTCTCACCACTCAGTTCGACAGCGTCACTGCGGAGAACTGCATGAAGTGGCAGTATCTTTGTCCGAAGGAGGGCGTGTACCGTTTTGAAGCGGCGGATCGTCTTGTAGATTTCGCCACGAAGCATGGGCAGAAAGTAGTAGGACACACGCTCATTTTCAATCGCGATGGAAACTACCCGAACTGGCTTTTCAAAGACGGCGAAAAAGAAGCCGATGCGAAGCTCGTTTGGAAACGAATCGAAGACCATGCACAAAAATTGATGGGGCGTTATGCGGGGCGCATGGATTCCTGGGACGTGCTCAATGAATTCATCGAGGTTCCCGCTCCCGGATATCGCGAGACGGACCTCACGCGTATCCTCGGGGCCGATTACCCAGAGCGACTCTTCAAAATGGCAGCGGAAATCGATCCGAAGGCGAAGCTCACCTACAATGATTTTGCCGTCGAACGTCCTGATCGGCTGAAGGCCATTCTCGCTTTCGTGCGCAAGCTGCGTGACAAAGGATGCAAGGTTGATGTCGTAGGCAGCCAGAGCCACCTCGAACTCGGTGATAAAACCACCGCAAACCTCGACAGTATGATCAAACAATTTGCAGCAGAAGGTTTCCAATGCGCGCTGACCGAGCTCGACATCGATGTGATTCCGCGCTCGCTGCACTGGAACCCAAAAACCCGCGAGAAAGCGAACCAACAAAACCCTTACGCCAATGGTTGCCCTGAGCAAATTCTAGCCAAACAGGCAGAGGTCTATCGCGAAGTGATGGATGCCGTATTGGCCAACCGCAAACACATGGATCGCGTTACGGTCTGGGGCATCAGCGACCGCCATAGCTGGCTAAACAAATGGCCATGGGTGCGCACCAATCACGGACTCCTCTTTGACCGCGAGGCAAAGCCCAAGCCCGCTTTTCATGCCATCACCGCGGCACTCGCCAGGAAATAAATCCATCACAAGCTACGACAATCATTTTACCGTGAGAATCGTCAAATCATGATGCAGAATTTTCATTTGATATATACGTATGTGCTGTAAAATACGATTCATCGTTTTATCTAAATGAAGCGACTTTTTCTACTTTTCCACTTTGAATCGAGCGATAGATCGCATCGATTACTAGCAAATCACGCAGTCCTTCTTCACCGGACGGGCTGAACTCTTTGCCATCGATGATGGCTTGGGAGAAAGCCTCGATCTCTAGCTGGAAATGATCCACGTTCGGGAGATCGAGATGGTTTTTTTCACCGCTGCAAAATCCTTTCAAGCCGGTATATCCGAATGCTGGCTCCAATCCGAATTTGCCACGTTGGCAAACCGCGGTAAAATCGTTGTAGCCATTGAACAGATACGTTGTGGTGCACTGTGCGCTGCGTCCTGAAGCAAACTTCATCTGCCAGTTGATCGTTTCATCAACCTCAGCAAATTTGACTGGATCCGTTTTGGTCTCGATCGCCGATACCTCCACCGGTTCTTCGCCCATGAGATAGCGGCACGCTTGCAGAGCATAGATGCCGACATCCATCAAAGCGCCACCGCCCGCTAAGGCTTTTCGCAGTCGCCATTGCTTCGGATCACCGCTCTGGAATCCGAAATTGGCTTGGATGTGTTTCACTTCACCAAACACCTTCTCTTTCGCCAGGCGTATTGCCTCCCGATGATGGGGCTCGAACTGGCAACGGTAGCCCACTCCTAACAATTTTTTGGCGGCGGCGCAGGCTTCAATCATCTTGCGGCAATCGTCGGGTGTGTTTGCCATCGGCTTTTCGCAAAATACATGCTTACCCGCCTTCGCGGCACGCTCAACATATTCACGATGCATCGAGTTGGGCAGGACGACATACACGACATCGACGTCGGCATCATCGATGATCCGATCAAAGCTCTCATAGCTGTAGATGTGGTTGGCATCGAAGTCATGCTTTTCACTCCACTGCCTGCCCTTTTCCGGACTTCCGGTCACGACTGCGGCAAGACGCGCGTTCTTTGTTTTGGCCAAAGCCGGAGCGATTTGGTTGGTGCTCAACGAGCCGAGTCCTACGAGTGCCCAGCCTAGTTTTTTCGGAGTTTCTTGCGCTTGAGAAAAAGATGTGGCGAGCGAAGCGCCGCACAATGTTTGGAGAAATGGTCTGCGTTGCATGATGCATCAAGCTACGTTCATGACCACAGGCACGGCAATGGGAAACTCCGCCATGGCCACCAAACGCATCCGCTCTTTGGTCTGTTGCCGTGAAGCGGATCCTTTTTTACGCTCGCCAAGGCATGCTCACGGGCATACAAAAGCTGTCCTGCGCTGTGCGGGCTACTATGTCTCAAATCGCTTCTCACAAGAAATCGGTGTCGTGGAAAATGGCTCTCGGTGCGTTGGGTATTGTTTTCGGCGATATCGGTACCAGTCCTCTTTATGCTTTCCGCGAATGTTTCGCCGACCATGTCGATACCGTCTCGCAGAATCTGTGCGGTGCCGCATCGTTGATCGTCTGGTCTCTGATTTTGATCGTTTCGCTGAAATACGTCACTTTGGTGTTGCGACTGGACAACAAGGGAGAAGGCGGAATTTTGTCGCTCTCAGCGCTGGTGCGGGGCAATCGCGCGATGCAAGGACTGCGTGACCGTCCGTGGGTATTTGCCGTGGGTTTGTTAGGCGCGGCACTGATTTACGCCGATGGCATGATCACTCCCGCGATTTCCGTGCTTTCCGCCGTCGAGGGTTTGACGGTCAAGGCGCCGAACCTGGGCGGCTCGGTAGTGCCCATCGCGATGGGCATCATTGTCGCGGTATTTGCGATCCAACGACACGGCACAGGTCGCGTCGGCGTCTTGTTCGGCCCCATCATTTTGCTGTGGTTTGCCGTGTTGGGATTGCTGGGCGTGAAATGGATCATCGCCAGCCCTTCGGTGCTGTGGTCGCTCAATCCGCTCAACGGCATTCTATTTCTCTATCATCAATCCGCACACGCCCTGCCCATCCTCGCTGCGGTATTTCTGTCGGTCACGGGAGGAGAGGCGCTTTATGCGGATCTCGGACACTTTTCCGCAAAAGCCATTCGCAAGGCATGGTATTTTGTGGCATTCCCAGGGCTCGCTCTGAATTATCTCGGGCAGGCGGCCTTGATGCAGGTGCATCCGGAATCGACCCACTCGTTCTACAATCTGGTGTCCGAGTCGTGGATTTTGCCTTTGACCATTCTCGCGACCGCCGCAGCCATCATCGCCAGCCAAGCCCTGATCTCGGGCGCGTTTTCTCTGACATCGCAAGCGATCCAACTCGGCTGCCTGCCACGACTGCGCATGCTTTACACTTCCGAAACGGAAAAAGGCCAGGTCTATCTACCTCCCGTCAATTGGCTGCTGATGGTGGCATGTTTGTTCCTGATTTCGAAATACGAGAAATCCGGCAACCTCGCTGCGGCCTACGGGATTTCCATCTGCCTGACCATGACCGTCACCACACTGCTCTTCAATCAAGCAGCTCGCATTATTTGGAAATGGGCACCATGGAAATGTCATCTTGCCACGTCCAGCTTTTTGGTGATCGATCTCGCCTTCCTGTTAGCCAATGGTGCCAAGATTTTCCACGGCGGTTGGATGCCATTGGCCGTGGCCTTTGTGATGATTTTCCTGATGACCACCTGGCGCTGGGGTCGTGAGCGCTTGGGCAAACGCATGGAAAAAGCCTCGATCCCTGCGGCCATGCTGATCGAAGACCTACAGCGCAAAAACGTGCATCGGGTGCCTGGCACGGCTTTTTACATGTGCGGTAAAACCGGTGGTATTCCCTTGGCTCTGTTGCACAATCTGAAACACAACCAGGTGCTCCACGAGCGGGTGATCTTGCTGCATGTGGAAACTCTGGATGCATCCCATGCCATGCCGGAAGAACGCTACGATATCCAGGAATTGGGGCAGGGCATGATTCTGCTCCACCTGCGATTCGGCTTCAGCGAGACTCCCAATGTGCCAGCCGCACTCAAGGAATGCCTGAATGGCGAGTTGAAATACGAACCGCACAAATCCACCTTCTTCCTGGGCCGCGAAACGTATGCCGTCAGTCGCGGTCTGAATGCCTGGGAGCGCTTCCGCTTAGCGATTTTCGCCTGGATGACGCGCAACGCCACACCCGCCACAGCCTATTTCTCTCTGCCACCCTCGCGTGTGGTGGAATTAGGCGCGCAGATTTCTCTCTAACAAACGGGGACTTCTGACCATGGATTCGGTCATGTCCCGATCTTTTGATTGCGGTGATCGGATTTTTTGCTTCATTCTTTCTCCGATGAAATTGTTCCTATCGATCACTGCCCTCGCCCTCTTGGTTCCATTGCATGCTGCACCGCCACCGCTGAGAGTAGAGGTGACCGTCAATGATCAGATCCGCTACAGCACAAAAAGAATCGAAGGCAAAACGGGTGTGCCCATGGAAATCGCGCTCAAACACACGGGCAAAATCCCCAAAGCCAGCATGTCCCACAATCTGGTCATCCTCAAACCCGGCAGCATGGTCGCAAGCATTTCCGCCAAATGCGGCCAAGCAAAAGAGAGCAACTACATCGCCACCGATGCCGAAACCAAGGCTGCGATTCTCGCCTATGCACCGCAACTGGGTCCGGGCGAATCACATGTGATCAAGTTCACGCCCAAGGAACCCGGGGATTATCCCTTCCTCTGCACCTTCCCCGGACACTTCGGGGAAATGAACGGGATCATCACGGTGAAGTGACCCTAGGTGATATGCCTCGATTCAGAGAAATCTCTAGGCGAAAACGTCCGTAACCGGTTTGCCCTTGTTGCCAATATTGAAGGGTCGTCCGCTAGGACTGACGATGGCGCGCTCGATCGGGATCCCGCAAGCATGGGCGACGGTGGCGTGCAGGTCGCCGACCGTGACCGGATTTTCAGCCACCTGACCACCCGCAGCATCACTTGCCCCATAAACGAAACCGCCCTTGGCTCCACCACCCGCGATGACCGTGGAAAACACCAACGGATGATGACCCCGACCACTGCCATCGAAAGAAGGCTTGCGACCGAATTCCGTGGCTACTACGACCATCGTACTTTGTAGCAACCCGCGCGCATGGAGATCACCGATCAGTGCGGCGAACGCGGCATCGAATTCCGCACCTCGTTCCTGCATGCCGCCCTCGATGTCCTTGTGCATGTCCCAACCACCGCTTTCGACCTCGATGTAGCGCACTCCCCCTTCGACCAAACGCCGCGCCAGCAGGCAGCCTTGACCGAAGCGATTTCGGCCATAGCGCTCCCGCAATTCGTTCGGCTCTTCATTGAGATCGAAGCATTTCAGATCCTTTCCTTTCATGAGGCGCAGGGTGCTTTCGTAAAAATCATTGTAGGCGATGACACTGGGGTCATTCACGGTTTCCGTGAATTTTCCATCGATGTCACGCAGCATGGCCAGGCGTTTTTGCATCACTGTGGAGTCTTCCCGACTGATCGCATGTTTCAATCCTTCATCGGGATCCAGAATCGGAAGTGGACTCATCGTGGCAGGCAAAAATCCATTGCCGTTGTTGGCGGGGCGGTTGATGCACACGCTGCTCGGGAGGGTGTCGTGACTGGCGCCGAGATACTTGTTCGCCCATGCTCCGAGCGTGGGGTGGACAATGGTGCCGCGCTTCTCAAACCCCGTGCGCATCAGGTAGCGCGCCTGCTCATGCACGCCAACCTTCGCCGTCATGCTGCGGATCACCGTGATCCGGTCCGCTACCTTCGCAGTCTGTGGCAGAAACGACGAAAGCTGGAATCCCGCTTTGGTGCCAACCGCGCTGCCGGGTCCCTTCGACGCACCGGTTTTGGGGTCGAAGCTGTCGATCTGGCTCAGGCCACCGGACAACTGCAACATGATCACAGCCTTGGCTTTGCCGAATCCGGGCAAGGCACCATGCTGCGGCGGCCGCGATGCTTCCGCGGCTTCGAGCGCAGATCCCGATAGATAGGGCAACAGACTGACGCCAAAAGCGGAGCGGACCATGCGCTCGACGAAGATGCGCCGGGTGACTTCGCTGGATTTCAAGTGATCAGATTTCATGATGATTTTTCTAACAAAAGTTCGCGATCAAGGGATGAAGAGAAATTCGCGGGAATTGAGCAGTACCCAAGCAATGTCCGGCAGAGCAAGGCCGTCTTTGAGGGCGTCGAGAGATTTTTTCATTTCGCCGGAATTGGGTGACCTGGTGAGGAAGCTCCTATACAGGGAATGAATCTGATCGGCAGGCTGCGAGGACTTTTGGGCTTGCAGCATGACCAAGGAGTTCTGCGTCACCATTTCCTGCACCGGTCCGTTCATCAGCTGAAGCAATTGCGGCACACTGCCGTCCACAGTGTTCGTGTCTGATACCAGTCGATCGCTTTGTCCGAATAAACGCAGTAGATGGTTTTCCGGAGCCGGTTGCTGAATCTCACTGGCACGTGCCAAGAGCAGGCCATTGCGGATAGCGGGCGTACCACCTTCATAGAAGGCTGCGAGCGCCCTGCCCTTGCCGCCACTTTTTTTGCCTCCACCTCGAACCATGGTGCGGTCTTCCTTGAATTCCTCGATAACCGCGCGCACAGCCTCGGCCGTGATCTTGTTGTCGGGGATATCAGTCTTCTGAAGGTCGTCACCACGGCGCAGTAGGATTTGATCCGCCTCGGCACCAGTGGTCAATGAGATCAGGGAATCCCAGACCTGCTCAGCACTCATGCGGCGTATCACTGGTCCAGGGAAACCATAGGTTTTCGGGTCGTCCGGCGGGCTGCTCGCCAAGCGCTGATAAGCGGCGGTATGCAACAGGATGCGCTGGAATTCACGTAGGTCGAATTTCGCCTGTTTCATGTAGGTGGTGAGCTGGGCAAGCAGTGCAGGATTGCTAGATTCGGCAGGATCATCAATGTCGGACACAGGTTCCTGCACGGCAATGCCAAAGACTTTTTTCCACAGACGGTTGGCGATGGCGGTTGCAAAGCGGGGATTTTCCGGATGCACCATCCAATCGGCAAACTGGTTGCGCAATTGCTGGGGACTTGAGGTGTTGACCTGATAAGAGGGATTTTCTTTCGGGGTGTCACTCCAGCGAATCAGACCAGGCGTGGTGAGCTGTCCGGGAGTCGCATCCTTGTATTTGTAGTCCGGGGGAAATTTCAGTTTGTTTTTCGAGAGATCAACAAGGTTATACGGGTTAGACGCGAGAATCTGATTGACCACGGCGCGGTTCAGATTCGCCATAGCATCGGATTTCAACAAGCGCCGCGCGTCCCGATAGACGTCTTCGTGAAACCCATCGGTGGCACCGAAAAAAGCCGCCATGCTGTAGAAGTCATGCTGCGTCCATTCGGCAAAGGGATGGTCATGACATTGCGCGCAAGAAACATTGGCACCGAGGAAGGTGGTGAGCAGATTGGAAACACCATCCAAAGGCATTTGCGCATCGCGCAGGAGAAAACCGGCCGCACCATTTTGGTTGAGCTTGCCATCAGCGGTCAGCATCTGGCGGACCATGTGATCCCACGGCACGTTCATGGCGATCTGATTCTTCAACCAATCCTCGTAGAGGTAAGACTTCGCTCCTTTGCCGTAGTCATCCTTGACGCGCAACATATCGGCGAGCCAGTTATACATGTGCATGGTGTAACCGGGAGAGTTGAGCAGTTGATTGATCAAGCGTGAGCGCTTATCGGAAGCACGATCCGCCAGAAAAGCCTCCGCCTCCTCCTGCGTGGGGATGCGACCGATCGTATCAAGATAGATGCGTCGTAAAAACAAGGCATCGGGCGAAGTCGGATTCGGGCTGGCCTTCTGGCTTTGCAATCCTTCGTTGATCGTCTGATCGAGACGAGCGGCAGCGTTGTCGATCACCCGCTGGTCCATGGGCGGACGCGGTTGCGTTTTTTGGCAAGCATCGGCAAATCGTTGGTCGGCCTCGCTCAGGCGCGACAGCGAGAATCGAACTATCCGTTGATCTTTTTTCTCCACCGCGACGATGCCATTCTGCAGTGCCCTGAACTTGGCCTCCAGTTTTTCTCCACTGGAAGCCGTCCACACATGCCAGGACGTGGGATCGACCGCGACCGAATCCGCCGGCAGAACCACCTCAGCTCCACCACCATTCTTGCCTTTGCCTTTTCCTTTGGCTTTGCCCGCGGGCGCTGCAAAAACAACCATGGTCAGGCAACCCAGTGCTATGCCGATGTGAGAAAATGCAGGTTTCATAGGTGAATCAATCAAGAATATAACAGAGGATCGCGGGAAAAGTCGCGAAAAATCGGATGGCGACGGTTTCTGCCACCCTGTTTTAATTTTGTGCGATGGCCCTGTGAACAATGGGCGCGTTGGATCCCTTGCACATGATGGAATCCTGCCCATCAGGGGATTCTGCGGATGCGGAAAAACCGTCGTGCCGAAGTTGCGCCGGGAAGGAGGATCGTCATTTCAGCTTGATCAGCCGTAACGCTGCCCGCTGGTTGCCAATCCAGGAGATTTTCCGATTGCTCGACTCCGTAACGTTCGCGCGGAACCGCGGAAAATTTCAAGCGTGATGATGCTCCGGAGCGGGACAATTCGGATATGCGCAAAACGGAAGAGGCGTTCGACGGATCCGTAGCCGCGAGATACTCATGCCGGTTTGTCGAACCGTCGCCATCGCCATCGCTACTACCATCAGCGGCAGATGCCGGATTCAGTCCCTGCATGGTTTCCCAGGCGTCCGGGATCTGATCCCCATCGGCGTCAAGATCATGGCGCAGCAGCCAACCTTCTTCAACCCTGGCAAAACTGATTTTTGTGTAGTCGTCTCGCTCGAATAGAACGCCGATGCTGCCATCGTTGAGAATCGTTAGACAGGAATAGGCAAAACTACCGGAATACAACAAACGCGCATGGGGCCAAGTGATGCCGCCATTCTGACTGAGTCGTATGGTGCCCCCGGTGCGCCCGCCTCCTGCGGGATTGGAGAACAAAATCCATTCCCTAGGATGACCCGTATGTTGGCTTTTCCATTGGATGATCGAAGCCTGGCAAACGGGATCAGGAACTTCCGCGAGTCGAAAGAGCGGCGACCAAGCGCCATTCTTGAGCGGCTGGGTTCCTCCCGGAGTAAAGTGCGACCATGCGCGCTGTCCATTGGATCCGGAAGGCGTACGGCTCGAAAACAGCAGACGCCCATCGTCGAGCTCCAATGCCTCATTCTCATTGGTTTGTGGCGAGGTGTCAGGAATCACGCTGCCAAATTGCCAGGTCTCGCCGTGATCGCTCGAAAAAATGAAGCATTTGCGAACAAGGCCATCGGACTCACGTCGCATTTGCGAGGGAAAAACCAAGGTGCCATTTCTTAGCGCGATTCCATGTCCAGGCCCACAAAACAGCAGCCGCCATGCAGGGTCTTTGACCTGACTTGTAATATTGATCGAAGCACTCCAAGTGATGCCTCCATCGCTGCTCTTTGTGAGGACATACTGCCCAGTCTCCGCCGGTGTCAGTCCCGGTCCGGAACCGTTGTATGCGCGATTTCCCTGCGACCACAGAGCCGCGGTCCATAAGGTATCGGTCACAGGATCATACAAAATCGAGGGGTCTCCCACTCCGTTGCCACTGGATCCTACGACTGTGGCGTCGAAATCGAGAATGACCCGCGATGAGCTCCACGTGACTCCTCCGTCCACACTGCGTGCGTATCCTACGTCGATATTGGCGGGTAAGTCAGAGGATGAGTTATAGCGATGATCATAGACGGCATGCAATGTGCCATTTCGATCGGTCACGACGCCGGGAATGCGAAAGGTGTGAATGCCGAGATCACCACTCTTCACCACATCGGAAATCATCGGCACAAGGCCCAGTGTAAGTCGCCCCGGAGGGTCTTGTGGATCGGGAGTGACGGCGATTGATCCCATGGTCATGCCGCTGATGAAACCATCAATCACCGCATTCAACGGAGCGTAGCGCTCCGGTTCGATCATGATCCGCAGGTATCGGCGGCCCGGCGGAATGGTGAGATTGGTGACCACTTGCCACGAGGAGGCCGGATCAGTGGTTTCCGCAAGAATCGTGCCGTTTGCTGTTTCAGGGACCGCTCCGTTATCCAGCAGAACCACTCTGGCGATAAGCGACTCGCATTGGTTTTTGAACTGCAGGTTCAGGCTGTTGAGGATGATAGGCTGAGCGGTCGGATTGGAAACAACCAGTTGCAGCAATTCATGACGCCCGAATCGCGGAATCGTTTGCGATGTTTTCTGAACCGAGCCCGAGGGCAACTGTGTGCCATACGAATTCGGATTCCAAGGGTCGGATGAGTCGGTTTGTTCCTGGATATTGGAAAAACCGTCGCCATCGTCATCCCCCGCAGGCAGGGCAGCAGTGAAAGAAGCATACCACTTCCATTCCCAGGCATCGAAAAGACCGTCGGCATCCAAATCGGCATCCACGGGCAAATAAGCCCCCGCCGTGTAGCGGATGGATTCGATCTCGACATCGAAATTGTTGCCAAAAGTTCCGGATGTGAAATCGCCGAAAATGAAACGATTGTCCGTCGCAGTCGCATCGTAATTGACTCCAGAAACAGGCGTTACACGCGATCCATCACGAAACACGTGGTATTTTGCATTCACCGCATCATGCACGACGCGGAATGTGTGAAACTGACCGTCGAGGTTGTTGTGAGATACGTTGAAGGTATTGATACCGTTGTCGCGCGTGGCGTTGTTCATCACTTCGACAATGATGCGACGACCGCCGATGCCGAACCACAAAACAAATCCGTTGGGATTGGCATGGCATTTCATCCGAATTTCGGCCGACCAAGATCCCGCACAGAGGGCCGACCAGCCTGTTTTCGTGCCCTCGAACCACGAAGCTACGGAGGATCCGGAAGTGACGCGGAAATTGTTAGCGGCCGTGATCGACTCGGACAACGAGCCGCTTTCAAACCACGTGTTCAGGTATCCCGAGCTACTCCAGATTTGATGCCCCGGATGGATCGATGTGAAATCGGAGGAATCGAGGGATGCGGATACGACTGCCGTTGTTGTGATCGCGGCAAGAGTCGGCGGCAACAATCCGAGCGACTCGGCCACGCGTTGCCCCACATGCGCTTCACCCGCGGCATTGGGATGCACGTTGTCATAGGTCATGCTCACAGCGTCAAATCCCGCGTGGACGGGAACCAACCATACAGGGGATGTCGTCGACGAGATGTTTTTTGCCGCCACCAAAGCCGGCAACAATCCGTTCAAGGTCTGAATGCCGGTCGCCATCGCCGCGGTCTGATTGGTCGGCAACACCTCGCACAAATGAATGCGCACCATGGGATTGGCAGCGCGCAACTGATCGATGATGGTGGACAGATCATCACGCACTTGTACCGCAGCGCTGTTGTTGTCCCCCAAATCGTTGACTCCCACCATCAGGCAAACGGTATCGGGGATGTAAGTGATGCCGGTGTTTCCCGTGTCTGCCGCGCTTGTGTCCGGATAGGAAACCGTCGCCGTGGGGTTGCTGATGGCGTATTGTTGCGGACTGACTTGATTGGTCCAATTCCTCAAGGTGCCCTCACCTCGATTCTGTGACCGCCTGTCTGACGGTAATGCCACACGACCATTGATCCAGGAAGCACGCCAACCGTAATGACCCTCGTGCACATTGGAAAATGTCTGCCCATTCGCATCGGGTGTCGAACCCGGATTGGACTGGTAAGCGCCAGTCACGGATCCCGTGAAACGATAGCCATTCACCGTGCTTTGATTGACCTGCTGGCGCGCCAGATGCTTGAAAACTTCATAGCGGAAACTGGGACGCCCGTTTCCTCCCTGGGTGATCGAGTCTCCCACAAAAACAAGTTTGCCATAATGCCGCGAGATCACGGATGCCCCAAAAAATGATTGGGCGAACCTTTCCCCTACTGCGATTTTGGCTGCCTTGTTGAAATGGAGATTGTCATAGAGATAGGATTGCAGATCGGTGTTGGAAAAAAAATCGATGTAGTCCGTCGCCGTAGCGATACTCTCCTGTTGGGTGCGCACCACATCACGCGTGGTGCCCGCCGCCGCAATTCCGCCGCATACACAATGCATCGAGCCGGCGTTGGGTAAATCAGCGCGCAACTGATCCACCAAGGCTTTCAGCCTCACGCCCGATTCTTGGGCTTCGGCCACACTGTCGCTTTCACCTTGCAAATACAGCAAGCCTTTGATGGAAAAGGTATGGCCCTGCGCGACTAGCTGATTCGTAGCCGCCTGCACCGTGGTCACTACGTGATCATACATGTGGTCATCGCTGCTGTCCTTGAGCCAGAAGGTGTTGCCGCCACCGCCGCGGGAGGCCTTCACGACCGCGAAGTCCCGGACCCCAGCACGGTACAAGGATCTTGCAAAACCGATTTCTGGACCCCAGTGCGTGCTACTACCACTATAGTAGCCGCCTTGCTGGGCCTGCATCGTGATGAACGTTCCGTTGCTGTCACCGATGACCTGCGAAGCCGTGGCGCGGTTGCTCCAGAAAAATTTCACCTTCTGATCGGCAGGATCCACTCCCGGCGACGTATCCGCCTCGCCACCTGCGGTGGTGCCAAGCGCATTGGATTGTCCCGTCAACACAAACACATCGATGTGTGCCCCCTGAAGCCAGGAAGCCAGAACGATGGATAAAATAACGACGAGTTTCATGTGAAATTTTGATCAATGTATCTCAGTTCGCACATCACTCCATCTTCGGCAACTGGTATGATTTCAAAACCAATGAAAAGATGCCCGGTGCATGCCGAAAATAAAAAAGACCGGAGATTTCTCTCCGGTCTTTTTGCAATACGAGATACGAAGAAATTATTTCTCCTCGCTGGGGCTCCACTCCTCGACGGCGGACGAAGCAAGGTTGAAGGCGTGTTCGAGGCCGACCATCTCGCTGGATGGTCGCAGGCTTTCGAAGCTGGCGCTTTCTTTCTTAAGTTGATCCTCGCTGTAGCTGAGGGCCTTGATCGAGAGACCGATGCGGCGCTCGACTTTGTCCACCTTGATGACGCGGGCTTCGACGTCGTCGCCCACTTTGATGACATCCTTGACTTTCTCCACGTGGTCCTCGCTGAGTTGCGAGATGTGGATGAGGCCGTCGATGTCGCCTTCCAAGCTGACGAAAGCACCGAAGCTGGCGATCTTGGCGACCTTACCTTTGACGATGTCGCCCACTTTGAAGCGCTTGTCGATGAGGCTCCAGGGATCTTCCTCAAGCTGCTTGACGCCGAGCGAAACGCGCTGATTGGCTTTGTCGATGGAAAGCACGATGGCTTCGATCTCGTCGCCTTTTTTGAGCACTTCGGATGGATGGTTGATCTTGCGGGTCCAGGACATGTCGGACACGTGGATCATGCCATCGATGCCTTCTTCCAGTTCCACAAAAGCACCGTAAGCGGTGAGGTTGCGCACAGGGCCCTTGACGGTAGCACCGATCGGGAAGCGGCTTTCGATCTCGTCCCATGGGTTCGCGTCGAGCTGACGCACACCGAGGGAGATCTTCTGCTCGTCGATGCTGATGCCCAGCACCACAGCTTCGATTTCCTGACCGAGGGACAGGACGTCGCTCGGGCGGGTGATGCGCTTGACCCAGCTGAGCTCGGACACGTGGATGAGGCCTTCCACGCCTTTTTCGATCTCGCAGAACGCGCCGTAAGGCAGCAGTTTGGTGATCTTGCCTTTGACGCGAGTGCTGATGGGGAAACGGGCTTCGATGTCGGCCCAGGGATTTTCCGACATTTGCTTGAGACCGAGGGATACGCGCTCTTTGTCGCGGTCGACTTCGAGGATCAGCACTTCCAGCGATTGACCGATGTGAAGCATCTCGCTGGGGTGGTTGATGCGACCCCAGGACATGTCGGTGATGTGCAGCAGGCCGTCCATGCCTTCGAGATCGACGAATGCGCCGAAGTCGGTGATGTTCTTGACCGTGCCCACGACCTTGTCGTTGGCGGAAACGGTGCCGAGGAAACGCTGGCGTTGCTCGCTGCGCTCGGCCTCGATGACCTCGCGGCGGGAGAGAACGACGTTCTTGCGCTCGTCGTTGACCTTGACGATTTTGAACTCATACACCTTGCCGATGTATTCGTTGAGATCTTTCGGTGGGATAATGTCCACTTGCGAACCGGGCAGGAAGGCTTCCACGCCGACGTTGACGGTGAGACCGCCTTTGACCGCAGCTTTGACCTTGCCGCGAACGAGGCCGCCGTCTTGAAACACCTTGACGATCTTGTCCCAGTTTTGCTTGTGGGCGGCTTTTTCTTTGGAGAGAACGACCATGCCTTCGTCGTTTTCCAGTTTTTCGAGAAGCACTTCGACTTCGTCGCCGACTTCGATGTCATCGTCTTCGAATTCATTGGCAGCGATGGCGCCTTCCGACTTGTAGCCGATATCGACAATGACGACCTGGGGACGGATTTCCAGGATGGTTCCTTTGAGGATCGATCCTTCGCGGAATTCGCGGAATTTGGAATCGATCAAGTCAATCAACTCCTGATTGACGGGTTCTTCGAGAGCAGAGCTCATAATAATGTATGGTTAATGGTTTGGTTGTTGGTTCGTTTTCCTGACTGCATTGCCCTGGAATTTAGTAACCATTGCGCACCAGGGCTCCGACCGCGCAACGGGTTTTCGAAAGGAAAACGGAGGGCGAAACTAAGGGTTGCAGGGCCTTTGACAAGCAAAATCGTCGGAAAAAGGGGGGAAATACGGGTTTTGCGAGTTGGGGAGGAAAAAAGTTCCTGAATTTGCCCGCTATCACTTCGCCAGGTGGCACGTATCACTTTTTTCATCGTAAATGCCGATGACGCGGAACATTTCGGTGGCCATGTGGGCGTGGCCTAGGCCGTTGGGGTGGATGGCATCAGCAAACCAGGTGCGGAGCTCGGCACCCTGTTTTTGCTCGGTGAACATTTTGTAGTGATCCACCAGCATGACGTCGTGTTCCGCGGCGAGTTGGCGCACGGCTGCGATGAAGGGTGGAAGTTTGTTCGCGTGGCCGTGTTCGCTGAAGACGGTGTTGGTGGCATGGAGGATGACGATGGCGCCGGACTGCTTGGCCTTGGTGATCATTTC